>CBIHRX010000159.1:0-15363 GCA_966212555.1 uncultured Massilia sp.
CCCGGCCGGATCGGGATTGATACCGAGGCCGCTCCAGTACGTGCCGGAATCCGACGTCCAGTAGCTCGCCGCGCACGGCGTGACGAAGCCGGTCAGCGTATTGACCGCGATCTTGCCGTTGACGTCGCCCAGCTCGATGTTGGCGCCGCTCGCGATCAGCTGGTAGCGCTTGAGGTTGCCGAACCAGCGCGGCTTCGCGTCCGGGTCGGGGCGGAACATGCCGATGAAGACCTGGTTTTCGTTCTGCGAGCGGTTCGTCGCATTGACCGGGAGGCTGGTCGACGCGAACGTCGTGTTCACGGCCTGGATCTCGATGATGATCTGGCGCAGCGCGTCGAGGATGGCCTGCTCGTTCTTCGCGGCGAAATACTTGCCGCCGCCCGCCTTGGCCATGCTCATCATCAGCGCCGTGTGGGTGGCGTTCGGCTGGGCGTTGTAGACGTCGATGGTGTACGTCGTCACGGGCGAGCGCGTGCTCGTCGTGCCGGGAACGGGTACGCCCTTGTCGTGCAGCAGGCGCGCCCATTCGTCGGCGTTGCGCGGGCCGGTGTCGGTCGACGTCGTCCCGGTCGGGACGTCGGTCAGCACGATGTTCGTCCCGACGATGTTGTACGCGCTCGTGCCCGCCGGGCAGGCGGCCAGCGTGGTGCTCGTCGGCGTGTTGTTGTACGTGCAGCTGATGTTGGTGCCGCTGCAGGACGCGGCGTAGTCCGGCGTCGACGCGGGCGGGCTCGAGTAGCACTGCGACGTCATGCCCAGGTTGGTGGTCGTCGTGTAGGCCGGCGTCGTCGTGTTGCTGACCGACGTGGGCGTGATCGTCTGCGTGATCGTGTACTGGCGCTTGCTCGTCGCGGTCTGCGTGACGTTCACCTGGCGGTAGCCGGAACCCTGGCAGCCGCTCGCGTTGCCGGCCAGCGCGCCCGAATACGTGCAGGTGCTGTTGGCCGGGCAGGACAGGCTGCCGAAGTCGGTGGTCGTGGCCGGATTCCAGTTGCCGGTGGCCGTACCGATGCCGGTATAGCAGCCGGCGCCCCTGCCGTTCGGGTCCTCGCTGGCGGTCGCGGTCGCCGTCGCGGTGGTCGCGGTGCCGACCGCCGCGCCGACCGTGTACGTGCAGCTGTAGGTGGTCGTGGTCGTGCTGGTGCCATTGGTAGTTGTCTGCGTTGCCGGGCAGGTCAGGTTGCCGTGGTCGCTCGTGGGGACGTCGGCGGCCGCGGCGTAATAGCCGGTCGTCGTGCCGGTCGCCGTCGTGACCGTGCCCGGCACGGGCTGGCCGGGGCTCGTCGTCGCCGGATGGTAGACGGATTGCGTCACCGTGTACGACAGGCTGCCGGCCGGACAGGCGATCGGGTTCACGTTGGCCGTCGCGGCGCCGATCGAGCAGCCTTCGGTGTAGCTCGCGCACTGCGCCGCGTACGCGTCCACCTCGCCCGCCGCGGCCGTGGGGCTCGCGTAGCAGGCGTTGGTGACGCCCAGGTTGCTGGTCGTCGTCGCGTTCTGCGTCGTGAAGTTCGGCAGGCCGAGCTGGCTCACGGTGCTGCCGTTGACCTGGTTGAGCAACGCCGTGTTGGCCGCGGTGTCGCTGGCGGGGCCGCTCGCGTTCGGGTTGCCGATGAAGATCACGAAACTCTTGCCGCACGTGTTCGCGGCCGTCAGCGGCGAGCGGAACGTGGAATACGGCGTCGTGTAACCGCCGGCGTCCGCGATGCTGGCGATGACGCCGCCCGGCGAGTACGCATCGGCGCCGGCGAAATAGTTGTACACGTCGTACATCAGGTCGCCGTACGGCGTGTGCGAATTGCGCTTCTCGTTCGGCGAATTGATGCTGTTGTAGATGGTCGACAGCTGGCTCGTGAAGCTCGTCTTGGCCGAGTTGTCGAGGGGACGGATGGCGGAGCGGATGAAGCCGCCGTCGTCGTTCGCGTTGCCGCCCGTGACGAACTCCATCAGGCCCAGGCTGACCGTGCTGTCCAGGGTCGTCAGCAGGTTGCTGATCGCGCGCGCTTCGGACTGGCCCTGCTGCAGGCCACCCGGCCATTGCTGGCTCTGGCGGGCCCAGTTCGACGTGTTGTCGAGCACGATCAGGATGCGCGGGTTGATGTTGTTGCCGGCCGACGCGCCGGTGAAGATGTCGATGTCGTCGGCGGCCGCGACGACGGGCAGGCCGGCGAGGCACGCGGAGAGCGCCAGGGCAAGGGTGGATCGGGTCATGGGCTGGCTCCGGGTTGCGGACAGTTGGTGGCGACGTCGTCGCGGGCGATCCGCACGGCGACGCCCTGGACGACCGTGACGGAGGCTTGCGTCGCGTCGTCGGTGGCGACCGCGCTCACGTCCCAGACGCTGTTGTCGCAGTCGGAATTGCCGTCGTTGGCCCCGACCACGCCGTGCATCTGGGAGGCGCCGACGGCGCAGCCGATGTCTTCGTCCTCGTTCAGGTCGAGGTCCGAGTTCTTGATCGGCTGGACCTTCACGCAGCTGGGCGGCGGGCTCAGGGTGACCTTGATGTCGGTCCTGCCGTCGCCATCGGTGTCGACGCAGCGCTGGTTCGGCGCGCCGCACGTGTTCGACAGTGCGCTGTTCGGGGTCTGGGTGAACGTGGGCGAACTGATGGTCTCTTCGAGCACGGCGTGTGCCGCGGCCAGCGCCTGGTCGCGGCGCTGCATGTTGCCGACCACCTGCAGGTTCGAATTGCCCAGGTTGACGCTGGCCAGCGCCAGCATCGTGAGCAGCAGGAGCATGATCAGGGCGGTCACCAGGGTGATGCCCTGCTCGCGGCGCGGGGTCCTCATGGCTGCTTCCTTCCCACCGGATTGGCCAGGGTCACGAGCGTCTGGAACACGTGGCGCTTGTAGCCGTCGCGGAACGGCCCGGCCGTGCGGGCGCTGCCGTCGGCGGCCGTGCCGAGGTTGTACGTCTTCGTGTCCGTCCAGCCCGGCGTCGTGCTCGGGCTGCGCGCCAGCACGTGCACGCGCACGGCGACGACGTTGCGCCAGTTCGATACCGCGCACGCCGGCGCGGTGCAGCCGTTGGCGCCGGCCGGCGCACTCGTGGTGACGCCCACCGTGCCGTCGCCATGCGTGTCGATGCCGTATTCCAGCTGCAGGTTCTCGACGCCCTCCACCAGCGGCACGGTCACGAATTTCAACGTGTTGTCGGCGTAGCGCAGTTCCGCGCGCTTCAGCGTGGGAATGCCGTCGCCCGGCTCGTCGTTGTTGGCGACGTAATACACGTGCGTCTGGTAGCGGCGCGCGACGGCCGTCGTGGCGCAGTCGCGCCGGGTGCGCAGCAGCTGGGCCGGATCGGTGTCCAGCGCATACCAGTTGGCCGGGTCGGCCGACCCCAGCTCGTCCGAGTCGCTGCACAGCGACGCCTGGAACAGCGGACCGGCGGGATCGTTGGCGCTGCAGTTCGGATCCCCGTTGACGCAGGCGCGCGTGTGGCGCACGACGACGAGTGCCGTGCCGGCGCGCACGTCGGACACGCAGGACGGCAGCGTGTCGGCGGGGCTGAACCCCTGCACGTGCAGCGGCAGCATGGCCTTCAGCGCGGCCAGGGTGGCGGCGCACGGGTCGGGGACGGCCGCCGGGTCGGGCAACAGGGTCGGGTCGAATTCGCCGTAGAAGCCGGCGTTGCGCAAGTCGCTCGCCAGCAGGTCCACGGCATAGCGGCCGCTTTCGATCTGGCGGTTGGCGCGTTCGATCTCGGCCTGGGCGCGGCTGTTGTGGAAGAACAGCGTGACCATGCCGACGACGATCAACAGGCCCATCGTCACGGAGACGAGCAGCTCGGGCATGGAAAAACCGGCGGACCGGCGCTTGGACAGGACAACCATCGCGTCTCCTAGGTGCACGACGGCAGGCCGATCGCCAGTTGCACGGCGATCGCGCGCCGGTTGGCGTCCGGGCCGTACTGGTTGGCGCCGCACGCGAGGCCGGGTGCCTTGGTCTTGTGCAGTCCCTGCCACGCCACGCTCACGCGATAGATGCCGGGCTTGCACACGCCGGCCGTCGGATCGGGCGCCTGCAGTTGTTCGACGCAGCCGCGCGCGTCGATCATCGCGCCGGACGCCGCGCCGGCGCCCGTCTGCTCGGCGGCGCCCTTCAGTTCCTGGCTCCATTCGCACCGGTCGCGTGCGCTGCCCACGGCCACGGTGGTGCAGTCGGCCGGCTGGTCGTCGCTCTTGCCGAGCGGCGCATCCGTCACGTAGTCGGCCGCATGGGCCGCATTGCCGAGGATGCGGGCGCGCATGTCATCCACCAGCACGACGGCCTGGGCGCGCTGGTAAGCCTCGATCGATCCCACCTGGACCTTGGCCTGCAGCGCGGCGATGCCCAGCAGGCCGAACGCGAGAATGACGACGGTCACGAGCACTTCGACGAGGCTCAGGCCCGCGCTGGCGTGGAGACTCGGGGCGCGCCGCATTCAGCACCCCGACGCCTGCAGGCGCGGGCGCCCGCTCAGGTCCACCTGCACGCAGCGGTGGTTCTCCGCGCCGTCGACGGCGACGTCGAACGACGGCGCCGTATCGCTTGCGACGCGGCCGTTGGGCAGGTACACGACGGTATCCGGCCCCGTGATGGTCGCGCCCTGCACCGGGCCGTGGTTCGCGACCGGGTGGCCCGTATCGGACGGATTCGGGATGCGCCAGCCGGCCTGCCACGTCGCGCCGGCCGGTTGCAGGGTGACCTGGGTATTGCGCTTGATCGCTTCGCTGCGCGCGAGCACGAGGGCCGCGTACAGGTCGGTGCCGGCGGTGCGCGCGCGCTGGCCGGCCACGAGGCTCTTGAACGCCGGCGCGGCCATGGCCGACAGGATCGCGGTGATGGCCACGACCGTCATCAGTTCGATCAGCGTGAAGCCGCGCGCACGCTTTACCATAGGTTCGAGGGCGTCCGGGCGCCGCTGTTGTCGATCGTGAGGTTGCCGTCGCCGGCCTGGCGCGACCCGATCACCGGCGTGGCCGTGATCGTGAAGGACGGCGGCGGACCGGACGCGGCCTCGATGCTGACGTCATAGTAACTCGCCACCTCGGCCGGCACGGGCAGGTCGAGTGCGGCCGGCGTACCCGCGTACTCGTGCGCATCGGCGAAATACTGCGCCTGCGCCTGCGCCAGGTTGAGCAGATACGCCTGCGCGGCCGCGCGGTTGCCGCGCACGAGATACTTGCCGTAGGCGGGCAGCGCGATGGACGCGAGGATGCCGACGATGGCCACCACGATCAGGAGTTCGATCAGGGTGAAGCCGCGGCGGCGCGGAACGGTGAGCGGGATTCGGCAAGACATGGTGGACCTCATGGGGCGCGTGGGCCAACATTACATATTTCCATGCGGAAATTCTATCAGAATGTGTCAGTCCGTGGCATATGCACGACACTTGTTTTGCGGTGACATCGGCGGCGGGGCCGGTACAATAGTGTCCTCTCGACAACAACCCGACGCATGGACTACTTCGACATCCTGCTGCGCCTGACGGTCTCGGTCCTCGTCGGCGGTCTGACGACCGCCGCGTCGATCTGGATCACGGCCATCCTGGGCATCCTGTGCGGGATGGGCTCATGGCAGATCGCCGCGATCGCCCTGCACGAGGAATAAGCGTCAGGCCTTGGCGGGTTCCGTCGCCGACGCCGGCGGCACCACAGGCAGCTTGATCGTGAAGACGGTACCGACGTCCGGCTTCGACGCCACGTCGATGCGCCCGCCGTGCTTGTTGACGATGCTGTACGACAGCGACAGGCCGAGGCCCGTCCCGCTGCCGACCGGCTTCGTGGTGAAGAACGGTTCGAAGATGCGTTTGAGGTTCTGCTGCGGGATGCCGCAGCCGTTGTCGCTGATCTTCACCCACACCCAGCCGTCGCTCGACCCGGTGGCGATCGTGATCACGCCCTTGCTCTTGATGGCCTGGGCCGCGTTGACGAGCAGGTTCATGAACACCTGGTTCAGCTGCGAGGCGAGGCACTTGATTTCCGGGAGCTTGCCGTAGTGTTTCTCGACCGTCGCCTTGTACTTGATCTCGTTGGCGACGATGTTGAGCGTCGTGTCCAGGCCCGCGTGCACGTCCGCGTATTGCCAGTCGCTCAGCCCGACGTGCGAAAAATCCTTCAGCGCCTGGACGATGTCCTTCACGCGTTTCAGGCCATCCATCGACTCGCTCACGAGGTCGGCGATATCGTCCTTCAGGTAGCCGAGGTCCGCCTCGCGGCTGATCGCGTCGATCTGCGCTTCCAGCGCCGAGCCGGGCGCCGCCTTGTGCACGGCCTCGCCGTACGCATCCACCACGTTCAGCAGGGTGCCCACGTAGTGGCGCAGCGTGCCCATGTTGGAATTGACGAAGCCGATCGGGTTGTTGATCTCGTGCGCCACGCCGGCCGCCAGCTGGCCGATCGACGCCATCTTTTCCGACTGCAGCAGCTGCTCGTGCGCCTCGCTCAGGCGGGCGATGAGCTGTTGCTGCTTCTGCTCCATGCCCTTGCGCGCGGTAATGTCCGTCAGCGAGCCGATGACCTCCACCGGCGTGCCGTGCTCGTCGCGGATCAGGCGCAGGCGGTCGTGCATCCACACGAACTCGCCGCGGGCCGTGCGGAACCGGTATTCGTACGTCCGCTCGCCTTCCACGAACAACTGGGCCAGGCTGGAAAAGATGCTCGGGGCGTCGTCCGGGTGGATGTGGTCGAACCAGAAGTTCGGGTCGGCCAGCATCTCTTCCGGGCGGTAGCCGAGGACGTTGTAGGCGTTGTTGCTCACGAACGTCATCTTGAAGTCGCCGCTGGGCACCGTGGCGTAGATGATCGCCGGCGTGTTGTCGATCAGGTATTGCAGCCGAACCAGCGGCGACGTGGCCTCCGCCGGTGCTGGGCTCGACGATAGCGATTCGAAAACTTCAAATTCCATGGCGATGGCTCGGCGTAACTACGGAGTTTCTATTATCCGGAGGAAACGCCGAGTGTGGGGGTTTTCTTGAAACTCTTGCATGCAAGAGTTTCGGTCGATATCGCCTGATTACAACACTGCGAGTCCGATTGCGCCGGGTCCCATAGAGGCACGCCAATAGTTGATCGGCAATGAGTCCCCGCAGGTCCAATCCTGCGACGATGCCACGTCAACATCACGGAGGTATCGATGGCAATCGACGTTTATCTGCAGATCGACGGTATCAAGGGCGAATCAGCCGACAGCGCGCATCCGGGTTGGCTGGAATGTCTTTCCGTTAATTGGAAACTGAACCAGCCCAAGAGTGCGACGTCTTCGACGGCCGGCGGGCACACCGCCGAACGGGCCGAGCTGTCGGACGTGAGCTTCATGAAGCTGTGCGACCTCGCTTCGCCGATCCTGGCCCAACACTGCGCGATGGGCAAGACGATCCCGAAGGCGAAGTTCGAATTCTTCCGGGCAGACGGCCAGGGCACCCGCGTCAAGTATTACGAAGTCGAGCTGGATAACGTCGTGGTAGGCGAAGTGGCGCAGTCGGTGTCCGCCGGTATCGGGATGGTGGACCACATCGGCCTGAAGTTCTCCAAGGTAAAATGGAGGTACACCCAACAGAGGATCATGGGCGGCGCCGGCGGCAATACCGCCGGCGGCTGGGACCTTGCCACCAACCGGGTTGCCTGACATGGCGGCCCCGTCGATCGTAGGCCGCGCCGTCGCCGTGGTGGCCCTGATGCTGGCGGCGGTCTCCGCGCCGGCATCGCAGCCTCAAGACGACGAACATCCCTTCATCATGCCTGGGACGCCGGCCAAGACGATTCCCGCGCCGGCGCCGTGGCTCACGGGTGCGCAACTGCTGCGGCGACTGGAGCTGGGCGACGCCAGCGCCGTCGAGTACGTCAAGGGCGTGTATGACGCCACGGAGAGCGGCTTATGGTGTTACACAGGCCGCACGCACGTGAAGCTGCGCAAGCAGTCGCCCGAGGCCATGCGTGCGGATGCGGTGGCCTACCTGCGCAAGCTGACGGCCTCGCAGCGGAAGGAGCGCGCATCGGATCATCTCGTGCGAATGTGGCAGATACGCTGGCCTTGCCCGCCCGATCACTGCTGCTCCTGACCCGGGAGGACATTTTGCGCGTGCCCACACCACCCTATGCGCTGCTGCGCATGCACTTCCCCGATGCGTACAACGTGCCGTCCGAAGAGCTGTGGCGATGGATCGGCCACACGGAAAAGATACTCGACTCGGAGTGGCGCAACACCTGCGCCATCCGCATGAGTCTCGCGCTCAATGGTGCCGGTATCCACTTGGCGGCCGGGTATCTGAAGATCGAGGCCGGCAAATACCGCGGCCAGTTCATCGAAATCAAGCAGGAGACACTGGCGAACTACTTGACCGCGATTTGGGGCGAACCGGAAAAATTCGGGGCGGCGCGCCTGCACGAATCGGTCGGCAACCGCCGCGGCGTGATTCGCTTCGTCGGCCTGTGGGGCCCGTATGACCCGCAAGGGCATATCGACCTGATCTGCCACGACGACCATCACCGCCTCGCGTGCGAAGGCGGCCATGTCTACTGGCATGCGGTCGAGTGCTGGTTCTGGGAATGTCCTTAGCATTCGTCACTCGCAGGCGTCGGACATGGCTGTTCTCCTTGCGCAGGATTCCAGCCAAACCCGTACGTGGACGCCGCACGCTTACTGCGCCTGGCTCTCCAGCGTCACCTGCGCCCCTTCGAGACCGTCGGCGCTGGCCGTCAGGGTCACCTTGCCGGCTTCGCCCGCCTTCGTCTTCACGATGGCCAGCGCCAGCCCGTTGAACGCCTTGCGCTGCGGCGACTGGAACGCTTCCAGGTCGGTCGCGTCGCCGTTGTCCGTCGCGACGATCTCGCCCGGGCCGGACAGTTTGAAGGCGATGCGGTCGTGCGTGCGCGGCACCGGACGGCCGTCCTTGTCCGCGATGGTGACCGTCACGAACGACAAGTCCTTCCCGTCCGCGCGCAGCTTCGCCCGGTCGGCCGACACGAGCAGCTTTGCGGGTTTGCCCGTCGTGGCCACGGTGTCCTCGGCCCAGCGCTTGCCCTTCTTGTAGACGACGGCTTTCAGGGTGCCGGGCTGGTAGACGACGTCGTCCCAGCGCAGGCGGTAGTCGCGCGGGCCCCGTTTTTTCCGGCCCAGCGATTTGCCGTTCAGGAACAGCTCGGCCTCGTCGCCGGACGTGTACAGGTGCACCGGCGTCACCTGGCCCACGCGTTCCGGCCAGTTCCAGTGCGGCAGCAGGTGCGCCATCGGCAGCTCGGGGCGCCAGCGGGCCTGGTACAGGTAGAAGCGGTCCTTCTTGAAGCCGGCCAGGTCGATGATGCCGAAGTACGAGCTGCGCGACGGCATCGCGATCTTCTTCAGCGTCGCCAGTTCCTGCGCGGCGCGTGCCTGCTGGGCGGGGTCGGTAAAGTTCAGCAGGTTCGTCGCATCGTCGTTGTACGGCGTCGGCTCGCCCAGGTAATCGAAGCCCGTCCACACGAATTCGCCGGCCACGAACGGGTTGTCGTCCTGGCCCTTGAATTCGACGTCGGGCGACGTCGCCCACGGCGGCGCCGTCAGGTCGTAGCTGCTCACCTGGAAGTTGGCGGCGCCCTTCGATTTGTCGTCGCTGACCGGGAAGAAGTATTCGCCGCGCGAGCTGATCGTCGACGCGGTCTCGCTGCCGTAGATCGGCAGGGAGGGCGCGGACGCGTGCATCTTGCCGTATTCGCCCGGCTTGTAGTTGTAGCCGAACACGTCGACCACGTTCTGGAAGCCGTTGTAGCCGGAGTCGATGTGGTTGTACGCCGACGTGACGGGGCGCGTGCGGTCTTCGCCGCGCGCGATCTCGGCCAGGTGCGCGGCCAGCTTCCAGCCTTCCGGCTTGCCCTGCTCCGGGATCTCGTTGCCGGTGCTCCAGGCGATCACGCTCGGGTGGTTGCGGTCGCGCCGGATCTGCGCGCGCAGGTCCTTCTCGTGCCATTCGTCGAACGACGTGTGATAGTCGTTCGGCGTCTTCTTCTCGTGCCACATGTCGAACGCCTCGTCCAGCACGACGAAGCCCATCCGGTCGGCGAGGTCGAGCAGTTCGGGCGCCGGCGGGTTGTGGCTCGTGCGGATCGCGTTCGTGCCCATCTCGCGCAGCAGTTCCAGCTGGCGCTCCAGGGCGCGTTCGTTGATCGCGCTGCCCAGCGCGCCCAGGTCGTGGTGCATGCACACGCCCTGCAGCGGCACGCGCTGGCCGTTCAGCAGGAAGCCGCTCTTGGCGTCGAACACGGCGCTGCGGATGCCGAACGGCGTCTCGACCACGTCCGTCACCTGGCCGTTTTCCGTGACGGTCGTGACGGCCACGTAGCGCTGCGGGTTCGCGATGCTCCACAGCTTCGGCTGCGGCACCGTCACGGTCTGCGTGAGCTGGGCCTGGCGATCCGCCTCCACCTTGGTGACCTTCGTCGGCGCCTGGCGCGCGACCGGCGAGGCGCCGCGTTTGCCGTTTGCATCGAGCGTATAGATCTCGGTCGCGACCTGCACCTGCGCGGCGCGGCCGTTGCTTTCCACGGTCGTCTGCACGGAGACGGTGGCTTGCGCCTTCGACACCTGCGGCGTCGTCACGAACGTCCCGTACTGCGCCACGTGCACGGGCGCCGTCTTGACGAGCCAGACGTGGCGGTAGATGCCGCCGCCGGGATACCAGCGCGAGGAGTGCTCCGGGTTGTCGAGCCGGATCGCCACGACGTTGTCGCTGCCCGGCTTCGCGTACGGCGTCAGGTCCACGCGCCACGACGCGTAGCCGTACGGCCAGCCGCCCACGTATTGACCGTTGACCCAGACCTTCGCGTGCGACATGGCGCCGTCGATGTCCAGGTAGACGCGGCGGCCCGCGTCGCCGGCCGGCAAGGTGAAGTGCTTGCGGTACCAGCCCACGCCCCACCACGGCAGCTTGCCCGTCTCGCCCGGGTATTCCTGCTTGAACGGCCCCTCGACGCCCCAGTCGTGCGGCAGGTCGAGCTTGCGCCAGGCGCCGTCGTCGAACGCGGGTTGGGCGGTCGCGTCCGGCGCGGCGGCGCCGGCCGGATCGCCTTTCGCAAAGCGCCAGCCGGCGTCGAACGACAGGCGCTCGCGGACGTCGGCGGCATGGGCGGCGCCGCACAGCAGGGCGACGCCGAAGGCAACGGTGGTGAGTGAACGGGGAAGAAGCGTCATGGTCTCGTCGTTATGGTTATGAGAAGGGAAACCCCAAGTATGAGCCACCCTCCCCCCGCCCACCTATATGAAATGGGCCGGGCCGGTATCCAAAAGCGCGATAGCAGCCCCCGTCACGGGCTGCCGTGCGCCCGCTTCGCTTCGAATTCGGCGAACGCCTCGCGCACCGCCTCGTCCAGTTCCGCGTCGACCCAGGGCTTGGTAAGGAACTTGAAGATCGCGCCCCGGTTGACGGCATCCGTGACCGACTGCAGGTCCGTGTACCCCGACAGCACCATGCGCACGGCGAGCGGATACATCTGCTTCACGCGCGCGAGGAATTCGGTGCCGCTCATCCCGCGCATGCGCTGGTCGCACACGATCACGCCGACCTCGGTCGTCGCGAGGATCTCGAAGGCCTCGCGCGCATTGCTCGCCACCAGCACGCGGTAGCCGCTCTGGCGCATGGCGCGCCGGATCGCCGCCAGCAGGTTCACTTCGTCGTCCACGTACAGCAGGGTGCGGTGATAGGGCTGCGGCTGCAGCTTGTCCAGCGCGAGCGCCTTGTCCTCGCGCAGCATGCGCGCGCTGTCGGCGGCGGACACGGGCCGGCCGAACAGATAGCCCTGCACCTCGTCGCACCCGTTCTGCGCCAGCAGCGCCAGCTGCCCTTCCGTCTCCACGCCCTCCGCGATCACGTCCAGCCGCAGGCCGTGCCCCATCGCGATCACGGCGCGCGCGATCGCCAGGTCGTCCGGGTCGGACGTCAGGTCGTGCACGAACGACTGGTCGAGTTTCAGGCGGTCGACGGGGAAGCGCTTCAGGTAGTTCAGGTTCGAGTATCCCGTGCCGAAATCGTCGATGGCCAGGCGCACGCCCATCTCCTTCAGCTTGCACAGGATGTCGACCGTCTTCTGCGGGTCTTCCATCGACGCGCTTTCGGTCAGCTCCAGTTCGAGCAGCTTCGGTTCCAGTCCCGTCTCGGCGAGGATCTTCGCGACCGTGTCGACGATCCGTTCCGAGAACTGGCGCGCCGACAGGTTCACCGACACCGGCACGGCGCGCAGGCCCTCGCGCTGCCAGGCGACGCTCTGCTCGCACGCCAGCCGCAGCACCCGCTCGCCGATGGGCAGGACCATGCCCGTCTCCTCCGCCAGGCCGATGAAGCGGCCCGGGGGGATCAGGCCCAGTTCCGGATGCTGCCAGCGCAGCAGCGCCTCGAAGCCGATGATCTGTCCGGTGGCGAGGCTCGCCTGGGGCTGGTAGTAGACGATCAGCTCGTCGCGTTCGAGCGCACGCCGCAAGGCGTTCTCGAAGCGGTAGCGTTCGTACACGCCGTCGTTGAGTTCCGGACGATAGAACGCGTAGCGCTCGTCCTTGCTGGCCAGCGCGCGCTGCAGCGCCGCCTCGGCGTCCTGCGTGAGGCCGTCGTAGTCGTCGGCGTCGTTCGGGAACAGCGCGATGCCGACGCACGGGTCCAGGTGCACGTCCTCGTCGTCGTGCACGAACGCCTGGTCCATGCGTTCCAGCACCTGGCGCGCCAGCGCGGCCAGCTCCGCCTCGTTCGCGCGCAGCGCGGCCAGCGTGAACGTGCGCTCGCCCGTGCGCGCGACGGTGAGGTCGGCATCCTGCATTTCGCCCAGGCGGCTCGCGGCCTGGCGCAGCAGCGCCTGTTCCGCCTCCAGTCCCAGGCTGGCCCGGATCACCTGCAGGCGCGTCAGGCGCAGCAGCATGTAGCCGAGGAGCGGCTTGCCGTCGATGACGCGGGCCTGCATCTGGCGCACGCGGTCGCGCAGCAGGACGTCGTTCGGCAGTCCGGTCTCGCGGTCGAAATTGGCCAGGTACCGCACGTTCTCCTCGGCCCGGCGCAGCTCCGTCACGTCCATCCCCGCCGTGACCACGTACTGCACGCTGCCGTCGGTACGGCGCAGCATGGTCGACGACCAGATCACGGAGCGCACGGTCCCGTCGCGCGCGACCCATTCGCCGCTCTGCTGCACGGGCACGGCGCCGGCCGGCGACGCATTGAATTCGATCGGCTCGTTGTCCGCGCGCCGGAACAGCTCGCGGAACGGCCGTCCCAGCACCTCTTCCGCGCGCCAGCCCGACGTCTGCTCGCACGCCGGGTTGAACAGCCGGATGTTGCCGTCGCCGTCGACCACGCACACGAGGGCCCCGGACAGGTTCACGACGGCCGCCAGCAGCGCGCGCTCCGATTCCAGCGCGGCCGTGCGCTCGTCCACCAGGCGCTCCATGTTGCCGTACAGGTGCGCGCGCTCGACGGCGACGGCGATCTGGCTGCCGACCGTCTCCAGCACCTGGCGGTCGTCCTCGGCCAGCGGGCCGTCGCCGACGGTCAGGCACATCATGCCGCGGCTGCGCGTGCCCGTCGACAGCGGGACGCGCAGGCTGGGAAAGCCGCGGCACGTGGAGCGCGTCACGGCCGCCGGCTGCGCCCCCGCCGGCAGCGCGCACGTGCACGGCGCCATGACCGCACCGGTGCCGTCGCGCGCGACGGCGAACGTGGGCCGGCCGTCGTGGTCGTGCAGGCGGATCGTCGCGCCGGTGACGCCCGGCAGGTCCAGCACGCGGTCGAGCGCGCGCTCGGCCACGTCCTGCTCCGACAGCACCGGATTGATCGCTTCCGCGACGCGGTACAGCCCTTCCAGCGACTGGTACGAATGGGCGATCCGCTCCTGCTGGGCGCGCAGCTGCTCCGTCATGTGGATCGCTTCCTCGTACGTCGAGATCAGCAAGTCGAAGATCTGCTGGCGTTCCGCGGTGATGAAATGGGTCTGGCCGCCCAGGTTGATCTTCATGCCGAGCTGCACCCGCTCGTTGGACCGCAGCGCGCGGTTGGCGAGGATGAAGCGGATGCGGCCCAGCAGGTAGTCCGCCTCGAACGGCTTGCGGATGAAGTTGTCGGCGCCGCAGTCCAGGCCCTTGATCACGTCGTACAGGCTGGAGAGGGACGTGAGCAGGATCACCGGCACGTCGCGCAGGCGCACGTCCTGCTTGATCGCCTGGCACATCTCGAAGCCGTCCATGCGCGGCATGTTGATGTCGGTGACGATGAGCGTCGGCGGCCGCTGTCGGGCCGCCTCCAGGCCCGCGCGGCCGTCGGACGCGATGCGCACCCGGTAGCCCACGGTGTCGAGCAGTTGCGCCAGCTGGCGGGCCTGCGTGGCGCTGTCCTCCACCACCAGGATCTCGATGTCGCTCGCGTTCTCGGCCGCGCGGTCGACGACGTTGTCGGGAGACGTGCTCATGGAAGGTCTCCATTCGTTGGGAAAACGGAAGACGGAAACGGCTCGGCCGGCAGGCGCGCCAGCACCTTGCCGATTTCCGCGGGTTCGAGCACCAGCATCGCGGCGTCCAGCCGCAACGCCTCGCCGGGCATGCCGTACACGACGGCGCTCGCGCGGTCCTGCGCGATCGTCAGCGCGCCGTGCTCGCGCAACAGCTTCAGTTCGGCCGCGCCGTCCTTGCCCATGCCGGTCAGGAGGACCGCCGCGGTGGCCGGACGCAATTCGGGATCGATGGCGCGGAACAGGTGCGACACGGACGGACACATGCCGTGTTCCGGCGGCGCCGCCACGAGGCGGCCGACGAGCCCCGGCCCCAGCGCCGCCTGCCAGCCCTCCGGGACGAGGCAGGCGCGCCCGCCCGTCAGCGGCGCGCCATCCTTCAGCACCTCCACCGGGTAGCCGCTGGCGTCGCCCAGCCAGGTCGCCAGCCCGTCCATGAAACCGGGCGCGAGGTGCTGCACGATCACGACCGGCAGCGGATAATCGCCCGGCAGTTCGGCCAGGATGTCGCGCAGGACCGTCGGCCCGCCCGTCGACGCGCCGACGGCGACGAGGCGCCGCGGCGCCCCCTGCAGCGGACGCGCCATGCGCCGCGCATCGCTCCAGCGGCGCACGACGCGCACCTCGGACATCGCCTTCACCGTGCGTACGAGCTCGCGCGCGCTGTCCGCATGCGCCGGGTTGCCGATGCCGTACGGGCGCCGCACCAGCACCAGCGCGCCCGCCTCGATCGCGCGGAAGCTGGCGTCGACCTCGGCCCGGTCGTCGCTGCCGCTGACGACGACGATGCGCGTGGGGCACTCCCGCATGATGCGGCGGATGGCTTCGAAGCCGTCCATGCGCGGCATGTGCAGGTCCATCGTGATCACGTCGGGCTGCAGCTCGCGCGCGAGCTTCAGGGCTTCCTCGCCGTCCGCCGCGCACCCGACCAC
>CBIHRX010000160.1:0-15346 GCA_966212555.1 uncultured Massilia sp.
CGATCCGCACGCTCGACGTGGGCGCCGACAAGCCGCTCGACCAGACCGAACACACGGCGCTGAACCCGGCGCTGGGCCTGCGCGCGATCCGCTACTGCCTGGCCGAGCCGCAGATGTTCCTCACGCAGCTGCGCGCGATCCTGCGCGCGTCCGCGTTCGGCAAGGTGCGGATCCTGATCCCGATGCTGGCGCACGCGTTCGAGATCGACCAGACGCTCAGCATGATCGAGCAGGCCAAGGCCCAGCTGCGCGAACAGAACGTCAAGTTCGACGAGGCGGTGGACGTCGGTGCCATGATCGAGATCCCGGCCGCCGCGCTGGCGCTGCCGATGTTCGTCAAGCGCCTGGACTTCCTGTCCATCGGCACCAACGACCTGATCCAGTACACGCTGGCGATCGACCGCGTCGACTACGAGGTGGCGCACCTGTACAATCCGCTGCACCCGGCGGTATTGAACCTGATCGCGATGACGATCGAGGCCGGGCACAAGGCCGGTATCGACGTGGCCGTGTGCGGCGAGATGGCGGGCGACGTCAAGCTCACGCGCCTGCTGCTGGGCATGGGCCTGCGCGAGTTCTCGATGCATCCGGCCCAGCTGCTGGCCGTCAAGCAGGAAATCCTGGCCAGCGACCTGTCGCGGCTCGTGCCGCGCACGAAGCGCATCCTGCGCGCGATGGAACCGGCGGCCATCGCCGACGCCGTGGAGCAGCTGCAGTCCGTCTAGTTATTCAACACGTCGCGCACCGAGCGCGGCGCGCACAATTAAGAGTCTTCATGGGATCGATCGGAATTGTCTCCCCCCAGGCGATGCACTTCGCCGAACCGTTGCGCCTGCAAAGCGGCGCGGCGCTCGGCGACTACACGCTGATGTATGAAACGTACGGCACGCTGAATGCCGACAAATCGAACGCGGTGCTGATCTGCCACGCGCTGAACGCGTCGCACCACGTCGCCGGCCACTACGCCGACCAGCCCAAGAGCGCCGGCTGGTGGGACAACATGGTGGGGCCGGGCAAGCCGGTCGACACCGACCGCTTCTTCGTCATCGGCGTCAACAACCTCGGCTCCTGCTTCGGTTCCACGGGCCCGATGCACACGAACCCGGCCACCGGCAAGCCGTACGGCGCCGCGTTCCCCGTCGTGACGGTGGAAGACTGGGTCGCCGCGCAGGCGCTGCTGGCCGACCGCCTCGGCATCGAACGCTTCGCCGCGGTGATGGGCGGTTCGCTGGGCGGCATGCAGGCCCTCGCGTGGAGCATCATGTTCCCCGAGCGCCTGCGCCACTGCATCGTGATCGCGTCCACGCCGAAGCTGTCGGCGCAAAACATCGCGTTCAACGACGTGGCGCGCCAGGCCATCCTCACCGACCCGGACTACCGCGGCGGCGATTTTTATGAACACGGCGTCGTGCCGAAGAACGGCCTGAAGGTGGCGCGCATGGTCGGCCACATCACGTATTTGTCGAACGACGACATGGCGGAGAAATTCGGCCGCAAGCTGCGCAACGCGGCCGAGCGCAACGACTACAAGTTCGACTTCGGCATCGACTTCGAGATCGAATCGTACCTGCGCTACCAGGGAGATAAATTCTCGGAATACTTCGACGCCAACACCTACCTCCTGATCACCAAGGCGCTCGACTATTTCGATCCCGCGCGCGAGCATGGCGGGAATCTCGCCAAGGCGCTGGAAAACACGCGCGCCCAATACCTGGTCGCGTCGTTCTCGACGGACTGGCGCTTCTCGCCGGAGCGCAGCCGCGAGATCGTGGAAGCGCTGCTGGCCAACCGCCGCAAGGTGACCTATGCCGAGATCGACGCGCCGCACGGCCACGATGCCTTCCTGCTGGAAGACACGCGCTACATGAACATCGTGCGTGCCTATTTCCAGCGCATCGCCGCGGACAAGGAGGCGGCATGAAATTCGAAGACCTGACCCTGCGCTCCGACCTCGCGTTCATCGCGCACTGGGTCAACGACGGCGCGCACGTGCTGGACGTCGGCTGCGGCGACGGCGCCATGCTGCGCTACCTGGAGCAGGCCAAGCGCTGCACGGGCTACGGCGTCGAGATCGCCGACGACAAGGTCCTGGAAAGCACGCAGCGCGGCATCAGCGTGATCCAGCACGACATGGAACAGGGCCTCGACCTGTTCGCGGACGACGCGTTCGACATGGTCCTGTGCCTGTCGTCGCTGCAGATGATGCAGCACGTGGAGGCGCGCCTGCGCGACATCGTCCGCGTGGGCAAGGAGGCGATCGTGTCGTTTCCGAACTTCGCGTACTGGCCGCACCGCGCCGCGCTGCTGAAAGGGCGCATGCCGGTATCGCGCACCTTGCCTTACCAGTGGTTCGACACGCCGAACCTGCGCTACGCGACGATCTACGATTTCAAGGAACTGGCCGAGAAATGCGGCCTGGAAGTGCTCGAATACGTCGCGCTGGCCGAGGGCAAGCCGGTATCGTTCCTGCCGAATCTGCGCGGCAGCCTGGCGGTGTTCCGCCTGCGCAAGCGCGATCTCGTGAACAAGGCTTGACGCGCTTCCGCCCGCGTATGCGTATCGTGTTGTACTTACGGGCGCGACGCGGGCATGATGTCGCCAGAACCCAGCAGGAGAACACCATGAATCGACTCTTCAAGCATGGCGCGGCCGTATTGCTTGCCCTGAGCGCCGTCACCCATGGCGCCTACGCCGCGCGTGGCCAGGACGACCGGCCGAACCAGGACCAGGTCGTGCAGGACGGCATCGCCGTCAAGCCGCTCAACCGCAATCGGCTCAGCGGCGCGTGGCGCGACTTCGCCGCGCCGGAGGAAGCCATCAACCAGCAATCGGCCCAGCAATACCTGGCGCTGATGAGCAAGGCGAAGCAGGAAGGCGCGCTCGTGCCGGAAACCGATCCGCGCGTGCAGCGCCTGCGCGCCATCGCGAAACGCATCATCCCGAACACCGCGCGCTGGAATCCGGATGCGCAGCAGTGGAAGTGGCAGGTCAACCTGCTGCAGTCCGGCGACGTGAACGCCTTCTGCATGCCGGGCGGGCGCATCGCGTTCTACACGGGGATCATCGACAAGCTGCGCCTCACGGACGACGAGATCGCGGCCGTGATGGGCCACGAGATCGCGCACGCGCTGCGCGAGCACGGGCGCGACCGCCAGAGCAAGGCGACGGCGACGGGCCTCGCGAGCCAGCTGGGCGGCGCCGCGCTGTCGGCCTGGCTGGGCGTGGACGTGCGCGGCGTCGCCAACACTGTGGGGCAACTGGCGGTACTGAAATTCTCGCGCGACGAGGAACGCGAGGCCGACCTCGTGGGCCTGGACATCGCCGCGCGCTCCGGCTACGACCCGCGTGCCGGCATCGTCCTGTGGAACAAGATGGCGGCGCTGAACCAGAGCGGCGCGCCGATCGCGCTGCTGTCCACGCACCCGGGCGGCGGCGAGCGCATCGAGCAGATCGAGAACCACATGAACGTGCTGCTGCCGCTGTACGCGCGCAGCAAGGGCACGTCCGTCGACCGGTTGCCGCCTTACCGCGGCAACGTCGCACAGCGTTAAGAGGCGGGATGGCACGTTTCGTCAGGAAGGGCCACCAGGCCGCGGCCAACGCCGTCGTGCCGTTGCCGGTGCGGGACGGCGTGGCGCCCAGTTACCTGTGGATCACGGAAACCCGGACCGGCGGCATGCTGGCCTTCCTCGAGGAGCGCTTTCCCGCCATCGCCGGCCCGTCCTGGGCCGAGCGCCTCGCGCGCGGCGACGTCGTCGATGCGCAGGGCACGCATCTGCAGGCCGACAGCCACGTGCGCCAGGGCATGCGCATCTGGTATTACCGCGAGCTGGAACACGAAACGACCATCCCCTTCGAGGAAGGGATCATCTTCCAGGACGAGCACCTGCTCGTCGTCGACAAGCCGCATTTCCTGCCGATGATCCCGACGGGGCGCTTCCTGCGCGAGACGCTGCTCGTGCGGCTGAAACAGAAGTTCGACCTGCCGCACCTGACGCCGATCCACCGCCTCGACCGCGAGACGGCCGGCGTCGTCATCTTCTCGCACAACCTGGCCACGCGCGGGACGTACCAGTCGATGTTCCAGAAGCGCAGCATCCGCAAGGTGTACGAGGCGCTGGCGCCCGTGCTGCACGGACGGGAATTCCCGTTCACCTACCGGAGCCGCATGGTCGACGGCGACAAGTTCTTCGTCATGCGCGAAGAAGCGGGCGAGCCGAATTCCGAGACGTTCGTCGAGCTGCTGGAGACGCGCGGCGACGTGGCGCGCTACCGCCTGCATCCGCACACGGGCCGCAAGCACCAGCTGCGTCTGCACATGGCGTCGCTGGGCGTGCCGATCCTGAACGACGCCTTCTATCCCGTCGCGCTGCCGTGCAAGGGCGATGATTTTTCCGCGCCGCTGCAGTTGCTGGCGCGCGCCATCGCGTTCGAGGATCCGCTCACGGGCGCGGCGCGGAGCTTCGAAAGCGGCCGCGCGCTGGACTGGCCCGCTGCTTGACCCCGTCAGGCCGTCGGCCCGAGGTTGAAGCTCGTGCTGCCGACGATGGCGACGTTGCCCGCCACGTCCTGGATCGCGTTGCCATCCACGGTCAGGTGGTAGACGCCGCTCAGCGTGCCCAGGTTGAGTTCCAGCGTGTTGGCCACGCCGTGCGCGTCGGTCGCGATGTCCCAGTTGGTCAGCACGTCCCATGCATGGTGCGAGCGTCCCACGTTGCCGCTGTCGAGCACGTCGATCGCGCCGTACTGCGCGAACACGATCTTTTCGCTGAATACCACGCTGTGCCAGTTGCTGCCTGACTTCGTGGCGGACTGGGACGTCGCCACGGTCGGCGCCGTCGTGTCGATCGTGATCGCCAACGCCGTGGAGGACGCGCTGCGGTTGCCGGCCGCATCGACCTGGACCACCGTCAGCGTGTGCTCGCCGTCCCGCAACGCCTGGTCGGCGCCGAGCGTGAACGTCCAGGTGCGGTTGTTGGCGACGTCGGCCTGGCCCAGCAGGGTGCCGCCTTCGTAGACCTCGATCCGGCCGCCGCTTTCCTGCGCCGTCCCGGTGATCGTGGGCGTCGTGTCGCTCGTGATGCGGTCGGCGGACGAGGCGCCCGTGTCGCTCGCCGCCGCCAGAACGGGCGCGGCCGGCGTGTCCGGTTCCAGGAAGTCGACCGTGAACGTGAACGGGACCGACAGGTCGCGCGGCGTCACGTTGCCGCCGGCATCCTGCAGTTCCAGCGTGATCGTATGCTCGCCGTTCGCGAGGTTCCATAAGGGCGCGAAGTGCCACACGCCGTCGCTGCCGGCCGTGTCGGCGCCGAGGATCGTACTGCCGTCCCACACGGTGACCGTGGTGCCGGCGGCCACGCTGCCCGTGAGTAGCGGCGCCGCGTGGCTCGTGATGTTGTCGGTGGCGGACAGGCCCGTGTCCTCGCCCGCGGCGAACGCCGTCGCCGCGGCGGTCGAGCCGGCGACGGTGATCGTCAGCGGCTGCGACGGCGCGCTGGCATTGCTGGCGCCGTCGTACTGGACCGCCTTGACCGCGTAGGTGCCGTTGGTGCCCAGCAGGACGTTGTCGATGCTCCAGTGGCCGCCGTCGTCGGCCCAGCCGCTGCCGGCCAGGCGGTCGCCCACGTACAGTTCGATCTGGGCCCAGGGTTCGGCGCCGCTGCCCGTGATGGTCGGCGCCACCACGCTCGTGACGTTGTCGCCGGCGGTGCCGGTGTCGGATGCGGCGGCAAGCGTCGGTGCGGGCGGGGCGTCGGGGGCGTGCGTGTCGATCCGGATGGTGCCGCCGTAGCCGTCCGAGTCCCCGAGGTAGCCGTAGGTGATGTGTGCAAGGTCGAGGACGTTGCCTGCGCCGTCCGCGAAATGGTCCGTCAGGTTGCCCCTGGTGGCGATGTCCAGGCCGGACACGTCGTTGTCGCCCGCCGCCACCGTGTAGGTGAAGATCGCGCTGCGGTGGTCGTCGCTCATGCCCTGGAACCGGGCCACGGCGCCGTTGTTGAGTTCGAGGCCGGGGTCGCCGCGCACGTCGACGGGTTCGCTGAACGTCACCCGCATCTCGATGGTCTCGCCGACGCCGTAGTCGCCGCCGCCCACGTCGGCGCGCAGGCTCGTCGCCCGCGGCGCCGTCACGTCGACGTAGGTGCCGGACGTGTGGAACACGATGCTGCGATCCGTCACCACGTTGCCGGCCAGATCGGTCAGCGAGTACGGCAGGTAGAGCGTGTAGTCGTTGCCCGAGCCGAGGTGCAGCTCGTCGGCCGTGAGCGTGAGGGTCTGGTGGTCGCTCGAGAAGTTCGCTTCCGTCAGGCCGATGTAGATGCTGCCGCCGTCGTGGTCGTACAGCTGCACGCCGTCGTAGCTGCTTTCCCCGTTGGTCCAGTACACTGGCTTGTCGAACGTGAGGACGAGATTGCCCGCAACGTCGAACGCCGTGGCGCCGTCGGGCGAGCCGGTCACGTTCGGCGCGGTCAGGTCGATCGTGAACTGGTTCGACGCCGTCGCGCTGGCGTGGCCGGCGTCGTCGACGATGCTCGCGGTGTACGTGTGCACGCCCGCGGGCAGGTAGGCTTCGCTCGCGTATTGCCAATACGTCAGGCCGCCCTCCGGCGAGTCCACGTGCACGCTGTACGCGTCGATCTCCTGGCCGTCGAGCGTGACCTTCACGTGCTCGGTGCCGCTCAGCGTGCCGGTGAAATAGCCGAACACGTATTCGCCGGCGCTGTTCGTGATGCCGTCGTCCTCGTACGGTCCCTGGTCGCTGATGTAGATCCCGGAGATGTAGGCCGCCACCGTCGTGTCGTACGTGTAGTTGCCGGAGCCGGCCGTGCCGCTGCCCGCGTTGCCGAGCGTGTCGTGCACCTTCGTGAGATCGAGGCTGACGGCGTTGGTGTTGTCGACGACGCCCGTGTCGGCCGCGGACAGGGTCGCGTACCACGTGCGGTAGTCGTCCGAGTGATGCAGGTTCGTGAGCGCGGCGTGCGGCGTGGCGAAGGCGGCGGTGTCGAGCGCCGTCACCGCCGCCGAGAAGCGCACCGTGAGACCGACGCTGCCGCCGCTGACCAGTGCGGCGCCGTCCAGGGCGACCGTGGCGATGAGCGCATCCGTGTTCACGTCGTAGTGCGACAACGACGCCGCGCTGCCGCTGCCCGCGTTGCCGGCCGCGTCGTGCACCTGGGTCAGGTCGACGTGCAGCAGGTTGCCCGTGCTGCTGGCGGCGCGGGCCTCCGCGTTCAGGGTGCCGGTCCACGTGGTGCCGCCGTCTGCCGTCGCCAGGCCGCTCACGGTCGCGTGCGGGGCCTGCAGCGCGGCCGCGGTCAGGCCGGTTACGCTTTCCGAGAAGGTGATCGAAAAGCCGATGCCGTGCGTGGGGCCGAGCGTCGTGTCGTCGAACAGGATGTCCGCCACGACGGGCGGCTTGCTGTCGATCGCGTACGCGGCCGCGCTGGTCGCGGTGCCGCCGCCCCGGTTGCCGTGGGCGTCGACGACTTGCGCCAGGTCGAGCGCGACGTGCAGGCCGCCCGTGTCCACGCCGGATTGGGCCGCCAGGGTCGCCATCCACGTCTTGCCGCCGTCGGTCGTGTGCACGCCGCTCACGGTGGCGCCGGGCGCGGCGATCGCGGCGGCCGGCAGCTCGCTCACGGCGTCCGCGAACGCGAAGGTCACGTCCATCGTGCCGCCCGCGTTCAGCGTGCCGGCGGCCAGCAGGATCGTCGCGCCCGCGGGGCCGGCCGTGTCGACCGCGTACGCGGCGCTCCACGCGTTGCCGGTGCCGGCATGGCCGTTCACGTCCTGCACCTTGGTCAGGTCCACGCCGATGACGTTGCCGGTCCAGTCGCCGCTGCCGCTGGCCGACAGCGTCGCGGTCCAGGTCTTGCCGCCGTCGCTCGTCGCCACGTTCGAGACGCTCGCGTGCGGCGCCGAGATCGCGGTCAGCGGCAGGTCGCGTACGGCCTGCGTGAACGTGAACGTCGCCGTGATCGTGTGGGCCGGGTCGAGGGTCGTCCCGTCGAGGGCGATGGCGAGCGTGTTGGCGATGCCCGCGACCGCGTAGCCGTCCGACTGTGCGCTGCCGCTGCCCGCGTTGCCGGCCAGGTCGTGCACCTTGGCCAGGTCGACGGACAGCACGTTGCCGCTGCTGGGCGTCAGGTCGTTGCTGGCCAGCGTGCCGGTCCACGTCAGGCCGCCGTCCGCCGTGTGCAGGCCGCTGATGGCCGCGTGCGGGGCGGTGATGGCGCCGGTGCCCAGGTCGGCCACGGCTTCGCTGAAGCGGATGGTCAGCGTGGCGCCGTGGGTGGCGTCCAGGTTCGTGTTGTCGAGCGCGATGCTGGCCACGGCCGGCGCCACGGTGTCGACCGTGTAGGCGGCGGAGACGGCACTGCCGCTGCCCGCGTTGCCGGATGCGTCTGCGACCTTCGTCAGGTCCACGCCGACGGTATTGCCGGTCCAGGTGCCGCTGCCGTTCGCCGCCAGCAGGGCCGTCCAGGTCTTGCCGCCGTCGCTGCTGGCGAGATTGGACACGGTCGCGTGCGGCGCGCTGATCGCGGCCAGCGGCAGGTCCGGCACGGCCTGCGCGAACGTGAAGGTGGCGTGGATGCCGGTGCCGTTCGCCAGCGTCGCGCCGTCGAGGGCGATGGCCACGGTGGCCGGTCCCTGCGTATCGACGGCGTAGTTGGCGCTCGTCGCGCTGCCGCTGCCCGCGTTGCCGAGCGCGTCGTGCACCTTCGTGAGGTCGAGCGTGACGGCATTGCCCGCATCCTCTATGCCGCCCAGCGGCGTGAGCGTCGCCGTCCACGTCAGCCCGTCGCTCGAATGCTGCAGGTTCGCGAGCGTCGCGTTCGGGGCCTGCAGCGCGGCCGCGGTCAGGTCCGTCACCGCTTCGCTGAAATGGATCGTCAGGGTGGCGCTGCTGCCGCCGTGCAGGGCCGTGCTGTCCAGCGCCAGCGTGGCGGACGGGCCCTGCGTGTCGACGGCATACGCCGCGCTGGCGAAGGAGCCGCTGCCCGCGTTGCCGGCCAGGTCCTTCACCAGGGACAGGTCGACGCCGACGGCATTGCCGGTCCAGGTGCCGCTGCCGTCCGCGCTCAAGGTCGCGGTCCACGTCTTGCCGCCGTCGCTCGAGGCGAGACCGGTCACGTGCGCGTGCGGTGCGTTGATCGCGGCGAGCGGCAGGTCCTGCACGGCTTCGTCGAACGTGAACGTGGCGCGGATGTTGGCGCCGCCGCCGAGCGTGGCGCCGTCCAGCGCGATGGCGACGCCGCCGGGGCCGTGCGTGTCGATGGCGTAGTTGCCCGTGGCCGCGCTGCCGCTGCCGGCATTGCCCGCGGCGTCGTGCACCTTCGCGAGATCGAGGACGACGGCATTGGTCGCGTCGGCGATGCCGCCCTGCGGGGTGAGCGTGGCCGTCCATGTCAGGTAGTCGGCCGAGTGCTGCAGGTTCGCGAGCGCCGCGTTGGGCGCCTGCAGCGCGGCTGCCGTCAGGTCCGTCACGGCTTCGCTGAAATGCAGCGTCAGGCCCAGGCTGTCGCCCGTGTGCACGGCCGTGCCGTCCAGTGCCAGCGTGGCGGTCGGCCCCTGCGTGTCGACCGCGTAGGCGCTGCTTGCGATCGTGCCGCTGCCAGCGTTGCCGGCCAGGTCCGTCACCTTGGCCAGGTCGACGGTGACGGTATTGCCGGTCCAGCTGCCGCTGCCGCTGGCGGAGAGCAGCGCGGTCCAGGTCTTGCCGCCGTCGCTGGTGGCGAGATTGGACACCGCCGCATGCGGCGCGGCGATCGCGTCCGGGGACAGGTTCTGCACGGCTTCCGCGAACGTGAACGTCGCATGGACCGGCTTGCCGGCGGCCAGCGTGGCGCCGTCGAGGGCGATGGCGACGGCGTCCGGGCCCCGCGTGTCGACCGTGTACGCCGCCGACACCGCGCTGCCGCTGCCCGCGTTGCCGGCCAGGTCCTTCACCTGGCCCAGGTCGACGGCGAGGACATTGCCGCCCGCGCTGGTGGCCGCGGTGCCGCTCAGCGTGGCGACCCAGGTCGTGCCGCCGTCCGTCGTGTGCAGGTTCGAGACCGTCGCGTGCCCGGCGCTCAGCGCGGCGGGCGCGAGGCCCGTGACGGCTTCGGAAAACTGGATGGTCGCGACGGCATCCTTGCCGCCGCCGAGCAGGGCATGGTCGAGCGTGACGGTGGCCGTGGGCGCCTGCGTGTCGACCGCGTAGCTGGCCAGGTTGCTCGTGCCGCTGCCGTGGTTGCCGGCCGCGTCGGCGAGTTTGCTCATGTCCAGGCTCAGGACGTTGCCGGCCGCCGTGGTGGCGTCTTTCGGCGCCGACAGGGTGGCGTGCCACGTGATGCCGCCGTCGCTCGTCGTCAGGTTCGCGATGCCCGCGTGCGGCGCGGCCAGGGCGTCCGCCGGCAGGTTCGCGACGGCCTCCGAGAACTTCAGCGTGACCGCGATGCTGCCGCCCGCCTTCAGGACGCCGCCGTCCGTGTCGACCGAGACGAGCGTCGGGCCCTGCGTGTCCGGCGCGGCCGGCGTCTTGAACGTCAGCTGCGACGTGGAACGCACGCCGCCGAACGCCACGTGGCCGCTCGACTGCAGCGCGTCCGCGCCCATCACCACGCTGTACGTGTGGCCGGGCCGCAGGCCGGCGACGTCCAGCTTGACGTGCGACCCTTCGATGACGAGGCTGGAAGCGGACACCGTGTGGGTGTCGGTCGCGCCGACCACCCGCAGCGTGGGCTCGCCCGTCGCGCGGTCGATCACGGTCTGCACGGCGCCGTCCGTGACGATGATCGTGCCGGTGGCGGCCGCCATCGCCGTGTTGAAATCCAGCGCAATGCTCATGTCGCTGGCCGTGCCGGTGGGCGTGGCGGTCAGCAGGACGGGCGGAACGGACGGGGAGAGGACGGTGGTCTGGGTGGGCATGATCGTTCGCGGACAGTGTTTGACGTCGTGGAAAAAGATTCCACAAGGAAAACTTAGTGAACGATCATATCAACAAACCCACCGTGCAAGTGCGTAAGCTGATGTTTTTACGACAGATCTGGCTGGATTTCCCCCTTGCCGGGGGGAATTATCAGAGGCGGTAATCGATGATCAGCGGCGCATGGTCCGAAAACCGCTCGTCCTTGTAGATCGAGACGGCGTGCGCCCTGGCGGCGATGCCCGGGGTGGCGACGTGGTAATCGATGCGCCACCCGACGTTCTTCGCCCACGCCTGGCCGCGGTTGCTCCACCACGTGTATTGCTCGGGGCGCTGGTCGATGCCGCGGTGGACGTCCACGAGGCCCAGTTCGTCGAAGATGCGCGTCATCCAGGCGCGCTCTTCCGGCAGGAAGCCCGAATTCTTCTGGTTGCTCTTCCAGTTCTTGAGGTCGACTTCCTTGTGCGCGATATTCCAGTCGCCGCAGATGACGATCTCGCGGCCTTCGGCCTTGAGTTCCTGCAGGTGCGGCAGGAACACTTCCATGAAGCGGAATTTGGCTTCCTGGCGCTCCGGCGACGACGAGCCGGACGGGCAGTACACGGAAATGACGGTCAGGTCGCCCACGTCGGCGCGGGTGTAGCGGCCTTCGTTGTCGAACTCGACGCAGCCGAAGCCGATTTTGACGGCATCCGGCTTCGTGCGGCTGTAGATGCCCGTACCCGAGTAACCCTTCTTCTCGGCATAGTGGAAATGGCCGTGGTAGCCGTGCGGCGCGAGGAATTCCTCGGTCATGTCGGCCTGCTGGGCTTTCAGTTCCTGGACACAGATGAAATCGGCGTCCTGGCCGGCCATCCAGTTGAAGAAACCTTTTTTGTGGGCGGAACGGATGCCGTTCAGGTTGGCGGAGATGATTCTTGGCATGATCGAAAACGGTCAGGATGGAGCGAGGGGCACAGTGTAGCGTGTTTTGATCCATATCAACACCACTGCGGCCAGCCTGAATGTTGTCAATACGCTGGATAAAATGTCATCTTTTAAATCTTCCGCGCGCGACGTCAACGTTGCACCTACCAGGGACCCATGCTGATCAAGACCGACGACCTGTTGTCCGGCAAACACGGCAAAACGGGGCATTTCGTGCGTTTTTACGACGACAGCGACACGCTGCTCGACGAGGTCGCGTCCTTCCTCGAGCGGGCCTTGCGGGCGCGGGGGCGGGGCATCGTCATCGCCACCGGCGCGCACACCGATGCGTTGCGCCGGCGCCTGGACGAGCTGGCGCGCGCGGAAGGGCGTTCCGCCCCGCCGTCGCGCGACGTCACGTGGCTCGACGCCGAAACGACGCTGGCACGCGTGTTGGCGGACGGCTGGCCCGACCGCGCGCGTTTCGAGTACGAGGTCGGCCGCATCGTGGCCGAAGCCTGCGCCGGGGGCGCGCCCGTGCACGCGTTCGGCGACATGATGGCGCTGCTGTGCGCGCGCGGCCGCTACGACGCGGCCCTGCACCTGGAGCGGCTGTGGAACGAGCTGGCGCACAAGGTCGATTTCTCGCTGTTCTGCGCGTACCCCTGGACATTGTTCCCCTCGCCGGGCGTGGCGCACGTGTTCCGCCAGGTGTGCGCCGCGCACGATCACGCCTGCGCCGACGCCGCCGTGCCGTTGCCGCCGGGGCAGACCGTCGACGTCAACCAGGTCCGGCTCGAGCAGAAAGTGCATGCGCTGCACGCGGAGGCGGCGCGCCGGCGCCAGGCGGAGCGCGACCTGCTGCGGCGCGAGCGCGAATTCGCCGACATGGTCGAGAACGCGGCCGAGGGATTGCACCAGGTCGGCGCCGACGGCACGATCCTGTGGGCCAACAAGGCCGAGCTGCAGATGCTCGGCTACCGCTGGGAAGAATACGTCGGCTACCACGCCGCCCGGTTCCACGCCGATCCGGCCGTCGCCGCCGACATGCTGGCACGGCTGGCGGCCGGCGAAACGGTAATGGACCAGCCGGCGCGCCTGCGCTGCAAGGATGGCTCGATCCGGCACGTGGTCATCCGCTCGAACGCCTGTTTCGAGGACGGCCGCCTGCGCTACACCCGCTGCTTCACGCGCGACACGACCGATCAAGTGCGCATGCAGGCCGAACTGGCGGCCGCCGGCCGCGCCGAGGACGCATTCCTCGCCATGGTCGGCCGGGCGCTCCGGGGACCGTCCACGGAACGGCGCCTGCACCGCCTCGCGCGGATGGTGGAACAGCGGCTGCGCGGGCGGGGGCGGGGCGGATTACAATACCGGTTTTCACAGTTCGAGGATCGTGTCGTGGACAATCTGCGCCAACAGTTCATTGCGTTTTCAGTCGAAGCCGAAGTCTTGAAGTTCGGCCAGTTCATCACCAAGGCGGGCCGCCAGTCGCCGTACTTCTTCAACGCCGGCCTGTTCCACGACGGCGCCACGCTCGGCAAGCTGGCCGATTTCTACGCCCAGACGCTGCTCGATTCCGGCCTCGAATTCGACATGCTGTTCGGCCCGGCCTACAAAGGCATCACGCTGGCCTCCGCGACCGCCGTGGCGCTGGCCGCGAAAGGCCGCAACACGTCGTTCGCCTACAACCGCAAGGAGGCGAAGGACCACGGCGAGGGCGGCACCATCGTGGGCGCCAAGCTGGCGGGCAAGGTCGTGATCATCGACGACGTGATCTCGGCCGGCACCTCGGTGCGCGAATCCGTGGCGATGATCCGCGCCGCCGGCGCCGAACCGGCCGCCGTGCTGATCGCGCTCGACCGCATGGAGCGGGGCGGCAAGGACGGCGTGCTGTCGCCGCTGTCGGCCGTGCAGGAAGTCAGCCAGAACTACGGCATCCCCGTGATCTCGATCGCCAGCCTGGCCGACCTGTTCGGCTACCTGGAAGCCGATCCGTCGCTGGCCCGGCACAAGGATGCCGTGGCGGCGTATCGCCAGCAATACGGCGTGGCCTGAGCGTTCAAAATGTGATGTAATGGCGGCAACTATTTGGGAGCTGCCATGAACAACGTCGCGCGCGGCATTCTGACCGTCATCCTCGCCTTGGCGCTCGTGGGCTTCGGCCTGTGCGGCGCCTTCGGCACCTTCGGCGGGATCGTCAGTATGTCCGACTCGTCGGCCGAAAGCCGGGGCATCGGGCAGCTCATGCTCTGGTGCGGCCTGACAGGACTCGCCATCGCTGGCGTATGCCTGTTCTTCGTCCGCAGGTTGCGGCGCAAACGCCCGTCCGGCGGCGCATGAACGGTCCCGTGCTGACCGCCACGGCGGCGCAATCCATCCACCTCGCGTTCGAATGGCTGGCCCTCGCCGGCGGCGTCCAGCTGTACCGCTGGCAGCGCCGGCGCGCCCGTCAACCCGCGCTGCTGCAGCCGGGCTCCTTCGCCGTCGTCGTCGGCTGCATCCTCGGCGCCGCCATCGGCAACAAGCTCGTGTTCTGGATCGAGATGCCGCACCTGTGGCGCGGCGTCGTGCCGGACTGGCGCCTGATCGCGTCGGGCCAGTCGATCGTCGGCGGGCTGCTGGGCGGCCTGCTCGGCGTGGAGATCGCCAAGAAGCTCGCGGGCATCCGCCGCTCGACGGGCGACCAGTTCATCCTGCCCCTCGTCGCGGGCACGGTCGCGGGCCGCACCGGCTGCTTCCTCGCGGGGCTGAACGACGGCACCTACGGCGTGCCGACCACGCTGCCGTGGGGCGTCGACTTTGGCGACGGCATCCCGCGCCATCCGACGCAGGTCTACGACATGCTGTTCGTGCTGGCCGTGGGTGCGCTGTTGTGGCATTGGCGCGCGCCGCTCGCGCGCAGTCCCGGGTTCGCGTTCAAGCTGTATCTTGCCGCGTATCTCGCCTGGCGTTTCGTCGTGGATGGCATCAAGCCGGTGCCGTATGCGTATGCGTTCGGGCTGTCGGGGATCCAGTGGGTGTGCATGGTGGCGCTGGCGTGTTACCTGCCGTTTGTCTTCCTCCAGTCACGGGAGCTTGTCCGTATATGACTCGTTTATCCGATTCCCACACCCGCGGTGCGATGTTGATGCTGGCCCTCGCGCTCGTCGGCGGCACGGGCTGTGTCGTCATCGACGCGGCCAACAAGAACCGCTACGAACGCCAGCAGCGCGACGCCGAAGCGGGCCGCCAGCGCCGTATCGCCGAGCTGACGCCTGCGGCCGAGCGTGGGGACGCGACGGCACGCGCGGCGCTGGCGTATGCCCTCCTGACCCCAGCCGGCGCAAGTCAGGCCGACGCGTCGCGTGCGCTGGCCTTGCTGGAGCAGGCGGCCGCACAGGACGATGGCATGGCCCAGGCGCTGCTGGGCGAGATCCTGACGGGCACGCGGATCGGTCCTTACCGACATTTCCCCACCACGTTGCGCGACATCGACCGCGGCACGCTGCTGCTGCGGCGTGCCGCGACAAAAGCCTGCGCGTACCGGCC
>CBIHRX010000161.1:0-15211 GCA_966212555.1 uncultured Massilia sp.
GGCTGCGGCCTTGACCATTTCCATCACGCGGAAGGGTTCGATGGCGTCGACGCGGCGCGCCAGCTGGAGGGGATTGTGAGACATGGTGGGATTGTCGAAACGGAGGAATCCCACTAGTTTAGCCGAAACTAGGCAACCGCGGTCCCGGCCAGCAGCGCCTCGCACGCCTGGGCCGGCAGCGGACGGCTCACGTAATAGCCCTGGATCTGGTCGCAGCCGTATTGTTCCAGTTCGCGCAGCTGGTCCGCGTTCTCCACGCCCTCGGCCACGACCTTCAGGCTGAGGCTGTGCGCCAGCCGGATCACGGCCTTCGTGATGGCGGCGTCGTCCGGGTCGTCCGGCAGGTCGCGCACGAAGGTGCGGTCGATCTTCAGCGCGTCGAGCGGGAAGCGCTTCAGGTAGGCGAGGCTCGAATAGCCCGTGCCGAAATCGTCCACGGACAGGCGCATGCCGAGGGCCTTGATGCGCGTGAGGATCTCGACCGCACTTTCCGGATCCGTCATCAGCATCGATTCCGTCAGCTCGAATTCCAGCAGTGCCGGGTCGACGCCGGCGCGCGCGACGATGCGCTCGACCGCGCCGGCCAGGTCGGCCTGCTGCAGCTGGCGCGCGGACAGGTTGATCGCCACCGGCTGCACGGCCATGCCCTGCGCCTGCCACGCCTTCAGCTGGCGGCACACGTCGCCGATCACCCATTCGCCGACGGGCAGGATCAGGCCCGTGTCCTCGAGGATGCCGATGAATTCCAGCGGCGGCACGAGGCCGCGCTGCGGATGGTGCCAGCGCAGCAGCGCCTCGAAGCCGCTGACGGTGCCCGTCGCCAGGTCGAGCTTGGGCTGGTAGTGCAGCAGGAATTCGCCGCGCTCCAGCGCCTGGCGCAGCTGCGTTTCCGTCTGCAGGCGCTGGGTCGCGTTCTCGTGCATCTCGGCGACGTAGAACTGGAAGTTGTTGCGGCCGCCGTTCTTGGCGCCGTACATGGCCGTGTCGGCGTTCTTCAGCAAGGTCTCGGCGTCGCGGCCGTTCTCGGGATAGGTGGCGATGCCCACGCTGGCCGACACGAACAGCTGCTGGCCCGCGAGGTAGAACGGCTGCGCCAGCGCCTCGGTGACGCGCGCGGCGATGCCGGCCGCGGCGGCGTCGTCTTCCAGCGCGGGCAGCACGAGCGCGAATTCGTCGCCGCCCAGCCGCGCCCCGACGTCGCCCGCGCGCGCGCAGGCCGACAGGCGGTTCGCGGCCTGCACGAGCAACTGGTCGCCGACGCCGTGGCCCAGCATGTCGTTGACGTTCTTGAAGCGGTCCAGGTCGATGAACATGACGGCCGCGCGGCTGCCGCTGCGGGCGGCAGCGGCGATGGCGTCTTCCAGGCTGTGCCCGAGGCGGCGCCGGTTCGGCAGGCTCGTGAGCGGGTCGTACTGGGCCAGGTAGGTGAGCCGGTTGCGCGCTTCCTGGCGTTCGACGGCGGTGGCGACGATGTTGGCCACGCCGTGCAGGAAGTTGGCGTCGTCCGCGCCGAACCGGCGCGGGCGCGCGGCGTACGCCCCCAGCAGGCCGAACGTGCGCTCGCCGCACACGATGGCCGTGTCGATGCCCGTGTCGATCCCGTGCGGCGCCGCCAGCGGCGCGAGCCAGGACCGCAGCGCCGCGTCCTGGACCGGCGGCTCGCCGTGCGTGCAGGCCAGTTGCCGGCCCGTGGACTGCGCCAGCCGGCCCGCGCCCGCGCGCACCAGCATGCCGTCCGGCCCCGCTTCGAACAGTGCGGCGCCGGCCGCGCCCAGGCCGCGCGCGGCGGCGTCGGCGGCGTCCGCGAACACGTCGTCGAGGTCGTTCGCGGCCAGCGCCTTGCGCCCGAGTTCCGCGATCAGCGTCTGGCGCTGCGCGTTCTCGACGATCGTGCGCTCGAATTCCTTGCGTTCCGTGATGTCGATGTCGATGCAGATGTAGCGCTCGACCGTGCCGTGGGCGGCGAACATGGGCACGATGGTGCGGTGCCAGTGGCGCCGGCCGTGGCGTCCCGCGATCACGACCTCGCCGTTCCACACGCGGTCCGACGGCTGCCAGGGCAGGCGCGCCCCTGCCGGGCGCCCGACGTCGCCCAGGCACTGGCCCACGACCTCGGGGCGGGTGAACCCGCTGCTCGTCACGAACAGGTCGTTGACGCCGGTGATGACGCCGGCCGCGTCGGCCTCGCACACGATCGCGGCCTGGTCCATCGCGCTCTTGTGCTGCATGAGGGAGTTCATCAGCGAATCGATGCGCTGGCCGAACTGGTCGCGCAGGCTCGCCGCGCTGCGGTTGACGGCGCGGATCGCTTCCTGGATCTCGGTCGGCGCGTCGGCCAGCAGCGCGGCCTCCGCCGTGACGCGGCCCGCGGCGACGTCGTGCTCGAACGAGCGCAGGCGGTCCAGGTTGTCGAGCCAGCGGCGCACGAGGGAGCGCATCAGGGCGACGCTGGCGACGAACACGACGAACGCCACGCCGGCCGTCTCCAGCACGAGGCTCCATAACTGGGCCGCCAGCTTCTCCTCGTCGAACTGCAGGCGCACGACGCCGTAGTCCTTGCCGCCCACGTTGGCGATGCGGTTGACGTCGTACAGCTTGTCCGCGATGCGCTGCGCCAGCCAGCGCGGCGCCAGCGCGCGCGTCACGCGCGGCGCGTCCACGCGGATCGTGCCGCCGCCCACGTCGATGAATTCGGCGCGCTTGAACGGCGACTGGAACAGCATCTTGCCCAGGGTGCGCTTGACGGTGTCGTAGTCGCCGATCACCACGCTGTCCTCGATCGTCTGCGTCGCCACCTCGACGAGCGTCAGGGCCGTGTCCTGCGTTTCCTCGATGTGCTGCAGGAACTGGTAGCGGTAGAACAGGCCCAGGCCCGTGCCCATCGACAGCAGCAGGGTGAGGCTGAACACGGTGAACACGCGGCCGACGAGGGAGCGCGGCAGCGCCGGTATGCCGCGCACGAAGCGCAGGAACGGAGAGAGTGTCATCGTGTCAGCGCGGGTTCGGGGGCGCATCCGCGTAGAACGCGCGGTAGCCGGCATAGTCGGCGTCGCCGGCGGCGACGAAGGAGAGCGGGGTGTGCGCATGCACCAGTTCGGCGGCGGCGGCGAGAATGCGGCGGCCCTCGGGATCCTTGTCCATGCCGAAGAACGCCTCGGCGACGGCGTGGACCTGGTCGGCCGGCACGCGCGGCGACACCATCAGCGCCAGGTCGTTGAACGGCTCCGAACTCCACAGCACGCGGAAGGATTTGCGCGCGCGCCCATGATAGCTCTCCACGAGCTGCGAATTGGCCCCGACCGCCATCGCCTTGCCCGCGAACAGCTGTTCGAAGGCGGCATCCATGTTGCCGGCGAAGATGACGTCGACGGGGATGTTCCGGCGCAGCAGCTGGGCATACGTAACCTTGTACGCGAGCATCGCTTCCGGCCCGGGGAAGGCGACGGGTTCGCCGGCCAGTTGCGCCAGGCCCATCACGGGCGAATCGGCCGGCACGACGATCTGCGCCCGCACGGGCGGCGTGTTGCGGCGGCCGAACACGGTCCAGCCCAGCCGTGCGCGTTCCGGGCTGAACAAATGATTCGTGAATGCGAAGTCGACCTCGCGCGTGAGCACGTAGCTCGTCGTGTCCGCCGACGTGCGGCCCAGCTTGAGGTTCAGGCGCACGCCGCTCTTCCGCGACACGTAGCGGATGATCGGATTCCAGAAACCGGCCGACACTTGCAGGCTGTACTGGTTGACCGGCGAAAAATCATAGGTCGGCACCGGCGCGGCGCGGACGCCGCCGGCGGCGGACAGGCAGGCGACGACGGCCAGGACGGAGCAGACGGAGGTGAATCGGTACATGGGTCGTTGACGTGGCACCGGCGGGGTGTCGGCCGGAATGTCGCAAATATAACATATTTCCAACTTGCAATAACACGAAACGTTTTGCCAATGTTGGTCGTCATGTCATGCGCGATGTCCTTTTTTACGTGTGCGCGCGGTCTGTTTCAAACTTGCAGAAGTTACAATCGGACGATTCGGAGTTCGTCATCGGAAACCATGAGAGTGCGCACGCATCTGGCCCTGCTGGCCGCCGTCGTTTTCCTGCCTGTGATCCTGGGATCGGCGATCGCCATCCGGCTCCTGCTCGATGCGGAACGCCAGGCCGTGCTGCGCAGCATGCAGGAACTGGCGCGCGCCACGGTATTGACGATGGACCAGGAACTCACGTCCGCGCTGGCCAGCGGCCAGGCGCTGGCGACGTCGATGTCGCTGTTCCGCGGCGACTTCGCGACGCTCTACCGCCAGGCGCAGGGCGCCAACGCCGGCAGCGCCCGCCACACCGTGCTGCTGCGCGCCGACGGTGCGCAGGTGTTCAACACGGCCCGTCCCTACGGCACGCCGGCCGCCGAACCGACCGCCGCCACCCGCCGGCAGGTGCGCATGGCGCTCGACCGCGGCGGACCGACCGTGTCGGACCTGGTCCGCGGCAGCACGTCGCACCGCTTCGTGGTGGCGGCGTTGCTGCCGGTGGCGCTGGACGACGGGCGGCGCATGGTGCTCGCGCAGCGGGTGTACGCGGACCGCCTGAACGCCATGCTGCCCGGGGACGTGCGGGACTCCTGGCTGATCACGGTCTTCGACCGCACGGGCAGCACCATCGCGCGCAACCGTAGCTGGCAGGAGTACGTGGCGCGCCCGCCGCGTCCGGAGCTGATGGCGGGCCTGCGCGCGGGCACGGGCATCGTGCGCAGCGACAGCCGCGAAGGCGTGCCGATGGTCGCCGCGGTGGCGCGGTCGACGCTGTCCGGCTGGACGGCCGCCGTCGGCGTGCCGGTGGCGGAACTCGAGGCGACGGCCGCGCGCGCCGTCGCGCTCGCGGCCGGGACGCTGCTGTGCGCGGTGGCGCTGGCATGCGTGGGCGCGCTGCTGTTCGCGCGGCGCCTGCTGCGCGCCACCGAATACCTGGGCGCCGCCACCGAAGGCATGGTCGACGGCCGGCTGCCGCCGCCGGCCGACCTGCGCATCACGGAACTCAATGCGTTGCAGAAGGTGCTGCATGCCGTGTCCAGCCGCCTGATCCGGCTGGAGGCGGCACGCCAGCGTCACCTGGCGGAGGCGCAGGCGGCGCGCGGCGTCGCCGAGGCGCAGAACCGCGCCAAGGACGAATTCCTCGCCATGCTCGGCCACGAGCTGCGCAATCCGCTGGGCGCGATCAGTTCCGCGATCGCCCTGGTCCAGATGGGCGCGAGCGGCCAGGCGGCCGAGCGCGCGCACCAGATCATCGGGCGCCAGAGCCGCCACCTGGCCCATCTCGTCGACGAACTGCTGGACGCCAATCGCGTGCTCAGCGGCCGCGTGGCGCTGGCGCCCGTGCCCCTCGACCTGGCCGCGGCCGTGCGCGACGTGGCGCTCACCCTGCAGACGCAGGGCACGACGGCCGAGCATGCCGTCGAGCTGGACCTGGCGCCCGTGCGGGTCTGCGCCGACCCGACCCGGCTGCAGCAGGTGATCGGCAACCTCGTCGAGAACGCCGCCAAGTACACGCAGGCGGGCGGCCGGATCCGCGTGTCGGTCCGCCAGGCAGGCGAGCCGGGCATGGCCGAGCTGGTGGTGGCGGACAACGGCAAGGGCATCGACGCCGGCCTGCTGCCCCGCATCTGGGACGTGTTCGTGCAGGGCAAGGTGCTGAGCCGGGCGAAGGGCGGGCTCGGCATCGGCCTGGCCGTCGTCAAGTCGCTCGTCGAGCAGCAACACGGCAGCGTCGCGGTCGAAAGCGGGGGGCCGCAGCAGGGCAGCACGTTCACCGTGCGCCTGCCGCTGGCGCACGCGGCGCTTGCGGCGGACGGCGCGGATGCCGGCGCGCCCGGCGTGCCCGGCGTGCCCGTCGCGCCGGGCCGCCGCGTGCTGCTCGTGGAAGACAACGACGACTTGCGCGACATGACCTGCGCGCTGCTGCAGTCGCGCGGCTGCGTCGTGCTGGCGGCGGCGGACGGCAAGTCCGCGCTCGCGCTGGCCGCGGGCCACCGGCCCGACGTCGCCTTCGTCGACATCGACCTGCCCGACATCTCCGGCTACGAGGTGGCGCGCGTACTCGCGCGCCAGGGCGGTATCCGCCTCGTGGCCGTCACCGGCTACGGCCAGCCGGACGACGTGCGCCAGGCGCTGGCCGCCGGGTTCGAGCTGCACCTGAAGAAGCCCGTGCGCCTGGACGAACTGGAGCGCGCGCTGGGCGAACCCGATCCGGTACGCTGACGCGCCCTCTTTGATTGCCGGCGCCATGTAAATCGGTGCTCCGGTTGGTATCGCTATCTTTCTTGTATCGTAAAAGCGGCTGCCGGCCGTTCAAATACCTTGATTTGGCGGGCGCGCTACGATTTCGTTCGCCCGTGCCAAGGATTTCGTTAAATATTGTTAAACGTGGCGGGCACGATTGAAATTCGATTGGCACTGATCGGATTGTCAAGTAATCTGGGGTTGCAGGGCGCAGGCAACCAACAATCCCCAATCATGGCCGACTCGACACCTGACGCAGCGACCGGTGTCCGCGACGATGAAGTCGTGGAGGCCGTATTGCGCGAGCGCGCGGCACATCTGCCCGCGCGCGACGGTCCGGCGGAGATGGACGTCATGGCACGGCTGGCACAGGCGCTGGCCGACACGCCGGAGCACGTGCTGCAGCACCTGGCCGACGCCGCCCGTGCGCTGTGCGGCGCGGATGCCGTCGTCGTGGCGGCGCGCGACGGACACGATGGAGGCACGGTGCGCTGGTGCGTCGTGTCGGGCGCGCTGGCCGGGCACGAGGGCGAGCGGTGGGGCCTGGACGAGTGCGCGTGCGGGACCGTCATCCGCGCCGACGGGGCCGTGCTGATGGAACAGCCGGCGGACAAATTCCCGTCATTGCGCGCCAGCGGCGTGCCTGTCGCGGAATTCCTCGGCGTGCCGTGGCGCGTCCACGGCGGCGCGGCAGGGGCGCTGGCGGCCGTTCTGGCCGATGGCGGCGCCCGTTTCGATGCCGCGGACCTGCACCGGCTGCGCGCCTGTGCCGCATTCGCCGCGGCCGCGCACCAGGCCGGCGGCGGCCGCGCGGGCGCCGACGGCGGCGAGATCGAGCGCAAGGTGGAAGAGCGCCTGCGTCCCGTCCTGGAAAGCAAGGAACACCTGGAGCGCGAGGTCGAGGAAAGCCGCGCGGCGGAGCGGCTGCTGCGCGAGCACAAGGCCCTCATCGACGCCACCCTCACCATCAGCACGGTCGGCGTGCTGTATTTCGACATCGACGGCACCGTGCGCGACGTCAACGCCGCGTTCGAGCGCATGACGGGCTACACGCGCGACGAACTGCGCACGATGCCGAACTGGCGCGCCATGACGCCGCCCGAGTTCTGGGACGTGTCGGCACGCGCGCTGCGCGACCTCATCGACAACGGCGTCACCTCGCCGTACACCAAGCAGATGAAGCGCAAGGACGGCAGCCGCTGGTGGGGCCTGTTCGCGCCCGCGCGCATCTCGGGCGAGGGCGCGAACGCGCGCTGCGTGCTGTTCGTGATCGACGTCACCGAGAACAAGGAAACCGAGGCGCGCCTGGCCGAGAGCGAGGAACGGTTCCGCGCGATGGTGGAGGGCTTCGCGCAGACGGTGTGGGAGACGGATGCGCACGGGCGCGTCGTCACGGGCTCGCCCAGCTGGACGGCCTATACGGGCCAGCCGGAATCGGCGTCGCTGGGCGTGGGCTGGATCGAGGCCGTGCATCCGGACGACCGCGCCTACGTGCTGCGCGAATGGCGCGCGGCCGTCGGTACGCGCCGGACACTGAATGCCGAGTTCCGCGTGCAGATGGCGTCCGGCGGCTGGCGCTGGACCAATGCGCGCGCCGCGCCGCTGTTCAACCGCGACGGCAGCGTGCGCAAATGGGTCGGCATGCACATCGACGTCGACGAACGCCGCCGCACCCAGGCCGCGCTGGCCGAGAGCGAGCGGCGCTACCGCATGCTGTTCGAGGCGATGGACGAAGGTTTTCTCCTCGCGACCGTGCGCTTCGACGAAACGGGGCGGCCCACCGGCCTCGATTACGCGGAAGCGAATCCGGCCGCCGTGCGCATGGCCAACATCGCGTACGTGGGGCCGGGGCAGCTGCGCATCCGTCCCGAGCACGAGCCGTGCTGGCTGGACGCCTGCGCCCAGGTCGTGCGCACGGGCGTCTCCAGCCGCTCGCAATGCTTTTCGCAGCCGCTGGGCAGCTGGTACGATTTCTTCGTGTACCCGGTGGGCGGGCGCCAGTTGCCGCGCGTGGCGATCCTGTTCCACGACATCACCGTCAAGAAGCGCGCCGAGGATGCGCTGCGCGAGAGCGAAGGCCGGTTCCGCGCGCTGGCCGACGCGTCCCCCGCGCTCGTGTACCAGTTCGACGTGGACGGCAACGTCATCTACCTGAACCAGCGCTGCGTCACCGACGCGCAGTCGCTCGACCCTGGCGCGGAAGACGGAAAGACCGGCTGGAAGAGCATTGCGCGGCCGGACGACATGGACGCGTACCTGCGCGACGTGTACGAAGGCATCCGCGAGCGCGGCACCTTTACCCAGCGCATCGAGACGGTGGTGAAGGACGGCAGCCGGCACTGGTTCGAATCCCATGCGTCGCCCTGGCACTCGGGCGACGGCGCACACCGTGGCTACGTCGGCATCTCGCTCGACATCACGGGGGCCGTGCAGGCCGAGGAGGCCCTGAAGGAGGCCGATCGCCGCAAGGACGAGTTCCTTGCGATGCTGGCCCACGAGCTGCGCAATCCCCTGGCCCCGATCAGCAACGCGGTGCAGCTGATGCGCCGTCCGGACGGCCGGCGCCAGTCCGACCGTGTCGTCGAAATGGTGGGACGCCAGGTCAAGCAGATGGCGCGCCTCGTCGACGACTTGCTGGAAGTGTCGCGTATCACGCGCGGCAAGATCGAGCTGAAGCTGGAACGCGTGCCGTTCGCGGAGATCGTCCACAGCGCGGCGGAAACGAGCCAGCCGATGATCGACCGGGCCGGCCACCAGCTCGCCGTCGCGTTGCCGGAGGCGCCGCTCGTCCTGGAAGCCGACCGCGTGCGCCTGACGCAGGTATTTGCCAACCTGCTCAACAACGCGGCCAAGTACACGGACACGGGCGGGCGCATCTGGTTCGACGCGCGGCGCGACGACGGCCAGGTCGTGGCCACCGTGCGCGACACGGGCATCGGCATTCCGGCCGACGCGCTGCCCTGCGTGTTCGACATGTTCGCCCAGGCCCACCGCTCGGCCGGGCGGGGGCAGGGCGGCCTCGGCATCGGCCTGACGATGGTGCGCAGCCTCGTCGAGATGCACCACGGCACCGTCGAGGCGCGCAGCGCGGGGCCTGACCAGGGCAGCGAATTCATCGTGCGGCTGCCGCTCGCGCCCGAGCTCGACGCCGACGATACGGCGCCGCAACTGGGCGAGGCCCGTCCGGCCGCGCCCTTCTACGGCCAGCGCATCCTCGTCGTGGACGATAACCGCGATGCGGCCGATACGCTCGGGCTGTTGCTGGAAGCGGATGGCGGCGAGGTCCGCGTCGTGTACGACGGCCGCGCCGCGCTGGCGATGGCCGAAACTTTCCAGCCGACCAGCGTGCTGCTCGACCTGGGCATGCCCGGCATGGACGGCTACGAAGTCGCGCGCCGCCTGCGCCAGGACGAGCGCCTGGCCGGCACGCGCATCGTGGCACTGACGGGGTGGGGGCAGGATGCCGACCGGCGCCAGACCCGCAACCGGGGTTTTTCGCACCACCTTACGAAACCCGTGAGCATGGAGGACTTGCACAGAATTCTCGCCTGAAAGAGAACCCGGAGCGTTGCCGACACAAAAAGTTACAAATTTGTGACATATGCGAACTGCATTTGGTTCCGCTATGTGCGTTAGCGAACGTCAATGCGCCCGTTGCCTTAGTAGACTGAAATCAACGTCAACCGATGTTGGGAGGCAGCGATGGCGTGGATTTCACAATTCGTCAGATACCTGGGCGTCTTCAACGACCCCCAGTTACACCCCGAAACGATTTCGGACCTCCCACCGTTCGCGCTGCGCCAGACGCTGGAAGCGCTGCTGCGGGCCGGTTGGATGAAGACGTTCGAATACGATGCCGAAGATGCATGGGTCGATTACGCCCGCGTGGACTTGCGCAGGGGCCGATCGAAACTGAGGCTGGAGTGGGACCAGGACAGCGGCGGCACGGTCGAGGCGCCGCGGGCCGTGCTCGATGAACTGCGCGTGCTCGACCCTTGGACGCAGATGCGACACGCGCATTGACGTCCGCGGCATGCTGCGTGGGCACCCCGTGCCCACCAAAACGCACCGTTGACTCAGAACCGCTCGTCGGCACCTAAATAGCGCCACTGGCCCGGCGGCAGCTCGCCGAGCTTCACGCGCCCGATCCGCACGCGCTTGAGGCCGATGACTTTCAGGCCGACCATGTCGCACATGCGGCGGATCTGGCGCTTGCGGCCTTCCTTCAAGGTAAAGCTGAGCTGGTCGTCGTTTTGCCAGCGCACCTTCGCGGGCAGCAGCGGCTTGCCGTCCATCCACAGGCCGTGGTTCAGCTTCTTGAGGTCGGCGTCCGGCAGGCGTCCCGGCTTCGTGTACTGCACGCGCACGAGGTATTCCTTTTCGATGGACGTGTCTTCGCCGATCAGCTGCTTGGCGATGCGGCCATCCTGCGTCAGCACGAGCAGGCCGACGGAATCGATGTCCAGGCGTCCCGCCGGCACGAGGGATTTCAGCTGCGTCGGGTGAAATTGCTCGGGCGATGGATCGTCCGCCCAGCGGTTTTCCGGCTTCACGAGGACGACGGCCGGCTTGTAGCCATCTTCCGCCTGGCCGCTGACAAAGCCGACCGGCTTGTTCAACAGCACGGTCACGCGCTTCGCCTGCTGGGCGGCCGCCTGGCGCTCGACGGTGATCTTTTGGTGCGGCAAGACTTTGCTGCCGAGCTCCGAGACCACCTGGCCGTCGACTCTGACCCATCCTTTTGCGATCCACTCGTCGGCCTCGCGGCGGGAGGAGAGGCCAAGTTCGGACATGCGTTTGGAGAGGCGTACGGGTTCGGTCATGGTCGTTCAAAAATATTACGGACACAAATACCGTCGTTCCCGCGCAGGCGGGAACCCATGCTGAGGTGCCGAAGATGCCCAGTATGGATTCCCGCTTTCGCGGGAACGACGCGTTAACTCAGATCTTCACGGCGTCGAGCAACTCGGTCTCCAGCTGCACCTGCACCCGCTGGTTATTGAGCGCCTGCCCATCGATGAGGAACACGTCCTCGACGCGCTCGCCGAGCGTCATGATCTTGGCGGTATGCAGGTTGATGCGGTAGCGCGCCAGCACGCTCGCGATCGCGTACAGCAGGCCGTTGCGGTCGTTCGCGCCGATGGACAGCACCCAGAACTGGCCGCGCTCGTCCGGGCGCATGTCCACGGTCGGCGTGATGGGGAAGTTGCGCGACATGCGCGACAGCCGGCCCCGCAGCGGCGGACACAAGGGTTCCTGGTGGACGAGCACTTCGCACAGCTCGTGCTCGATCAGGTTGATGATGTCGCGGTAGCTGTTGGCGAAGTTCTCGTCCGTGATGAGGAACGTGTCGAGCGCATAGCCATCCTTCGTCGTGTGGATCTTGGCGTCGAGGATGGAGAAATTCTTGCGGTCGAAATAGCTGCAGATGCGCGCGAACAGGTCGGGCTGGTCCTTCACGTACACCGTCACCTGCAAGCCTTCGCCGATCGGCGCCAGGCGCGATTTCACGACGGGCTTGTCGAGGCCCAGCTTGTCGACCAGGCAGCGGGTCTGCCAGGCGATGTCGGACGCGTCGTGGCGCAGGAAATAGGCCATGTCGAGCTGCTTCCACAACGCCTCGTGCGCGCCCGACGGCAGGCCGAACAGGCGCAAGGTGGCCAGCGCTTCCTGCTGGCGCGCGCGCAGTTCGCGGTCGGCCGACGGCGGCTCGCCGCCCAGCACGCGCAGGGTCATCTTGTACAGGTCTTCCAGCAGCTTCGCCTTCCACGCATTCCATACCTTCGGGCTCGTGCCGCGGATGTCGGCCACGGTCAGCAGGTACAGCGCGGTCAGGTGGCGCTCGTCGCGCACGAGGCGGGCGAAGGACTGGATCACGTCCGGGTCGGACAGGTCCTGCTTCTGGGCGACCACCGACATCGTCAGGTGGTGCTCGACGAGGAACACGACCAGTTCCGTGTCTTCCCCGGACAGGGCGTGGTCGCGGCAGAACTCCCGCGCATCCGTTTTGCCCAGTTCCGAGTGGTCGCCGCCGCGGCCCTTGGCGATGTCGTGGAAGAGGGCGGCCACGTACAGGAGCCAGCGGTCGCGGAAATTGGCGATCAGCTGGCTGCAGAACGGGTATTCGTGCGCGTGCTCCGTCATCGTGAAGCGGCGCATGTTGCGCACGACCATCATGATGTGCTGGTCGACCGTGTACACGTGGAACAGGTCGTGCTGCATCTGGCCGATGATGCGGCGGAAGTTCGGCAGGTAGCGGCCCAGGATGCCCATGTCGTTCATGCGGCGCAGCGCGTGCACGAGGCCCACGGGCGCCTGCAGCACGCGCAGGAACAGGGCGCGGTGCTGCGGGTTGGCGCGGAAGGCGTCGTCGATCAGGGTGCGCGCGTGCCACAGGGCGCGCATCGTGCGCGCCGTCATGCCCTTGATGTCGGGGCGCTCCGTCATCAGGACGAAGATTTCCAGCACGGCGGACGGCGTCGCTTCGAACGTGTCGTCGGCGGCGATGTCGATGAAGCCGCCCACTTCGTTGAAGCGGGGGTTGATCGGCACCGGCTGCGATGGCGTGGGGAACAGGTGCGCCTCGATGTTCTGCAGCAGGATCGTGTTCAGCTGGGTCACGGTCTTCGCGGCCCAATAATATCGCTGCATCAGGAATTCGCTGGCGCGGCGCGCGTCGAGGCCTTCGCCCGTGGACGTGAGGCCGAACGTTTCCGCGATGGCCGTCTGGACGTCGAACACGAGGCGGTCCTCGCGCCGGTTCGTCTGCAGGTGCAGGCGGATGCGGATGTCCTTGAAGGCGCGTTCCTTTTCCATCAGCTGGCGCGCTTCCTCGCGCGTGATCAGGCCGCGGATCGCGAGCTGGCTCCAGGAATTCGCGAGGCCGGCCGCCTTGGCCACCCACAGGATCACCTGCAGGTCGCGCAGGGCGCCCGGGCTCTCCTTGACGTTCGGCTCCAGCGAGAAGGGCGTGAATTCGTATTTCGCGTGGCGCAGGCGCATCTCGGCCGTCTTGGCCTGGAAGAACGCCTGGGCGTCCATCGCGTCGTCGTAGCGGCGCTGCAGCGCGTTGAAGACGGCCTCGTTGCCCGTCACGAGGCGGGCTTCAAGCAGGCTCGTCTGCACGGTGATGTCGGCCGCCGACTCCGTCATGCATTCGTCCACCGTGCGGATGCTGTGGCCGATTTCCAGGCCCAGGTCCCACAGCAGCTGCACGAAGTTTTCCAGCTTCGCCTGCGCGATCGCATCGGGCGGGTTGCCCAGCAGGATCAGCAGGTCGACGTCGGAATTCGGGAACAGCTCGCCGCGGCCGTAGCCGCCCACGCCCACGAGCGCGGCGTCGGGCGGCAGGCCGGCCGCGTGCCACGCATCCGCCAGCACGCCGTCCACGCTGTGGCGCAGGCCGCGCAACAGTTTTTCCGGCTTGCCGTTCTCGCGGAACTCGGCGATGACGAGCTGGCGCTCGGCTTTCAGGCGCTGCTTCAGCTGCAGCGGCTGCAGGGGTTGCTGGGCGATGGTGGCGGTGGACATGGGATCAGGCGGCGACGGTGTCTTTCGGCTGGACGATGGCGGGCGGCGGCGGGGTGCCGGCCGACGTCGTCAGCACTTCATAGCCGGTCTCCGTCACGAGGATCATGTGTTCCCACTGGGCGGACAGGCTGCGGTCCTTCGTCTTGATGGTCCAGCCGTCCGGCATTTCGCGGATCTCGCGGCGGCCCGCGTTGATCATCGGTTCGATCGTGAAGATCATGCCGGCTTTCAACTCTTCGCCCGTGCCCGGACGGCCGTAGTGCAGCACCTGCGGCTCTTCGTGGAACACCTTGCCGATGCCGTGGCCGCAGAATTCGCGCACGACGGAATAACCGGCGTTTTCCGCATGCTGCTGGATCACGTGGCCGATGTCGCCCAGGTGCGCGCCCGGCTTCACCTTGCTGATGCCCAGCCACATGCATTCGTAGGTGATTTCCGCCAGGCGGCGCGCCAGCTTCGACGGCTCGCCGATGAAGAACATGCGGCTGTTGTCGCCGTGATAACCATCCTTCGTGATGACGGTGACGTCGATGTTCACCACATCGCCATTCTTCAGGACCTTGTCGCCCGGAATGCCGTGGCAGATCACGTCGTTGACGGAGGTGCAGACGGCTTTCGGGAACGGCGGGTAGCCCGGCGGCGCATAGTTCAGCGGGGCGGGGACGGTGCCTTGCACATTGACCATGTATTCATGGCACAGGCGGTCCAGTTCGCCGGTGGTCACGCCTGCCTTGACGAAGGGCGTGATGTAGTCGAGCACTTCGGCGCCGAGGCGGCCGGCGATGCGCATGCCCTCGATGTCTTCCGGGGTCTTGATGGAGATTGCCATATTGATCCGTTCTGCGAAAAGTTCTGTGCCGGTCATTATATGTGATTCATAACGTGACCGGGCCGGCGGCCGGCGGCTGCCTTGGGAGCCTCTTGCGTGCGCAAGCTTGAAATTCGTGTCAAATCCCGCTAGAATCTCGGGTTGCTCGTGTCCGTATCGAGCAATTTGTGAATGTAAATCGCGAATGCGGCCGAAAAGGGTGCCCATGAAAGGGTGGACTGGCCGTCATTCAAGACCCAACCCTGGAGAATACAATGTCTGTCACTATGCGCGAAATGCTGGAAGCCGGTGTTCACTTCGGCCACCAGACCCGTTTCTGGAACCCGAAAATGGCGCCGTTCATCTTCGGTCATCGCAACAAGATCCACATCATCAACCTGGAAAAGACCATGGCGATGTATCAGGATGCGATGAAGACCATCAAGCAGATCGCCGCCAACCGCGGCACGATCCTGCTGGTGGGCACGAAGCGCCAGGCCCGCGACATCATCGCCGCCGAAGCGCAGCGCGCCGGTGTGCCGTACGTCGACCAGCGCTGGCTGGGCGGCATGCTGACCAACTTCAAGACCATCAAGACCTCGATCAAGCGCC
>CBIHRX010000162.1:0-15115 GCA_966212555.1 uncultured Massilia sp.
TTCCTGGCCGGCCTGGTGCTGCACCACACCGCGCAGGGCCATAAGCCCGTCGCCGAAGAGTCCGCCCTTACCGACGGGCACCGCGAGGCCTATCGCCTCTGCTTCCTGGCCGGACCCTTTGTCGAAAGCGCGGTCGGCTTCGGCGTCGGCTATGCCGTCACCATCATCGGCCTGCGGCGAATGGGCGCGCCTGCCCATGCCGCCGTGGCGCTGGGCTATCTGAGCCAGATGCTGGTGCCGTGGGGCGCGCTGGCGATCGGCAGCATCGCGGGCCTGGGCGTCCTTCCGTGCATGCTGTTCCTGGCGGTCTTCGCGGCCGTGATCACGCTGGGCGGCATGAAGGTCATCGGATACACCGACGTCATCCAGGTGACGTGTCTGGTGGTCGGCGGTCTCGTCACGACGTGGATCGCGCTCGAACTGGTCGCAAGGATCGGCGGCGACAGCGGCGCACTGCGTGGTGCGGCCATCCTGTTCGACAAGGCACGCGACCACTTCGACATGGTCTTGCCGCGCAATGATCCGAACTACGTGGACCTTCCCGGTCTCTCGACGCTGATCGGTGGCATGTGGATCGTTAACCTGAATTATTGGGGCTGCAACCAGTACATCACCCAGCGCGCCCTCGGTGCCGACCTGCCGACGGCGCGCAAGGGCCTGTTGTTCGCCGCATTCCTGAAGCTATTGATGCCCGTGATCATCGTCCTGCCGGGTATCGCCGCGTACGCGCTGGACAAATCCGGTGCGCTGGGTGACGCCATGCGTCCGGGCGGCGAGCTGAATCCGGACCGCGCCTATCCTACCCTGCTCGCCCTGCTGCCCTCGGGCCTGAAGGGCGTGGCCTTCGCGGCGCTGACCGCGGCCGTCGTCGCATCGCTGGCCGGCAAAGCCAACAGCATCGCGACGATCTTCACTCTCGACATCTACAAGAAGACCTTCAACCAGGGCGCAAACGAGCTCAAGTTGGTCTGGATCGGCCGCGTTACCGTTGTGGTCGCGCTGGTACTGGCCGTGGTGATCGCTCCGCTACTGGGCATCGACAAGAAAGGCGGCTTCCAATACATCCAGGAATACACCGGTTTCGTCTCGCCCGGCATCCTGGCGATGTTCCTGCTGGGCTTTTTCTGGAAACGGGCCACCCCGGCGGCGGCAATGTTCGCAACGGTCGGCGGCCTCGCATTCTCGATCGTGCTGAAGTTCCTGTCGCAGATGACGAACCTTGCCTTCCTGGCGCCTTACGGTTTCGCCGTGGACAACGGCCACGGCGTGTACGAAATGCCATTCCTGGACCGCATGTTCATCGTGTTCTGGGTCGTGATCGCGGGCATGGTCCTGCTCAGCACACTCGGTGCGCGCGGCAACGCCCTGCGTACGCTGCACGTCGACCGCAAGCTGTTCCACGTGGACGGGGCCTTCACCTTCGGTTCCGCGGTGGTCTGCTTGCTGGTCGCCGCGATCTACGGCGTATGGTGGTGATCCCTTCGCCCCTGCCCGTTCCTGCCCAAACCGTTTTACACCTGCTCAACCCACATAAGGCCTGAACCATGTTCGCCTCCTTAAACCACCGCAATGGCAGCCATGCGCTGCGTAGGTCGCTGGCCAACGTCGCCTGTTGGTCCGTCGCAGGGGCCCTGGCTGCAAGCCCGGCAAGCGCAGCCGCAGTTCGGCCCCCCACAGGGCTCGACGCCCCCTCGATTTTTTCGGCCGAGTCGTTGGCACGCACCGACGCCCTCCTGCGCAAGATGACGGTCGACGAAAAACTGGGGCAGCTCAGCCAGCTGTTCCAGTTCCGGAAGTCATCCAAGCTGGACGGCATGGTGCGCGAGGGTAAGCTCGGGTCGTTGCTGTTCGTGACGGACCCGGCGGAGATCAACCGCCTGCAGCACTTGGCCGTCGAAGGATCCCGATTCGGCATCCCGCTCCTGTTCGGCAGCGACGTGGTGCACGGTTATCGGACCATCTTCCCGGTACCCATCGCCCTGGCCGCCTCCTGGGATACCGCCCTCGTCGAACGCGCCAGCGCAATCGGTGCGATCGAGGCGCGTGCCGGTGGTATCGGCTGGACGTTCGCACCGATGGTCGACGTCGCGCGAGACCCGCGCTGGGGCCGCATCGTGGAAGGTGCCGGCGAAGACCCTTACCTCAATGCCGCGATGGCGACCGCGCAGGTTCGCGGTATCCAGGGCCCCAGCTTGGGCACGCCGGGCCGGCTGCTGGCGACCGTCAAGCACTTCGCCGGCTATGGCGCGAGCGAAGGCGGCCGTGATCACGACGCGGCCAACCTGTCGGACGCCCAGCTGCAAAACGTCTACCTCCCGCCGTTCCGGGCGGCGATCCAGGCCGGCGCGGGCACCATCATGAGCGCGTACATGGACTTGAACGACGTTCCGGCCACCGGCAACCGCTGGCTGCTGCGCGACGTCCTGCGCGGTCAATGGGGTTTCAAAGGGTTCGTCGTCAGCGACAACAACGCCGTGAACGACCTTGTACCGCACGGGTATGCGAGCGACAAGCGCGATGCCGCGCTCCGCGCATTCAAGTCCGGCGTCAACATGGAAATGGCCAGCTATTCCAACGCCTATGCCACCCTGCGCGAAGCAGTCGACCAGCACGCCGTCGATGTGGCGGAAGTGGACGCCGCAGTGCGCCCCATTCTTGCCACGAAGTTCCAGCTGGGTCTTTTTGAGCATCCCTACGTCGACGAAGCGAAGGCGCGCGCGGCGCTACAACGCGCGCCGGAATACCAGGCCGAAGCGCGTCTCGCGGCGGAGCGGTCGGCGGTGCTGCTGCGCAACGAAGGCAAACTGCTGCCGCTCGACCCTGCGGCCTACAAGCGCATCGCGCTCATCGGTCCGTTGGCGGACTCGCGCCAGGACACGCTGGGCCCATGGGTATTCGCCCACGATCTGGACGACACCGTCACCATCGCGCAGGGGCTGCGCACCAGGCTCGGTGCCGGCCAGACACTCGACGTCGCACCCGGCGTCCAGATTCGCAGGACGACGCCGTCGCCGTTCGAATCGATTTTCAAGGAGAAGACGCCGCCCGTCTGGGATGCCGCCCATGCCAGCGAAGAATTCGAAAAAGCGCTGGCGATGGCGGGCAAAGCGGATCTCGTCGTCCTCGCGCTCGGCGAAAAACAGGACATGATCGGCGAATCCGCTTCCCGCTCGACGCTCGCGCTGCCCGGCGACCAGCAACGGCTCATGGAACGTGTGGTTGCGTTGGGCAAGCCAGTAGTGCTCCTGCTGATGAACGGCCGGCCGCTCGACATCGGCTGGGCCAATGCGCACGTACCTGCGATCCTGGAACTGTGGTACCCCGGCGCACAGGGCGGCACCGCGGCAGCGAACCTGCTGTTCGGCGCGGCGAGCCCAGGCGGGAAGCTGCCGTTCACCTGGCCGCGCAATGTGGGACAGGTTCCGCTCTACTACGGACACAACCTGACCCAGGATCCGTCCGAGCAAGACCGGCGCTACTGGAACGAACCGGGCAGTCCATTGTTCCCGTTCGGGTATGGGCTGAGCTATTCGACGTTCAAGGTCGGCGAGCTGCACCTGAGCAAAACAAAGATCCGCGCCGGGGAATCGATTGAAGCGACGGCCGTGGTCGAGAACACCGGTCCGGTGACTGCCGACCAGGTCGTCCAGCTCTACATCCATCAACGGTACGGCAGCGCCTCGCGGCCAGTACGCGAGCTCAAGGGGTTCGAACGCGTCACCCTGCGCCCTGCCGAGAAAAAGACGGTCCGGTTCACGCTCGGTCACGACGAGCTTCGATACTGGAGCGCATCCGCGCACGACTGGGTCAACGAGGCCAGCACGTTCGACGTGTGGGTCGGTACCGACTCCAAGGCAACCCTCACGACGACGTTTATCCAACAATGATCGAAACCCGAGTTCCCTCCGCGCCATGCGCGCCGTACCACGACGGCCCGCGCCTGTTGGCCGACATCGGCGGCACCAACGCCCGCTTTGCACTGGAATTCGGTCCCGGCCGGATTGGACTGATCGAGGTGCTGCGCTGCGCCGACCATGCAGTCCTCGAAAGCGCGCTGCGTGCCTACCTGTCCCTCCCGCACGTCGCGGCCGAAGGCGCCGTCCGGCACGCGGCGATCGCCATCGCCAATCCGGTAGTCGGCGATCTGGTGCGCATGACGAATCACCATTGGGAATTTTCCATCTCCGCCGTACGCCACAACATGGGGTTCGCTACCTTCGTCGTGGTGAACGACTTCACCGCATTGGCGATGACACTCCCACACCTGGGCGACGGCGACAAGCGGCAACTCGGCGGACGCGCCCCCGTGGGGGACGAGCCGATTGGTCTCCTGGGCGCCGGCACGGGTCTGGGCGTCTCCGGCCTCGTGCCCGTTCCCGACACCGGCGACGGGTTGACGCGCTGGGCTTCGCTGCGCTGCGAAGGTGGTCATGCGACCTTTGCGCCGGCCGACGAGATCGAGGTCGACATCCTTCAGTTCGCCTGGCGCGAGTTCCGCCACGTGTCGGCCGAGCGGTTGCTCTCCGGCGCGGGCCTCGAACTGATCTACCGTGCACTCTGCCACCGCCAGGGCCGGACGGCGGAATCTCTGGTTGCGGCGGACATCATGCAACGGGGTTTGTCCGGCGCGTGTCCGCTCTGCGACGAAGTCCTCGAGATCTTCTGTGGCGTCATGGGTACGGTGGCCGGCAACCTGGCGCTGACACTGGGCGCGCAGGGCGGCATCTACATCGGCGGCGGGATCGTGCCGCGCATGGGCGAGCGCTTCGACCGGTCCTGCTTCCGCAACCGGTTTGAGGACAAGGGACGTCTTGGCGGCTATCTCGCTCACATCCCCTGCTACGTCATCACGGCCGCATACCCGGCATTCACTGGCGTCTCCGCGATCCTTGCGCAACGCCTCAATGGAATATTTTTATGAACGACCATTCTTTCACCCCCGCTCCCTCCACCGCCACACAGCCCTCGCCCGACGCATCATCAGGGAAGCGCCGCGCCGGGCCCGGCCTGGCCGTGGCTGGCGCCGTTGTGGCCATTACCGGCATTGGCTGGTTCACCTATCACATGCAGGTCGGCCGTTACCAGGAAGAGACCGACGACGCTTACCTGCAATCGGACACCGTGACCATTGCGCCCAAGGTAGGCGGTTACGTGCTGAAGGTCCTGGTCGAGGATAATCAACAAGTGCGGTCCGGTCAGCCGCTGGTGCGCATCGACCCGCGCGATTACCACGCCCAGGCGGAGCAATACGAAGCGCAGATCGCCATCGCCAGGGCCAATGCGGACGCGGTACGCGCGCAAATCGCCGAGCAGGAGAGCGCGGTGGGGCAGGCGCGCATTCAGCTGGCGACGGCGCAATCAGATGCCGACTTCGCCGCCGCCGAGGAACGTCGCTATGCACCGCTCGCGGAGATTGGCGCCGAGACGGCCGAACAGCTCGCCAACCGGCGCAACCAGGCCCGGCAAAGCAGCCAGCGCGTCGGCATCCAGCGCGCCGCGCTGGCGAACGCGGAAAACCGCATCGCTTCGCTGCGTGCACAGGTACGGCAGGCCGAGGCGCAGGCGGGCAGCGCCGAGGCCCAGCTCAAGGCGGCAAAGTTGAACCTGGAATCGACGACGATCGTTGCCACGGTCGATGGCCGAATCGGCGACCGGGCCGTACGCGAGGGCCAGTTTGTCCAGCCGGGCACGCGCCTGATGTCGCTGGTGCCGTCGAGCAGCCTGTACGTCGTGGCGAACTTCAAGGAAACGCAGATTCGCCGCATGCGGGTCGGCCAGGACGCCGACGTCAGGATCGACGCCCTGCCCGGCCAGGCGTTCCACGGCCGTATTGACAGCATCGCACCCGGCACCGGCGCCCAGTTTTCCCTGCTGCCGCCGCAGAACGCCACGGGTAACTTCACCAAGATCGTACAGCGCGTCCCTGTGCGCATTGCGCTCGATGCCGCCCCCGAAGCCCGCCAGGTGCTTGTCGCCGGTCTGTCCGCGAAGGTAGAGATCTCGACGGTCGGAGCAAATAAGTGACGGCGACGGCAGAACCGCGGGCCGATGCCGCCGCATGGCTGGCCGTCGCCGCAGGCACACTGGGCGCGCTGATGGCGACGCTGGACATCTCCATCGTCAACTCCTCGCTGCCCGCGATCCAGGGCGAAATCGGTGCCAGTGGCACCGAAGGCACCTGGATCGCAACCGGCTACCTTGTCGCGGAAATCGTCATCATTCCGCTGTGCGGCTGGCTGGAGCGCATGCTCGGGCTGAGAACGTTCCTGCTGGTCGTGGCCGCACTGTTCACGCTGTTCTCTGTCTTGTGTGGCGTGTCGACGTCACTGAGCATGATGATCATCGGCCGCGTGGGCCAGGGCCTTACCGGCGGCGCCATGATCCCGACCGCACAGACGATCATCGCCACGCGCCTGCCGCGCAGCCAGCAGCCGGTCGGCACCGCGATGTTCGGAGCGACGGCGATCCTGGGTCCCGTGCTCGGCCCCGTCATCGGTGGCTGGCTGACGGAAAACCTCAGCTGGCACTATGCATTCTTCCTGAATGTGCCGATCTGCGTCGCCCTCATGGCGCTGCTCTGGATCGGCCTGCCCCACCAGAAACCACGGGCGGGCCAGCTCGCGGAGGCCGACTGGCTCGGCATCGTCGGCCTCGCCGCCTTCCTCGGCGGCCTTACCGTCGTACTCGAGGAAGGCGAGCGCGAACAATGGTTCGAATCGAGCCATATCGTATGGCTGACCGTCCTGTCCTTGGCTGGTCTGCTGGCGTTGCTGGTCGGCCAGTTCACAGCGAAGCGGCCCGTGATCCGGCTGCGTATCCTGCTGGACCGCCAGTTCGGCGCCGTCGTTGTGATGGGCACAATGGTGGGCATGGTGATCTACGGGACGTCGTACGTCATCCCTCAGTTCCTGGCATACATTGCCAACTATAATGCCCAGCAGTCGGGCGGCGTCGTGGTGCTGTCGGGCATACCGAGCCTGCTGCTGATGCCCTTCGTGCCCCTGTTGATCCGCTACGTCGACATCCGCCTGGCCGTCGCCTTCGGCCTCGTGCTGCTGGGCGGCAGCGCCTGGATGGACACCGGATTGTCCGCGCAGACCACCGGCCCGGAATTCCTGTATTCGCAACTACTTCGCGGCGTCGGCACCATTTTCGCGATGTTGTACCTGAACCAGGCCGCGATCCAATCCGTCCCGTCCGATTATGCGAGCGACGCCGCCGGCCTGTTCAACGCCGCCCGCAATCTCGGCGGATCGCTCGCACTCGCGGGCATCGCCGCCGTGCAGGACCAGCGCATGTGGCTGCACAACCGGCGACTCGAAGAGACGCTGAACGCCAACGCCCCCGGCCTACACGACTACCTCGCCGCACAGGCGCAGGCCATGGGCGGCATGCCGCAGGCACTGCGCGCGCTGTCCGGCACGTTGCAAATCCAAGCGTTGACCATGACCTATATCGACCTGTTCTGGATCCTGTCCGTGGGCGTGATCTGCACGCTGCCTCTCGTGCTGTTCCTGCGTCCGCTGGACAAGCATGCGCCCCTGGCGACGCATTAAAGGAAACTTCGTGTACCAAAAACTGTTCTTGTCTTTCCTGCTGGGCGGCCTCGCGGCCGGATGCACTACCGTCGGCCCCAATTATGCAGGCCCACCCGCCACGCCGTTACCCGATGCGTTCGCGCGCGGCGCCGCGACGGTCGCGGCGCCGAACGACGCCGCATGGTGGACCGCGTTGGGCGACCCCATGCTCGCCAGCCTCGTCGAACGCGCGTTCACCGCAAACCCCAACCTGGCGACGGCGCAAGCGCGCCTGCGGCAAGCGCGCGCCGCGTCGCAGTCGGAACGCGCAAACCGGATGCCCAGAGGTGGCGCCGACCTGCTCTATGCTCATGCCCGCCTGCCGTCGATGGGAAGCGGTACCGACGACGGTTCGCAACTGCCGACGCGTCTTGATCTTTACAACGCAGGTTTCGACGCATCGTGGGAAATCGACCTGTTCGGCGGCCAGCGTCGCGCCGTCGAGGCCGCCGCTGCATCGGCGGATGCGGCCGGGGCGAACCTCGCGGACACGCGGGTCAGCCTGGCGGCGGAAGTCGTCCAGGTGTACGTCGATCTACGCGGGTGCCAGCGCCGGCTGGCACTAAACGGCGATGCCATCGCACGCCAGCAGCAGGGGCTGGGCCTGACCGCTCGCCGTCGCGAGGCGGGTACCGCATCCGAGCTCGACTTGGCTCGGCTCCAGGGCCAGCTGGAAGCGACGCGCGCCGATACCGGACAGCTCGCCGCCGAGCTGGATGGTTACCGCAACGCGCTGGCCGTGCTGCTCGGCGTGCCGCCGGGGACGCTGGACGACGAACTCGCGCAACCGGCGCCGGTTCCGCTTCCCCCCGCCGAGGTGGCCGTCGGCGACCCGGTGGCGCTCCTGAAGCGCCGACCCGACATTCGCGCCGCCGAACGCACGCTGGCGGCGCGCACGGCGCAGATCGGACAGGCGCAGGCCGCGCGATTTCCGCGCTTGACCCTAATGGGCTTGATCGGTATCGGCGGTTCTCACCTGTCCGACCTGACTCGCCTGGATGACTTCACCGCTCTCGCCGCCCCGCGGCTGAGCTGGAACTTCCTGGACTTCGGCCGTAATGCCGCGAACGTCGACAAGGCCCAAGGGTTGCGCGACGAAGCGGAGGCGCGCTACCGCGCCACCGTGCTCGTTGCGTTGCGCGATGCGGAGGACGCGCTGGCACGCTTCCGCCAACGCCGTTTCACGGTCGCGACGCTGGCGCGAGCCGTCGGCGCAGCGGGACGCGCCGCCGCTCTCACGCGGGCGCGCCAGCGCGCCGGTACCGCCACCACCATTGACCTGGTGGACGCCGAGCGCACCCGGATCGGTGCCGAACAAAGGCTCGCGTCGGCGGAGGCCGCTCTCACCGGCGACTTCGTCTCGCTGCAAAAAGCGTTGGGTCTGGGCTGGACGGAGTCGTCACGACCTTGAAATACGTAGCGATTCACTCGCTTTCGTCATCCAGCTTGCGGAGAACACCTGGAAAGCGTTCGATGCGGCCGTCCGACCTGTCACCAGGCTGGAACGAGCGCCGGTCCCATCGTCCTATGGTCTCGACCTGCGCGACAAATTTTTTGAACGGACCGTTCTCTCCTGGTGCAAACGGAACGAAGACGTGTGGCGCTTGCACATACTCGTCGCCGAGATCGTCGATGTCCAGGATCTGGTCGAATGGCACGACGCCGACAACTTCGAACCACGCCCGATTGAACTCCGGGATGTCATTCCAGAACTCGAAAATCGCCTGCCGCTTCTCGTCGTACCGGTCGTCGCCGGACCAGGGGTCATCTTGCAAATGGCTCTTGGCGTCGTTCACGGCCATTGCGGCGTCCCACGATTTTCCGTCGTCGGAAAGGTAAGCGAAATAGCGCTCCACGCAGAACTGCAGACCCTCATGCGACATCCCCCGGTACGCCCAGACCACCCACGACTGATTCTTCTTGAAATCGGCGAGGTCATCCACGTGGGGATAGTTTGTGGCATCTGGCGAGCGTAACAATAGCGACGCGCCGACGCGGTCTTTCAGCATGCGGTGCGCCTTCCTCTTCATCGCCAGCCTCGCCCGAAGGTCCGTTCGTTGCGAGCGGCGACGAATGGTGAGCGAGAATCCAAAGTATGCGAACAAGAGGTGGTCGTTTTCAGGACGAAAAAGCCTGTCCTCGAGCTCAGCCTTACCCCAGAGCTGCCACTCCGCGACGCCGATGTCGCGGCATTTTCTCGCGAATCCGTCACGGGACGCTTTGGAAAAATCGCACGCGGCCGCGAACACCAGCCCATGAAGCGACTCATCCGGCGACAGTACGGTGTCGTCCAGGTATTTCACGAGCACCTTCGGTCCGATTGCCCGCTCGCGCTTGCATTGGATAAGCCACAGCCTGTCCTCGACGCCCTCATCGAGAACCGCTCTCTCCTCGACCGTTTCGCTATCGTCCGCTGCGTCCACAGATTGGACGGCATTGGCCACGATTTCGTACCCGCGAGCGTCGAATCCATGATCGGCGCCGGCGCGTCCGGTGGCCTCAAGGCGCCGCCATGGCTTGAATTCGTAAGCGAGCTGACGTACGAGGTCTTCGAACCGCTTGGGATCAAGGTCTTCGAAATGCAGGGGTCCGATGGTGCGAGAAGTAGCCATGCAGCATCATAACAGTCGCAAACTTCATGAGCACGCGTCCAGTGTGAATACGCTTGACACCGTTTTATCGATCCCCACACGTGCCACCTAGAGCCACGCAGCCGGTGAGCCAGTGTCGATCTTTTCGGCGAACCGGTAGAGCAGCGCGCGCAGGGCTACCGTCTCCGGCGCTCCCAGCAGGTTTTCCATGCCTGTTTGCACCTGCAAGCCCGCACGACGGAACTGTTCAACGACATCCCAGCCGGCTTCGCTAAGATCGAACGTCGTGTCCGAGACGACGCCGTTGACCGGCTCGCGCGACATGATCAGGCCTCGCGCCTCCAGGTCGTCCATCGCTTCGAGGTTGGTGGGGTGCGCGCTGTACGCCAGCAGGGTCTCAATCTCGACGCGCGTACGCCCGCCCCGTTCGCCGAGCGCCGTCAGCACGAACATCTCGATGTTGTTGTAACCCAGCCGGCCGCCGGCGTCGCGCATTTTGCCGTAGAGGTAAAAGAATGCCGTCCCCAACAGGTAACCGAGCGAGGTGGCCGTCGTGGGTCCTGCGCCGTCCACGGGCCTCCCATTGATGTCGATGCCCACGGCCTCGGTGCCGTCGTGCCTGATCAATGGCGGTATGTCGCTGCGTGCGAAGCCGGTCACATGCCCGACGACGATCAGGCTGTCCGCGCACGTGAACGACGTGACGCGCTTGCAAGACAGAGTGGCCGCGCTGCCTTCCAGCACAGGAATGCCGTCGGCGCCCGCGCACACGCGGACGTCGTCGGCCGTGGCCCCAGCGCGCGACGCCAGCGCCGCCTGGTTGTACCCCAGCACGTGAGCGGCCCAGTCCGTCGCCTGTTCAAGTTCCGTAGCGCAAGGGATATGCCGGCTGATGGACCACATCACCAGCGCGCCTTCCGGCGAAAGAACACCGAAGGTCCGTGCCGGCGCGCAGATCCGGTCATCGCCGTGCCCGGCAGTCAGCAGCACGACGCCGCTCGGAAAGCATGCAAGGGGATCCTGCAAGTGGAAGTTCATAGATATCCTCGTCAACCCTGTTTCAAGCATTATGAAGACCGGGTTGACGTTGACATCGTTAATGCGGACTAGACGATCCGGGCTCCAGCAGTTTCACGCGGACGACGCCGACGCTCGACGCGGGGAGCAGCGTCACGAGTTCGTCGCCGTTGAGACGGCGTCCCGGAATCCACCGGCCATCCTTGAATCGCCCCTCTTCCACGAAGTCGATCTCGGCGAGCTTGCCGTTGCGCGCGAAGTCCACCATGAAGTCCTGGCCGACAAGGTAGAACTCGCCCGGCCCGCCCGCAATGACAAACCCGAACGACGTCGGATCCTTCTTTGGCGCGCCCGGCTTGTCGCTCGCGCCCGCGCCGCCCCCGGGCCCTGCGACACCCGCGTCGAACATCATCTTCTTGAGCTGGGCCATCATGGCGCGGATCGTCATCGAATAGCCGGCAAGCGTCGCGGGCACCGGATCGTCGCGTTCGAGGAGGACGGTATGCAACGTACCGCGTTCCTGCGCGCGCAGGATCACGTCGGCCATCGAGCCGAGGACATCATAGGCCTGCGGCAGCTGCTTGGTCGACGCCAGATCCTCGATGCCGAAGACCGACCAGCCCAGCGCGTTGTATTGGCCGATGGCGCGGAACAGGTTCACGGCCTTGAAGCGCGACTCCGGAACGAAAATGGGGTTGTCGGCGCGATTGAAATCGGCCAGCGTGCCCTTGACGTCGTCGACGTAGATGTCCGGCGCGAGCAGGGCGATCGACGGCGCTGCCGCCTTCCACACGTCCATCATGCGTGCCACCGGACCGCCGCTGGGATAGTCGCCCGGCTGCGGCTGGCCCGGCTGGGGTCCGAGCCAGGCATTCACGTACATCGGGAGTGGCAGGGTGTTGTTCGCGGCCTGCGCGACACTTTCGACATAGGTACCGTAGGCCCAGGCCATGAAGATTTCCTCGGCCAGCGCATCCCTGCCGAACACCTGTTCCCAAGTCCCTGTGCGACGGAACTTCTGGCGTCCCCATACGTCCAGCAGCTCGGGGCGCAGGGAAGCGCGGTGGCGCTCGAGATAAGCCAACAACTGCGCGGGCACCTGCGCATCCCACGCGGCCTGCGCGACCTTCGAACGATCGCGGCTGTCACCGAGCAGCCCGACTTCGTTATCGACCTGCAGCATGATGACGGTGTGATCCGGATCGACGGTCTTCAGGTGCGCCAGGAACGCGGCGAACGCGCGCCGCTCCGCCGCCTGCAGCTGCGTCGAGAACGGCGACAGCACCGGCATGGGCATCGCGCCCGGGTAGCTCATGAATTCGGGCTTGGCGCCGCTCGTGGCGGCGCGCGGGAAACGGGCGGTGTCACGCCGCACCCAGCCTGGCGCGTATGTCGAGCGCGCATTCTTGTAGGCGCCGAACCAGACGATCCCCAGACGCAGGCCCTGGGCGCGCGCGGCGTCCAGCTGGCGGTCGACGTTCGAGAAGTCATACTTGCCCTCCTCCGGTTCGACCATGTCCCAGCTCACCGTGCTCAGCACCGTGTTCAGGTTCATCTGTTTCAGGCGCGGCCAGATTGGCGCCATGTACTCGATCGACGACGCGCTCGAGTTATGGAGTTCGCCGCCCAGCACGAGGAAGGGTTTGCCATCGACGATCAACTGGGTCGCGTTGCCGCGCTTTTCGATGATGGGCAGCGGCGCGGCGTACGCGTGCAGGCACACGGCCGCCAACGCGGCCGCGCATGCAAATGGTTTCTGCATATTGTTTTCCTTGTTGTCGTTCAGTTGCGCTGTACGTCCAGGCCCAGCACGGCGTTTAGCAAAACCCTGATGAGTTCACTCTGCCGGGTGACGTCGGCCTTCATGAAAATCGAGCGGAGATGCGCGCGTGCCGTATTGCGGCGGATGCCGAGCTTGATCGCCGCCTCGTCCAGGCTCAGGCCATTCGCCAGTTCGACGGCGAAATTGGCCTCGGCAGGCGTGAAGTCGAACAGTTGGCGCGCCATGTCCTGGGCCGGCCGGGCAGGCGCATCCGGGTCGCGCAGGAAGATTGCGCATGCCGGCTGTGCCTTGCCTTCGGATTCCTCGACCATCGGAATCCTGCGCACGACGGCAGCCAGCTTGCGGCGCCCCGACGGCCGGCTCAGCGACATGGCCGCCACGCCGCTCGAATCAGCTGTCGCGTCACTGAGGAGACTCCGCAACTCGCGCGTTTCGGACGGCGTGCACGCCTCCAGTTCGCGCCCGGACCGACGCAGTCCATCGCCGGCCGTCAACAGGCGACAGGCAACAGGATTTGCCCTCAGAAGCTGGTCGCGCTCGTCGAGCACCACGACGCCGATATTCAGCCCGTCCAGCCCCTCTTCGTAAATCTCGCGCTCCGCCTCGTTGCGCGTCGCCTGCGCGGCGAGCGCCAGCGCCTGCTTGATGTGGGGCACGAGGTTGGCCAGTCGGGCCTTGTCTTCGACGTCGAACGGTGGCAATTCCGGATAACGGAACAGGCGCAGCCGGCAAATCGCGCCGGCGCTGGTAACGATATCGACGCCCATGCCGCGATGTGCGTCCGCCGGCATGGCGCCTTGCAGGAATTCCCTGAAATACACACTGTCCTGCCACTCCCGGTTCGACATGACGTCCGCGATCAGGACGGCGCGCTCCGGCGGCAGGTTCACGAACGGGTCCGACTTGTACCACGTCGTCTTGTAGGCGGCCTCGAGCTCTTTGCCGTTCTCCGGATGGGCCACCAGGTAACCCAGGTCGGTCCCGTTGCTCTGCCGGACGACGATGGTCACACTGGTGCAGCCGATGTATTCGGACATCAATGCCACGCTCGCCCGCCATGGCTCGGCTTCGAGGACGGATTGGTAGATCGCGTGGATAACCTCGTTCATCAGTCCCGGACGATCCACCGGGACTTGCGCGAAAGGAGTAGCTAATGAACCCATGATCATGACCCTCCAGGCAACGACGTCAGACGACGACAAGTTTTGTCGATTTGAGACGGTCCGAGCTGTTGCCGGCACTGATGACGAACGTGCCTGGTTCGACCACCCACTTCAATGCGCGATCCCAGAACGCCAGCGCGTCCGGCCCGAGGTCGAACCGCACCGTCGTCCGCCCCCCCGCTGGCACCGAAACGCGCCGGAACCCCTTCAGTTCCAGCACCGGACGCGGGACCGAACTTACCGTATCGCGCACGTAGATCTGCACGACCTCGTCGCCGTCGCGCTTGCCCGTGTTGGCAACGTCGACCTCGACCGCAAACGTGTCGTTGCGTCCGATCCGGTCTTTCGACAGGCGCGGAGCGGACACGTCGAACGTCGTGTAGCTCAAGCCGTAACCGAACGGATACAGCGGCGTGCGCTTGCCCTCGACGTACGGGACCCGGTCCGCGGACGGATGCCGGTTGTAGAAGGCCGGCACCTCGCCGACGGCGCGGGGGAAGGTCACCGCCAGCTTGCCACCCGGGTTCACTTTGCCGAATAACACGTCGGCGATCGCATTGCCACCCTGCTCGCCCAGGTACCAGCCTTCGACGAGGGCATTGGACTTCTCAGCGAGCCGGTTCACCGCCAGCGGACGGCCGTTCAGCAGGACGGTCACGACCGGCTTGCCGCAGGCGAGCATGGCTTCAACCAGCGCGTCCTGGTCGCCGTACAGGTTGAGGGAATTGCGGTCGCCGGGAACGATGGCTGCCACCGCTTCGCGAGTCACCTGCTCGTTGTCGCCCACGACGAGGACGACGAGGTCGGCGCGCTTCGCGACCTCGACCGCCGCGGCAATACGCGCCTGGTTGTCGGCGGCGGGAACCTTGCGGATGACTGGCACTTCCGGACGTACGCCTTCCGCGACAGGCGGCGTGATCCACACGCCGTCGGACTGCTCGATGGTCACGTTGCCCCCGGCCTGGCGCAGGCCTTCCAGCACCC
>CBIHRX010000163.1:0-14990 GCA_966212555.1 uncultured Massilia sp.
GTGCGCAGGATGCGCGCGACCGCCAGCATCTGCTGTTCGCCGCCGGACAGCCGCGTGCCCTGGCTGTGGCGCCGCTCGTACAGGTTCGGGAACATCTCGTAGATCTCGGCGACGCTCATGCCGGCGTCGCCACCGGCCAGCTTCGGCGGCAACATCAGGTTTTCCTCGGCCGACAGCGACGCGAAAATGCCGCGCTCTTCCGGGCAATAGCCGATGCCGAGGTGGGCGATGCGGTGCGTGGGCAGGCGGATCGCCTCGACGCCATTCACCTTGATCGAGCCGCTGCGCGCGCCCGTCAGGCCCATGATCGCGCGCAACGTGGTCGTGCGGCCCGCGCCGTTGCGGCCCAACAAGGTGACGACTTCTCCCGGCTGCACGGCAAAGCTGACGCCGTGCAGGATGTGCGATTCGCCATACCAGGCTTGCAGGTTCTCGATCTCCAGTGCCGGCGTCATCCGTGTGCTCCCGCCAGGTTGCTGTCCGCACTTCCCATATAGGCTTCGATGACTTGCGGATTGCGCGACACGTCCGCGTAACTGCCTTCCGCCAGCACGGCGCCCCGCTGCAGCACGGAGATGCGGTCGCAGATGCCGGAAACGACGTTCATGTTGTGTTCCACCATCAGGATCGTGCGGCCGGCTGACACTTTTTTGATCAGTTCCGTCACGCGGTGCACGTCTTCGTGGCCCATGCCCTGCGTCGGTTCGTCCAACAGCATGAGTTCGGGCTCCATGCCGAGCGTCGTCGCGATCTCGAGCGCGCGCTTGCGGCCGTACGGCAGGTCGGCCGTGATGGTGTCGGCAAAGTTTTCCAGGTCCACTTCGGCCAGCAGCTGCATGGCGCGGTCGTTGAGCCGGCTCAAGGTCTTTTCGCTGCGCCAGAAATGAAAGCTCGTGCCGAGGGCGCGCTGCAGGCCGATGCGCACGTTTTCCAGCACGGTCAGATGCGGGAACACGGCCGAGATCTGGAACGAACGGATGATGCCCATGCGCGCGATCTGCGCCGGTTTCAGCGAGGTGACGTCGGTGCCGTTGAACAGGATGCGGCCGGCGGAAGGCGCAAGAAATTTCGTCAGCAGGTTGAAGCACGTCGTCTTGCCGGCGCCATTGGGTCCGATGAGCGCGTGGATATGGCCGCGCTGCACCTGCAGACTCACCTGGTTGACCGCCGTAAAACCCTTGAATTCCTTCGTCAGATCGCGTGTTTCCAGAATGACGTCCGGCATTGCGTCTCCCCGCTTTCGTGCATTCAAGCTTTACAAATCATACACACTTTTGGAACTCGTCAAGATACAGCACACGTCACGCGTATCGCACTGCGTTACGTCATGAGGACGCGCAAACCCGTTGTGCAAAAACGCACCTCATGACCATGCGCGCTCGATCGCCGCCGCCGTCTTTTCGGCAATCATCAAGGTCGGAGAATTCGTGTTGCCGGATGTGATCGTTGGCATGACGGACGCGTCGACGACCCGCAGCCCCCTGACGCCTTTGACCCGCAATGCGCTGTCGACGACGGCGAGCGGATCGTCCTGCTTGCCCATGCGGCACGTGCCGACGGGGTGGAAAATCGTCGTGCCGATGAGCCCGGCAGCTTCCGCCAGTTCCTCCTCCGTGCGGTAGTGCGGGCCCGGCTTGAATTCTTCCGGCCGGTATTTGGCCAGTGCGGGCGCCGCGACGATACGCCGGGTCAGCGCCAGCGCGTCGGCCGCCACCTTGCGGTCTTCCGGCGTGCTGAGGTAGTTCGGCGATATCTTCGGCGGCGCATAACTGTCGTTCGCCGCCAGGCGGACGTGGCCGCGCGCCGTCGGCCGCAGGTTGCACACGCTGGCCGTGAAGGCGGGAAAACCGTGCAGCGGATCGCCGAATTTTTCCAGGGACAGCGGTTGCACGTGGTATTCCAGGTTCGGCGTCGCCTGGCCGGGATCGGACCGGGCAAACGCGCCCAGCTGCGACGGCGCCATCGACATCGGTCCGCTCTGGAACAGCAGGTATTGCACGCCGATTTTCATCTTGCCGTACCACGACGCGGCACTCGTGTTCAGCGAGCGGGCGCCCGTGATGCGGTAGACCATGCGCAGCTGCAAATGATCCTGCAAATTTTCGCCCACGCCGGGCGCATCGACGACGGGTGCGATCCCGTACCGATGCAACAGGGCCGCCGGCCCGATGCCGGACAATTGCAGGATGTGCGGTGACCCGACGGCGCCGGCGGCCAGCAGGGTTTCGCGCCGCGCCGTGGCAGTGAATGCCCGGCCGCCGCCCGTGAATTGCACGCCGCGGCAAACAGCGCCCTGCTCCGTCCGCTCGATCAACAGCTTTTCGACGTGACACCCCGTCATGATCGACAGGTTCGGCCGCGTGGAGGCTGGCCTGAGAAACGCTTTCGCCGTATTCAGCCGGATACCGCGCCGCTGGTTGACTTCGAAATAGGCACAGCCGGCGTTGTCGCCGCCGTTGAAATCGGTCACTTTCGGGATGCCTGTCTGGTGCGCCGCTTCCCGGAACGCGTCGAGGATTTCCCAGGACAGCCGCTGGCGCTCGACCCGCCATTAGCCCCCCCCCCCCTGAAATGCGCCGGCGCCCCCCTGGTGGGCGTAGCGTGGCTTGAAAATGGGCAGGACCTTATACCAGCGCCACGCGGGAACGCCCGTGATGGCGGCCCAGCGGTCATAGTCCTCCGCCTGGCCGCGCATGTAGATCATTCCGTTGATCGACGAGCTGCCGCCCAGGACTTTGCCGCGCGGGTAGATCAGCGACCGCCCCGCCAGGCCGGGATCCGCTTCCGTCTTATACAGCCAGTCCGTGCGCGGGTTGCCGATGCAGTACAGGTAGCCGACGGGGATGTGGATCCACAGGTAATCGTCCTTGCCGCCGGCCTCGATCAGCAGCACGTGCACGTCGGGCCTGCGAGTCAGGCGGTTGGCCAGTACGCAGCCGGCAGTACCGGCCCCGACAATGATGACATCGAATTCCCCTGCGGACTCCATGGACCCTCGCATCGTGATTCGTTCAAGCAAGCTTACCAGATGATTAAGCTCAACAAGGGGTCTCTGGACTGTGGATAAGCGTATGAATATCCACAGGTACGAAATGTGAGGAAGATCGGTTTTTCGCACAGCCCGGATTTTTATCCAGTTTTGCCACAAGGCACATACAGGACCAGCCCACCGCCTTATGCGAACCGTAAACGTTTGATGTTGTGGAAAAAAACCGGTTTATCCACAGAAGAGTGCCACCGTTAACTATTACCATCATTCTGTAAACAAGCTTTTAGTTGTAAACCTGACGAGCCGCTTCGAACGCTGCGGTCCTGCCGAAAAAAAAAATTTCCCGACTCCGGACACGAGCGCGACTTCGACTGCTGCGCGACGTCGACCAGACTGGCTGCCGGCAACCCAAAACACCCTGTTCCGGATGCTTTTGTGGATAAGCTGCTGAATATCCACAGGATCGAATGTGCGAAACTGCCGCACGATGCGACGGCAAATTTTTTGTCCAGTTTCGGTCCCCGCCAAAAGCAAGGTTTGTTCGACCGCTTCCGGCACGCGTAAACCCTTGAGCTTGTGGAAAAAATCCCGTTTATCCACAGTTCGGGCGGCGTTTACTATCATCACCATCTTTTCTTTCTATCCAAGTTAACTAAAGAAGGAAAAGTCGCCAGAACGCGAATGCACTGTTGTCTGCAAAAAAAAAGAGGTCGGCCACTGCCGCATCAGGACGCTGACGCAGGCACTGCTCGACCTCAGTCTTGTCTACAGAAAGAACGAAGCACCGACGTCGCATCCGGAACAGCGTTCGCAGCCTGCAAGCGTCCTGTCGGCAGACAAAACCAGGTCGACTGTGGAAAAGGCGCTGCATATCCACAGGACCGGATGTGCAGAACGACCGCTTTTTCTGCCGACCTCGTTTTTGTCCAACATCGGTTCAGCATCGATACAATGCTTGTCCAGCCGCTTCGTGAGCGCGTAAACCGTTGACGCTGTAGACAAATTCCGTCTTATCCACAGCTGAATGCGCGTTTACTATCACTACCATTTTTTATATATATTTTTGTTTTATTAAGACAAAAACAGCGGGAACAGCGTGAACAAGCCGCCGAAACCGCATCCAGGACAAGGAAAAACATGCGATTAGGGATCATCAGCGCGTTGCACGAAGAACAGCAGGGGCTCGTGGAGGCCATGGAAAGGCCCTACAAGCTCACGCACGGCATGCGCGAGTACTTTGTCGGACGACTATGGGAAATCGACGCTGTGTGCGTTTTATCGCGTATAGGCAAGGTTGCTGCGGCACTGACGACCGCAACGCTTGTGGAGAAGTTCGGTGTTACCCACATCCTCTTTACGGGCGTGGCCGGCGCCGGCGACACTTCCATCCGTGTCGGCGACATCGTCGTGGCCGAATCGCTCGTCCAGCACGACATGGATGCGAGTCCTTTGTTCCCCCGCTACGAAGTGCCGTTGACGGGTTTGACGCACTTCCTGTCCGACCACCACATGGCGCTGCAGCTGGCGGATGCGGCGCACCGGTTCCTGGAAGACGATTTCGCACTCGCCGTCGATCCCGGGGAAAGGGCCGTATTCGCGCTCAGCGGGCCGCGGCTGCATCGGGGCCTGATCGCCAGCGCCGACCAGTTCGTGAGCGACAGGGACCGTCTGCACGCGTTGAATGCGACATTGCCGGGTCTGCTGGCGGTGGAGATGGAAGGCGCCGCGGTCGCGCAGGCCTGTTTCGAGCTGGGGATTCCGTTCGGCGTGATCCGGACGATTTCCGACAACGCCAATGAACACGCGGCCACGGATTTCATGCGTTTCGTGAAATCCGTGGCCGCGCGGTATGCTTTTCACATCGTCAGGCAGTTCTGCCTGGGCTGGCAAAAAGCGGGCGTAACTCAGGCCAGCAAGGTATCCGCCGGCACGTAGTCGTAGCCGAGATCCTTCGCGACGGCCGCATAGGTCACTTTGCCTTCGCAGACGTTCAGGCCATTCTTGAGATGCGGATCGTCGCGCATTGCCTGCCGCCAGCCCTTGGTCGCCAGCGCCACGGCGTGGGCGATCGTCGCGTTGTTCAGCGCGAACGTCGACGTGCGCGCCACCGCGCCCGGCATGTTCGCCACGCAGTAGTGCACGACGCCGTCCACGACGAACGTCGGATCCGCGTGCGTCGTCGGGTGTGATGTCTCGAAGCAGCCGCCCTGGTCGATCGCCACGTCGACGACGACGGCCCCCTTTTTCATCCTTGACACCATGTCGCGCGTCACCAGCTTCGGCGCGGCAGCGCCCGGGACGAGCACGCCGCCGATGACGAGGTCGGCCGACAGCACCGCTTCCTCGATCGCGTGGGTGTTCGAATACAGTGTCGAGATCCGGTTGCCGTAGACGAGGTCGAGCTGGCGCAGGCGGTCGACGTTTTTATCGAGGACGGTGACGCGCGCACCGATGCCGACGGCCATCTGCAATGCGTTGGTGCCGACGACGCCGGCGCCGATGATGACGATGTGGCCCGCCGCCACGCCCGGGACACCGCCCAGCAGGATGCCGGCGCCGCCCTTCGATTTTTCCAGGTGGCTGGCGCCGGCCTGGATGGACATCCGCCCCGCCACCTCGCTCATCGGCGCCAGCAGCGGCAGGCCGCCGCCCGGGCCGGTGATGGTTTCATAGGCAATGCACACGGCACCGGATTTCACCAGGGCCGCCGTCTGTTCCGGATCCGGCGCCAGGTGCAGATACGTGTACAGGATCTGTCCGGGACGCAGCATCGCGCATTCCTGCGGCTGCGGTTCCTTCACTTTCACGACCATCTCGGCCTGCGCGAAGATCTCTTGCGCCGACGGTACGATCGTGGCGCCGGCGGCCGTGTACTGCTCGTCCATCAACCCGATGCCGGCACCCGCGCCGGTCTGCACGATGACCTTATGGCCGCGCGCGACCAGTTCGTGCACGCTGGGAGGCGTCAAGCCCACCCGGAATTCATTGTTTTTGATTTCTTTTGGTACGCCTATCAACATGTCTGCCTCCAGGTTAAACCTACAAAAAACATCTCCAAAAACAAAACGCCGCGGCGCAGGTGTGAACCTACAACCGCGGCGTCGAAGCCATCTGGACCCGGCTTACAGACCGAGCGTCATCAGGCTTGCGTTACCTCCAGCCGCGGTCGTGTTGACGCACAAGGCGCGTTCCGCCACCAGGCGCCACAACGCCACCGGTTCACCCGCACGGGTATCGACGATGCCGACGATCGCGCCCGGACGGGCCGCCAGCTGCGCCTGCAGACTTCCCTCGAGCCCCTGCTCGACGAGGGCCAGGGCGAACTCGCCGTCATCCAGTTCCTGCGCCGTGATGAAACGCACGCGTTCCTTGACGGCGATCGGCAATGCGGGGAGCGTCTCCGCCAGCACGAGCGCGCGGTTGCCTGTCGCGAACGCGGCCGCCAGCTGGTTCAGCAGGCTCGTCGCACCGTTCGGCGCGCACAGGACGGTGCCGCGCGGGACGAAATCGAGCTGGTTGCGCTCGCCCGTCGGGCCCGGCAAGTCGATGCGTACGCCGTCCAGCGTCGTTTCCATGTAGCCGTTCGCCAGGTGCGCGATGTCGCCGTGGCCGTTCGCGCACGCCCAGGCGAGCAGCCCGTCCAGCGCGTTATTGCCGCGCCGCGCATGTTGCAGCAGCGGCGCCGCATCCTTTTGCAGGCGCTTCAGGTACAGCGGACCGCCGGCCTTGGGACCGGTGCCGGATTTGCCTTCTCCGCCGAACGGCTGCACGCCCACGACGGCGCCCACGATGTTGCGGTTCACGTAGATGTTGCCGACGTGGGCACGGGTCGTGATGAAGTCGATGGTTTCGTCGATGCGCGAATGCACGCCCAGGGTCAGGCCGTAGCCGGTGGCGTTGATCGTATCGACGACCTTGTCCAGGTCGGGACGGCGCCAGCGCACGACGTGCAGCACGGGGCCGAAGACTTCACGCTTCAGTTCGCTCAACGAACCGATCTCGAGCACGGTCGGCGGCACGAACGTTCCCTGCGCCTGCAGGGCATCCGGCAGGATCAGAGAAAAATGCTGCTTCGCCGTCGTTTTCATCCGCTCGATGTGGCCGAGCAGGTTTTGCTGGGCTTCCTTGTCGATGACGGGACCGATGTCGGTGGACAAACGGTCCGGCACGCCCACGCGCAGTTCCTGCATGGCGCCCTTGAGCATCTTGATCGTTTTATCCGCGATATCTTCCTGCAGGAACAGCACGCGCAGCGCGGAGCAGCGCTGGCCGGCGCTGTCGAACGCGGAACTGAGCACATCCTGGACGACCTGTTCCGGCAGCGCGGACGAATCGACGATCAGCGCGTTCTGGCCGCCCGTCTCGGCGATCAGCGGAATATCGGCGCCTTCCTGTGCGGCACGTTCGGCCAGCGTGCGGTTGATCAATTGCGCGACTTCCGTCGAGCCCGTAAAAATCACGGCTTTGACGCGGGCATCGCCCGTGAGCGCGGCGCCGACGGTTTCCCCGCGGCCCGGCAGCAGTTGCAGCGCGCCTGTCGGTACACCGGCTTCGTGGAACAATTGCACGGCGCGGTGGGCGATCAACGGCGTCTGCTCGGCCGGTTTCGCCAGTACGACATTGCCGGCGGCCAGCGCGGCGGCGACTTGCCCGGTGAAAATCGCGAGCGGGAAGTTCCACGGGCTGATGCAGCTCACCGGACCCAGCGCGCGGGATTGCGGGGCATTGCGGATGTCGGCCGCGTAGTAGCGCAGGAAGTCGACGGCTTCGCGCACTTCCGCGATCGCGTTCGGCAGCGATTTGCCCGCTTCGCGCACGGCCAGGGCCATCAGTTCGCCGCGGTATTGCTCGAACAAATCGCCGACGCGGGCGATGATGTCGGCCCTGGCTGCATTGCCGATGCCTTCCCAGCCCGGCGCCGCATTCACGGCGGCCTGCAGCGCCGTGCCGACGTCGGCGGTGGTGGCTTCCGTGATCTGGCCGACGATGTCCGCCGACTGCGCGGGATTCACGATGTTCAGCGTACCGGCCGCCGCGACGGGACCGTCGACGAGCGGTGCGGCCACGTAATGGCGCGCCGTGCCGAGCTCGGCGGCCAATTCGGCCAGGACGTGTTCATTCGCCAGGTCGAGGCCGGCGGAGTTGCGGCGGCCGTCCGGGAATAGGCTCGACGGCAGCGGAATGCGCGGGTGCGGCAGGCAGTGCGCGGCGCGCGCGGCTTCGAACGGGTCGGCCAGCAAGGTGTCGATGGGCACGTTCTCGTCGACGATCTGGTTCACGAACGACGAATTCGCGCCGTTTTCCAGCAGGCGGCGCACGAGGTAGGCGAGCAGCGTCTCGTGCGAACCGACCGGCGCATAAATGCGGCAGGCCTTGTTCAGGTTCTCCTTGCCGACGACTTGGTCGTACAAGGTTTCTCCCATGCCGTGCAGGCACTGGAATTCGTAATTGGTGACGTTGTCGGCTTTTGCCCACGTGTAGATCACGGACAGCGAATGCGCATTGTGCGTGGCGAACTGGGCATAGATGACGTCCGTCGCGGCGAGCAGCTTGCGCGCGCACGTGAGGTACGACACGTCCGTGTAGATCTTGCGCGTATAAACCGGATAGCCCGGCAGGCCGTCGACCTGGGCGCGCTTGATTTCCGCATCCCAGTAGGCGCCCTTGACGAGGCGCACCATGAACTTGCGGCCGCTGCGGCGCGCCAGGTCCACGACGAAATCGATCACGAACGGGCAGCGTTTCTGGTACGCCTGCACGACGAGGCCGATGCCGTCGAAGCCGGCCAAGGATGGATCGAAAGCAAGCGCTTCCAGCATGTCCAGCGAGATTTCCAGGCGGTCCGCTTCCTCGGCGTCGATGTTGATGCCGATGTTGTAGTCCTTGGCCAGCAGCACGAGCTTGCGCACGCGCGGCAGCAACTCGCCCATTACGCGGGCGTACTGTGCGCGGCTGTAGCGCGGATGCAGGGCCGACAGCTTGATCGAGATGCCCGGACCGTCCTTGATGCCACGGCCGTTCGAGGCCTTGCCGATCGCGTGGATGGCCGCTTCGTACGACGCGTAGTAGTTGTCGGCGTCGGATTCCGTCAGCGCCGCCTCGCCCAGCATGTCGTAGGAATAGCGGTAGCCGCGGGTTTCGTTGTCGCGGCTGTTCTTCAGCGCCTCATCGATGGTCTGGCCGGTGACGAACTGGTTGCCCAGCATGCGCATCGCGAGGTCGACGCCCTTGCGGATCAGCGGCTCGCCGCCCTTGGCGATCATGCGGCCCAGCGCGGCGCCGAGACCCTTTTCGCTGCTGGTCGACACGAGCTTGCCGGTAACGAGCAAGCCCCAGGTCGCGGCGTTCACGAACAGCGACGGCGATTCGCCCAGGTGCTTTTTCCAGTCGCCCTTGCTGATCTTGTCGGCGATCAGGCGGTCGGCCGTTTCCTTGTCGGGAATGCGCAGCAGCGCTTCGGCCAGGCACATCAGTGCGACGCCTTCTTCGGACGACAGCGAGAATTCGTGCATCAGCGCGTCGACACCCGACGAGCGCGTACGTTTTTCGCGCACGGCCGACACGAGGCGGTGCGCCAGCATGTAGGCGTCCGCGTTGGCGCAGGCGCCCTGGGCCAGCAGCCATTCGACCGCGGCGGTCTCGTCACGGCGGTAGGCGGCCGTGATCGCGGCGCGCAGCGGCGTCTGTTCGCGGCGGGTTTCGGCCTGCAGGGCGTCGAAAGGCACGTAGGTGGAAGCCGGGAAGGCGGCAATGTTCATGAACGGTCTGGAAAAAATGGGTGGGGACGAGCACCGGCGAGACGCCGTACTGAAGTGCGGATCGATGATTCGATTGTAGAAGGAAATCTTCTGGATTAATTCTGTTTTTACAGAAGACTAGCAATAGATAGTTTTTGGTGAGAGAATTTCACCAAATAATATTTATAGTGGAGAGAGCGCACATGCTGGACAAGATCAGCAAGAAAATCCTGGCCGAGCTGCAGAGCGACGGGCGTATCAGCAACGTCGAGCTCGCGGCACGGGTCAACCTGTCGCCCGCCGCCTGCCTCGAGCGGGTGCGCAAGCTGCACGAATCCGGCTACATCATGGGCTATACCGCCCAGTTGAACCCGCAGCTGCTGGACGTGTCGCTGCTGGTGTTCATCGAAGTGGTGCTGGACCGCACCACCCCGGAAGTCTTCGACGCGTTCAAGCAGAGCGTGCAGTTGATTCCCGAAGTGCTCGAATGCCACATGGTGGCCGGCGGCTTCGATTACCTCGTCAAGGCGCGCGTAAAAGATATGGCAGCTTACCGCGAATTCCTCGGCAAGACACTGCTGCAGAAAGGCGTGCGCGAAACGCACACGTATGCGGTGATGGAAGAGGTCAAGAATACGACCAAACTGCCGATCAAATAGTTAAACCCGTCATTCCCGCGAAAGCGGGAATCCATACTGAAGAGCAGGATTCGGTACCTTCTGTTAAGTCCACTGAGTGAATCGACTTCGGAAGCTCAGCATGGGTCCCCGCTTTCGCGGGGACGACGGTTCAGGCGATTTTTTCCATCTTTTCCGACGCTTCCGATTTCTGCGGAAGCATCTTTTGCGCCGTCGCGGACAGGCTTTCCAGGTTCTTGCGCAGCCAGCGATGGGCCGGGCTGCGGCCGTCGCGTTCGTGCCACAGCATGTCCAGGTGCACAGCCGGCAGCTGGAACGGCAGCTCGCGCCAGATCAATTGTTCAGCTGCACCGGTCGACGCGATCAGGTGCTTCGGCAGCACCGTCACCAGGTCGGAGTTCGCGACCACGCGGCCGGCCGTGAAGAACTGGTTCACGGTCAGCAGGATGCGCCGCTCGCGGCCGATCTGGGCCAGCGCTTCGTCGACGAGGCCGTGGGCGCGGCCCGAGAAGCTCACCAGCAGGTGGTTCGCCTTGCAATAATCGTCGAGGGACAGCGTGCCCTGCGCCAGCGGGTGGTTTTTGCGCATCACGACCACGTATTCTCCCGAATACAGGCGCTCGTGGCGGATCGGCGAGCCCGTTTCGTACGACAGCTGGGCCGCGACGCCGGGGAAGAAGCCGACGGCCAGGTCGATGTCGCCGCGCAGCAGCATCGGGCGCGGTTCGCGCGTGGTCAGCGGCACCATGCGGATGTTGACGCCCGGCGCCTCTTTTTCGATCGACCGCACCAGCGAGGGCAGCCACAGGGCGGCGGTGGCGTCGGCCATCGCCATGCGGAACGTCGCCTGGGCCTTGGACACGTCGAAGGTTTCCGGCATCACGGCCGCTTCCAGCGCGGCCAGCGCCTGGCGCACGGCGGGCCACAGCGCTTCCGCGCGCGGCGTCGGCTTCACACCGTAGGCCGTGCGGATCAGCAACTCGTCGCCGAGGCTTTCGCGCAAGCGTTTGATGGCGTTCGAGACGGCCGGCTGGGTCATCGCGAGGTGACCGGCGGCGCGTGTCAGGTTTTGCTCGGTCATGACGGCGTCGAAGACGCGGAGCAGGTTCAGATCAAGCGTGAGGAAGCTCATGGGACTCCGTTCAGGACTGGCGAGGGGTTTGTCGGTACGGTAAGTGTACCCGATTTCCATTCACGATCAATATAATAGCTATTACTAAGTGTAATTAGATTTATATGTTGCGTTGCACTATAGTTACATCGAACGAATAGATCAGCTTGCCTCCCAAGACTTACCATGTCCTTCTCCGCCACCCTTTTCCAGACCCCGGTGCTGGCCCTGCCCTTCACCCAACTGCTTCTGTGCATGGTCCAGCTGACCCTGCTGGGCGGCGTCCTGATGTTCTTCCGCCCGCTGCTGGTCGGCATCGTACGGGCACTGGTGCTGGTGGTGCGTCCCCGTCCGACGAAGGACGAACTGGCGGCACGCAGGCAGCGCGCGCAGGCCGCTGCCGTGGGATCCCACTGATCCATAGCGTCTAGTCTACACAGCTTCTTTCCCGAAAGCGGCGCCCGGATAACCGGGCGCCGCTTTTTTTTCGCCCTGATTTTTACCCGTCGCAGGTAACTCGCGGTCGCTCGGGTTGTCAGGCGTTTTTTCGCCGATTTTATTTAACAATTGGTCGATAAAATTATAAGGTATCAAAAAATCGATTGTTCATGAATTGATGAGTTGGCGACAATTTGAAAGAGGATCGCGTGTCATTGATGTGATATGGATAAATTCCGAGAATTCGACGTCTGGCGGGAGCTAGTCGCATCATGCTGATGAGATAGCGATGGTATCGCCGCAATTCCAGACAATATAATCGCAGAATAAGAGAAGTTCATGATTGGTCATAGGGTATGGATGAGTTAAGGTAATCTTCGATTCGATCGAATGCATGAGCCGCCAGAGGCGCCGGCAGGCCGGCCGGGACCGCACCTCATCCAAAAATCCGGACCGGCCGCAGTCAAAAAACGAGGGGCGAAAAAAACGCGGCCGCCGGTTGCCCGGGGCCGCGTCGCGGAGAAAAACGTGAGGCTTACTTGGTGTCGCCCAGCAGCGCCGGCTTGAGCGAGCGGTCGACGGGCTTGTCGCCCAGCCAGATGCGCAGGATCGCGTTGTAGAAGTTGACGTCCGGGATAGGCCCGCCCAGTTTCTTGCCGTTCAGCTCGGCCTGGGTGCCGGTACCCGGGATCCAGTCCAGGTGCAGCACGTCGCCCTTCTTGAGGCCGTCGACGGAGGCGAACAGCTCGCCCATCTTGCTGATCTGGGCCACGATGCGCTGCTTTTCCGCCTTGTCGATGTTCTCGTTCAGGCCATCCATGAAGGCCTTGCCGAAATCCTCGGACGAGATGTCGCGCGCCATCTGCAGGGTCACGCGGCGCGGGCCCTCTTCCTTCAGGATCTCGGCCGTGTTGTTCTTCTTTTCCGGCAGGTACAGGCCGGCCGCGTAGACCTTGACGATGAACTTGGTGCGCATGCCGGCGCCGTTCAGTTTCAGGTCCTTGCCGGCCACCTTCGTCATGTCTTCGAACTTGTAGCCGCTCACGTCGACGACGGCGGCGACGGCCGGCAGGCTGGCGGCCAGGGTGAGGATGGCGCCTGCGAGCAGGCCCTTGATGGCGAATTTACGGGTAGTCATGGTTGTCTCCTTGATGGGAAGGCTATCGTTGTGAAAATCGTCGGCCGCGGTTCAGGCTGCGGCCAGTGCCAGGGTAGTATGGGCATTTTGTAGCTTGAACACACTGACGGCGCGCGCCAGGCGCTGCGCCTGTTCCTGCATCGACGCCGCGGCAGCGGCGGCCTGCTCGACGAGCGCGGCATTCTGCTGCGTCGTCTCGTCCATCGCGACGATCGTCTGGCTGACCTGGGCGATGCCGGCACTCTGCTCGAGGCTGGCAGCGGTAATTTCACCCATGATGTCGGTGACGCGGCGCACGCTTTCGACGACCTCTTCCATCGTCACGCCGGCCTGCTCGACGAGCGTGCTTCCTTCCTGGACCTTGTCCACGGAATCGCCGATCAGCAGCTTGATTTCCTTGGCGGCCGCGGCCGAGCGCTGTGCCAGGCTGCGCACTTCGGAGGCCACGACGGCAAACCCACGCCCCTGCTCGCCCGCGCGCGCGGCCTCGACCGCCGCGTTCAGGGCGAGGATGTTCGTCTGGAAGGCGATGCCGTCGATCACGCCGATGATGTCGACGATCTTTTTCGACGACGCCGTGATCGATCCCATCGTCTCGATGACGTGGGCGACGACGGAACCACCGCGCGCCGCCACTTCCGAAGCCTGGGCCGCCAGCTGATTCGCCTGGCGCGCGTTGTCCGCGTTCTGCTGCACGGTGCCGGTCAGCGCGCGCATCGAGCTCGACGTTTGCGCCAGGGACGTTGCTTGGGATTCCGTGCGCGTCGACAGGTCCTGGTTGCCGGTGGCAATTTCTCCGGATGCGCAGGACATCGATTCGGTACTCGTGCGCACTTCGCCGACGATGCGGGTCAAGCTGGCGTTCATGTGGCGCAGCGCTTCCATCATCTGGCCTGCCTCGTCGCGGCTGTCGACGGCGATGTCGCTCGTGAGATCGCCGTCGGCGACGCGGCGCGCAATCTCCACCACCTGGCCCAGCGGACGGGTGATGCTGCGCGTGGCCAGCCAGGCGACGCCCAGCGACAGCCCGGCCGCGATCGTCGTGAGCGCCAGGATCAGCATCTGCGTGCGCTGCGTGACGGCGGCCGTGTCGTCGCCGGCCTGGTGCATCGCGGCGTTCTGCCAGGCGACGAACTTGTCCAGTTGCTCGAAATAGCGCGTCTGCTGGGGACGCAGCGAGAACATGAATTTCATCATCGCCTCGTCCTTGCGGTCTTCGTTGACGAGCTTGATGAACGCCGTCTGCGCCGGCAGGAATTTGTTCTGGATGGCGGCCAGCGCTTTCAGGATGTCGGCGGCCTCGGCATCGCCCGTGCTCCTGGCCAGTTCCGCGACCTGGGCGGTGGCGCTGGCGCTCCTCGCTTCCGTGTTCGCCAATTCCCTCTTGATCTGGTCCGGGTCGGTCATGATGAGGACGTTGAGCATGCTGCGCGTGGCCTCGCTCACATCTTCCTTGATGTGGTTGGCCGCGACGGTGTTCGCGTAGCGCACTTTGACCAGCGTCTCCATTTCCTTGTTCAGGCTGGCAATCCTCGCATACGACAGCCCCGCCAGCAGCACCAGCAAGACAATCACGACCCCGAACCCGATGGCCAGACGCTGGCCGATACTCATATTTCTAATCATTATTGTGAGTCTCCCCGTCCGAAAAAAAGAATGGGCGTGCTAATTTTGCAAGATAAATATAGCACCGATGTGTTGGCAAAATTAGAGACTCAAAACTATTTCAATGCTGCAATAGCACAATCCCGGACGGCAGATTTCAAGCCCGCGAATGGCCGGAGGGATTTGCTACGCACCAAAAACGGGCATGGCGAGTGTTGTGTTTTGGAACAAGCTTGGTGCGGGTCACGACTTGCGGACGCCCGCCTGGCCGTACGGTTCGTCGTGCGTGCGCTCGATCTCCGTCAGTACGGCCTTGGTATCCGCCGGCTGGGCC
>CBIHRX010000164.1:0-14913 GCA_966212555.1 uncultured Massilia sp.
GCATGCCACCTGGGAGAACGAACAGAGCGACCTGCGCCGGGTCGATCCGCGCACGGGCGACGTGCTGCAGACCGTCGAGATGCCGCCCGGTGTGCTGGTGTCCGGCCTCGAGTCGGATGGCGTGGACCGCTTCTTCTGCGGCGGGGGCGGCAGCGGCAAGATCCGGGTCGTGCAGCGGCCAGAATAAAAAAAAACGGCGGACATCGCTGTCCGCCGTCTCAACTTGAGTGCGACCTCAAGACCATCAAACCACCACCAAACTTGTTCAGGCCACCGCCGCCTCTTCGGCGCACAGCTTCAGGCTGGCATGACGCGGTGCATTCAGGCCCGTCATCAGCGCTTCCTGGTGTTCTTCCAGCAAGTCGAACACGGCATCCTTCGACAGCACGTACTGGTCCAGCAGCGTGTCCTTGATCGACACGATCACGTCCTTGTAGTCGCGGATCGAATTCAGCGTGTAGTTATAAAGCTCGTCCGATTTCTCCTCGACCTGGCGCAGCGTGTGTTCGCCGGACGCATCGTTCTGCAACTGGCTGTAGTCGATCTTGGCGCGCGAATACATCGACAGGCGGCCGACCATCAGGTTCAGCATCTTCGTGATCTTTTCGATGTCGTTCTGGCTGCCCACCGAGATGCCGCGTGCGCCATAGAACAGTTCTTCCGCCGCCACGCCGCCGTACAAGCCGATCACGTCGCGCTCCAGTTCTTCCAGCGTGCGCAGCGACATGTCGTCGCCGGACTGCAGCACATAACCCAGCGCACCGATCTTCGACACCGCTTCCGTGCTGATCTTCAGCAGATGCGACTTTTCCTTGACCTCGGCCAAGCTCATGCCGGCGCGCAGGTACGGGTCGATCTGCATGAAGAAGTGACCCAGCTCGTGCACGGCGATGCGCTCGCGCTGCTTGTGCTTCTCGGCCGTCGTGGCGCGGTCCGTCAGGCCGATCGTGGCGCGCTCGTAGGCGCGGAACAGCAGGTCCGTATTGATGATCGCCTTTTCCTGGATCGAGATCATCGACGCGCGCTCGACCACCGTTTCCAGCAGTGCCGGGCTCAGGTTCTGGGTGATTTCCGCGACCTGGTCCAGGTCGAGGTCGTTCCAATCCACGAGACCTTCTTTCTTGCGTGCCAGGAAGCTGCGCAGGAGTTCCTTGCGCTCGCCCTTGTTCGGCAGGCGGAAATTGATCTTCACGGAGAAGCGGCGCAGCATCGCTTCGTCCATGTCCGTCGACGCATCGTCGAAGTTCGAGGCGACGACCCAGATCACGCCCTGGCCCTTGTCGCTCTTGACGCCGTCCAGCAGGCCCAGCAGGGTGTTGGCGGTATCGTCTTCCCATTTCTTTTCGCTGCGCCCGCGCGGCATGAACAGGCTTTGCGCTTCATCCAGGAAGATGATGCAGCGGCCCTTGCCCGACGCCTTGCGGTACAGGGCGTTCAGCGCCTTCGAACCGCCGCCGACGTAGCCCGATTCCAGCGCCGAACCGGACGCCTGGATCAGCGGGATGTCGAGGCGCTTGGCCAGGTAGCCCACCAGCTTGGTCTTGCCGGTACCGGCCGGGCCCGTCAGCATGACGTTGAACGGCTTGTCGATGTTGTGTTCCTTGTACAACTCGCGGTTGCGGATCATGTCTTCCAGGTGCAGCACTTCCTGCTTGATGTCTTCCATGCCGATCAGGTCGTCCATGCTGCCCTTCAGCTTGTCCGGCGTGATCATCTGGCTGCTCATGCCCATGCCCGGGATGCCGAATTTCATGGCGTACAGGATCACCAGCAGCACGGTGATGTCGAGCGCGTGGCGCTTCAGGAAGTCGACGACGTCGGCACCGACGCCTTCGCCTTCGTCCTGCAGGACGGCCTTGTGCGACGCCAGGTATTCATCCTTGGCGATCGAATACGGGATCGCGTTCTTCAGCAGCACTTCGCGCTCCAGCGACAGGTGCGACGTGCTCGGCACCTTCACTACGTGCAGTTGAGGCGCATCCTTGTACTTATAGATATAGCGTGGCGAATCCGACAGCGGCTTCGCGACGAGCAGGTAGTCGAGACGATCCTTCTGGGCAGCCAGCTGGGTGATCTCGGAAATATTTTGCGAGTAGACGACTGGCGACGGATCTTGCGGGATATCGGCCTTGTAGATTGCCCAGCCCGTCAGCACGCCGAGCAGTACGGCGCTCAAGATTCGGACATAAACATTCTTAAAGGCAATTTGAATTCGAGCAAAATTGGGCATATCGGTACTCTTACAAAGTCGAAGGTGCGTGATACGGCATGTTTTATTACGTGCCTTCCGGAGTGCCGAGTGGACGCGAAAGGCGGCGGTGCGGGGACCGCGGGGTATTCAAACGTGTGCGTTTGATATTGTTTTGATGCCCGAAGGCAATGGGGATATGGAGACTATACTCGCAAAGAAAAGCGACGTGTATACCGTGCGGTGAAAAAATTTTGAATCACAACACGACTGATCAATTTGACATCGATTTTCATTGTCCGTCTCATACATTCAATAAATAAATCGCAATAGACCGCTGCGTATTTAGCGTTTTCTCAATAGTCAATCGACTAATTGATTGCATTTGTTTTATTTAAAAATGATTAACTTTGCCATCTCTTCATCGTGCTTTAACGGCACGTAACGGACGCAATGCACGGCGCATTTTTGCTATGCTGGGATCATCCGCATGACGCCGCCAACGGTCGTGCGGATTACGTACCCCACAGTCAGACAATGCATGGATAAGGAATGACCGTGAAACGATACGCACTTGCCGCAGCGCTCAGTCTCTTGATGAGTGGCGCCGTCCACGCGGCCGCCATTGACCTCGACAACAGTCACACCGTCGTGCGCATGCGCGGCGTGACCGATCTGTCGACGGTAAATCACAACGAAGTGGTGGCACCACCTTCCCCTTCGATGTCCGAACTTCCGGAACCGGAAGTGTTTGCCATGATGCTGGTCGGCCTGATCCTGATCGGTTATCGGGCCAGCCGTGACAGCAGCGAGAAATTTAAATAAGGACGAAGCACGTTTTCCGCATGACGCGGAAATGCTGACCGACGGCGCCGCAAGGCGCCGTTTTATTTTGTTTGCCGCTCAGGCCGGCATTTCCTGGCACAGCGCATGGAGCTTGCTCAGCGTCGCCCAATTGCGCGCCGTCGTGGCATCGCCCAGGTGCTTGCCCAACGCGGCGGCCGCCTGGCTGTCGAGGATGCCGCCCGGACACCAGACATAGGCCGCCCGCTCGCCCAGCGCCATCGCGCCCGGCTGCCAGTCCTGGCCGCACAAGGCTGCAACGGCCTCGCGCGAATGAGGGCCGGCGAGAATGAACGTGAGCAGGCGGGAATGGTCCGTGGCGAGGTCGACCAACGGGTTGGAAGAGATGATCCCGTCGAGCTCGTCGCAACTGAGCACGACGGTGCGGGCGGCCACGCCGAGCTTGAGCACGAGCGCGTCCTCGATCTCGGCCGCGACCACGTCATGCGCCCTGGCCGGACCGGTGAATACGACGTTGCCGCTGTTGAGAAGACTGCGCACGTGGTCGTAGCCGAGATCCGCGATCAGTTTGCGCAGGTCGGCCATGGCAATGCGTTTCGCCCGCCCGACATTTACGCCTCTCAATAAAACAATGTAGCGTTTTCTAGTCATCCGGGCATGGTACGGCGTCCGAATTAGATAAGCATTAAAGCATCGGCTTACAACACCGGGCTGCCTTACCGGATGGTAATATCGATACATTACAAACAATAATCGAGGAAAGCATGAGCGGTTCTTTCCATCTGACGCCGCTGGACGAGACCCGGCCTGGCATGGTGTTGTCCGACGTCGTGCGCGACGGGAAAGGCAATGTATTGCTGGCACAGGGCATCGTGCTGACCGAAACGATGCTGGCGTCGCTCGCGCGCCATGGCATCGACATGCTGCCGATCCTGCAGGCCGAACCGCCGCCGCCGCCCATCGATCCGGCGGCGATCCAGGCACGGCTCGATCACGTGTTCCGCCAGCACGACCGCGACGACCTCGGCGACTGGGCCACGGGCATCCTGCGCCGCTACGTGGAAGACTACCGCCTGCAGCGCGAGGCGACTCCCGGGATGGCCCCATGAACCGCTTGACGCCCGAACAATTGGCCGCCGGCGTGAAGGACTTGCCGTCGCTGCCCGCCGTCGTCATGGAATTGCTCAGCAGCATAGAGCAGGAAGACATCGACATCTCCGTGCTGGCCAAAAAAGTGTCGTATGACCAAGCGCTGACGGCAAAAACGCTGCGCCTGGCCAATTCCTCGACCTATGGCCTGCAAGTAAAAGTCACGACGATCCAGCAAGCCATCACCTTCCTCGGGTTCCAGACGACGCGCAACCTGATCACGGCGGCCGCCATCACGGGCTGTTTTCCCAGCGGACGCTGCGCGGGATTCCACGACAAGGCGTTCTGGCGCCATTCGATCGCCACGGCCGCATGCGCACGCGCGCTGGCGCGGCGGATGCGCTTCAACCAGGACATCGCCTTCACGGCCGGTTTGCTGCATGACATCGGCCGGCTCGTGCTGGTGACGGGCCATCCGGACGCCTATGCCCAGGTCGTGGCCTGGCATGCACAGCACGGCGGCGACTGGCTGGACGCCGAACAGGCCGTCCTCGGCATCGACCATGTCGACGCGGGGGTCGCGCTGGCCGACCACTGGAATTTCTCGAGCACCATGCGCCAGGCAATCGCCTATCACCACGCGCCCGACATCCACGGTGCGGGATTCCTGGCAACGATCGTGCACGTGGCCAATGCCATCGTGCACGCGCTCGACCTGGCCGGGGAGGACGACGAACTGGTGCCGCGCGTATCCAGCGTGGCCTGGGATGCGATGGGATTGAATGAAGAAGCCTATCTGCACCTGTTCCGCGAAACGGAACTGCAGTTCGGCGAAATGTCGACCATCCTGATGGCTTGAAAAAGGGCTCATCAAGCCCAGGATGATCGGTAATGACGGCAGCGAAGGGAACCTCCGCTGCCGGGTCTGTCCGAAGGCATGACAGGACCGGCTGTCACGCCCACGGCATCAGTGCGCATAGTTGCCCGACGACTTGGTCGAAGACGATGCGTCGTTCGATTGCTGGGCCTGCTGAGCTTGCGGCTGGGCTTGTTGCTGTTGCGCAGCCTGCTGGGCAGCTTGCTGTGCAGCTTTTTCCTCAGGCTTCGGGCGGCCCTGGGCATCCGACAGGCGATATTTCGTGCGGCGGTCGCCCATCAGGTCACGCAGGTCGCGGATGCTCATGCCGGTCACTTCGTGCATGCGGATCAGCAGCGAGGCGCCGACCGGCAGGCGATGGTGACGGATCTTGCTGATCACGGGCGGTGCGACTTCCAGCATGCGCGACAACGCAGCATCGTTCTTCAGTTGCATCTTGCCGAGCAGAATATCCAGCAGATGGTTCGGGTTGTAGCTTTCCTGTGATGACAAAGCGTGATGTGCCATGATGACCTCGTAAATGGTTAAAATAGTTCTCTTACGAACCGTGTTTAATGACTAAGTTTCATCAACATAAGTTCCCGGTTTGCGTGTCCGACTGACCAGGTATCCACCTGACATATCGGCCGGCGCGTCTCCGGACCGCGTGCGCTCCCTTGGTGGGAAGCGAAAAACGAATGCAGCGTTGGAACCCTGTCCGGGCGCCGCGACCGAAACTGCCGTCGCCGCTGCGGTTTTTGCACTCCCCGCTTCCCACATGCACTTGTCTTTCGGACAAATTATCAAACTCATATGTCGGGCTCACACTCGACCTGAGCACGAAATTCATTGGCCGAAATCAAGCTAACCGGTGGAAAGCTTGTCACATAGTCATTTCAGCACATGGTGACAAATTGTGGCGCACGCAAGTGTTTTTTTGGACTAATTTTGCAATTGCCGAGCTACACGATCTTCTTGATTTACAAGGAGAAACTAAATCGAGTCGGATCGGCAACTTTAAAGATAACAGCTAGAAAGAAAAATTCAAGATTTAACAATGTAACCGACTGTAGAAAGTATTTCCTACTAAACATTCAGGATTCCGCGCAGCACCAGCCATTGGTGCGCACGGCCACACGCACCCGCTTTGTCGGCCTGTTTCCGATTTACGGTAAACTGCATTCCACTTGTCAAAGCATCAGCACCTAGAAGCATTCCATGCAGAAAAAAGTATTCATCAAGACCTTCGGTTGCCAAATGAACGAGTACGACTCGGACAAGATGGCGGACGTGCTCGGCGCGTCCGATGGGCTCGTACGCACCGACACGCCGGATGACGCCGACGTGATCCTGTTCAACACCTGCTCCGTGCGCGAAAAAGCGCAGGAAAAAGTGTTTTCCGACCTCGGCCGCCTGAAGGAACTCAAGCGCGCCAAGCCCGACCTGATCATCGGTGTGGGCGGCTGCGTCGCGTCGCAGGAAGGCGAAGCCATCGTCAAGCGCGCGCCGCACGTGGACATGGTGTTCGGCCCGCAGACCTTGCACCGCCTGCCGCAGATGATCCAGCTGCGCCGTCACACGGGCGCGGCCCAGGTCGACATCAGCTTCCCGGAAATCGAAAAGTTCGACCACCTGCCGCCGGCCAAGGTCGAAGGCCCGGTCGCCTACGTGTCGATCATGGAAGGCTGCAGCAAATACTGCAGCTACTGCGTGGTGCCCTACACCCGCGGCGAGGAAGTCTCGCGCCGCTTCGAGGACGTGCTGACGGAAGTCGCGGGCCTGGCCGCCCAGGGCGTCAAGGAAATCATGCTGCTGGGGCAGAACGTGAACGCCTACCGCGGCGCCATGGAATCGGGAGAAATCGCCGACTTTGCCCTGCTGCTGGAATACGTGGCGGAGATCCCCGGCATCGAGCGCCTGCGCTTCGTCACGAGCCATCCGAAGGAATTCACCCAGCGCCTGATCGACGCGTACGCGAAGATCCCGCAGCTGGTCAACCACCTGTACCTGCCCGTGCAGCACGGCTCCGACCGCATCCTGCAAGCGATGAAGCGCGGCTACACGGGCCTGGAATACAAATCGATCATCCGCCGCATCAAGGCGGTGCGTCCGAACATCTCGATCTCGTCCGACTTCATCGTCGGCTTCCCGGGCGAGACGGACGCCGATTTCGAAGCGATGATGAAGCTCGTCGAGGACGTCGGCTTCGACAACAGCTTCTCCTTCATCTTCAGCAAGCGCCCCGGCACCCCGGCCGCCAACCTGGCGGACGACACCCCGCACGAGGTCAAGCTCGCGCGCCTGCAACGCCTGCAGGCGCAGATCGACGCCAACACCCGCAAGACCAGCGCAAGCATGGTCGGCACCGTGCAGCGCATCCTGGTGGAAGGCCCCTCAAAGAAGGGTGGGGGCGAGCTCCAGGGGCGCACCGAGAACAACCGCGTCGTCAACTTCTTCCCGGGCGACGGCAGCGCTGCGCTCATCGGCCAGCTGGTCGACGTGCGCATCACCGAAAGCCTGGATTACACCCTGCGCGGCGACCTGGTCGCCAGCATTGATACGATTGCCAAAGCCAGTTGAAAACGCCTACCCAGCCTTCGTACTTCATTCCCGAGCCGCTCGATAACACGCGGCTCGCCCACCTCTGCGGTCCGCTCGACGAAAACCTGCGCCAGATCTCGGCCGCCCTCGACGTGACCATCTTCCGGCGCGGCGAGAAATTCATCGTCAGCGGGACCAATGCCGAACGCGCCGTCGAGCTGCTGGAACGCTTCTACAACGTGGCCGACAAGGTCGTGCCGATCGAGGAAGTGCAGTTGGCGCTCGTCGAACAGCGGGCCGGCCTGAAGCCGAAGTCGCCGGACGCCGAGCCCGAGCCGCCAAAGGAACCCGGCGCCTCGGTCACCGCGGAAGCGGACAAGGGCACCGATGCCGCAGATGACGACGAGGAACTGGTCAGCCCGATGCTCAAGACACGGCGCCACGACCTGCGCGGCCGCACGCCGCACCAGATCCAGTATTTGAAGGCCGTGCTCGAACACGACATCAGCTTCGGCATCGGCCCGGCCGGCACGGGCAAGACGTATCTGGCCGTCGCCTGCGCCGTCGACGCCCTCGAACGCGACGCCGTCAAGCGCATCATCCTGACGCGTCCGGCCGTGGAAGCGGGCGAACGCCTGGGCTTCCTCCCCGGCGACTTCGCGCAGAAGGTCGACCCGTACCTGCGTCCGCTGTACGACGCGCTGTACGACCTGCTCGGCTTCGACCGCACGCAGAAGCTGTTCGAGAAGCAGGTGATCGAAATCGCCCCGCTCGCGTTCATGCGCGGCCGCACGCTCAATCATGCGTTCGTGATCCTCGACGAGGCCCAGAACACGACGGCCGAACAGATGAAGATGTTCCTGACCCGCATCGGCTTCGGCAGCAAGGCCGTCGTCACGGGCGACGTCACCCAGGTCGACCTGCACAAGACGCAGAGGAGCGGCCTCGTCGACGCCATGCACGTATTGAAGGACGTGCGCGGCATCGCCTTCACCCAGTTCTCCAGCGCCGACGTCGTGCGCCACCCGATGGTGGCCCGCATCGTCGACGCCTACGAGAAGGCCGCGTCGATGCAGGAGCTCGGCGCATTACCCGGCACTTTGACCAAACCAGCCGCTACCCGCCATGCAAGAAAAAAAGCATAACCTGGAACTCGACGTCCAGTACCCCGACACCCGCCTCGAGGCGGACCTCACCCCCGAGCTGGTGGAGCGCTGGGTGCGCGGCGCCCTGCTCGGCCCGGCCGAACTGGCGATCCGCTTCGTCGACGCGGAAGAAGGCCAGACCCTGAACCGCGAATACCGCGGCAAGGACTACGCCACCAACGTGCTCACCTTCGCGTACAACGAGGGCGCGGAAATCGCCGACGACGAGCCGACGCAGGCCGACATCGTGCTGTGCACGGACGTGCTGCAGCGCGAAGCCATTGATCAGAAGAAGACGGTCGAGGAACACGCGGCGCACCTCGTCGTGCATGGGGTCCTGCACGCGCAGGGCTTCGACCACGAGACGGACGAGGAAGCGGAGGAGATGGAACAGCTCGAGCGCGACATCATGGAAGCGCTGGGGTATCCGGATCCGTACGCGGAGAACGAATAAAAGCTTCCGTCGTTCCCGCGAAAGCGGGAACCCATGCTGAGCCGATGTAGACACGGCGTATGGATTCCCGCGTGCGCGGGAATGACGGTTTTTATGCCTTCTTCAGCTGTTCTGCGATCGGCAACTTCCGAATCCGCTTGCCCGTCGCCGCGAACACCGCATTCGCCAGCGCCGGCGCAATCCCCGCCGTCCCCGGCTCGCCGATCCCGCCCGGCTCGTCGTGGCTGTTCACGATATACACCTCCACCGCCGGCGACTCCGGCATGCGCATCACGCGGTAATCCGAGAAGTTCGACTGCTGCACACGCCCCTTCTCGACCGTGATCTCGTCCCACAGCGCCGCGCTGGCACCGAACACGATGCCGCCCTCCATCTGCGCGACGATGGTGTCCGGGTTGACGTTCTGGCCGCAGTCCACCGCGCACACGACGCGGTGCACGCGCACGTCACCGTCCGGCCCGACCGACACTTCCGCCACCTGCGCCATGTAGCTGCCGAACGCGAACTGTGTCGAAACGCCCCGTCCCAGCTTGCGGCCGGCGACCGGTTTCAAAGGCTTGCCCCAGCCGGCCTTCTCGGCCGCCAGGTTCAGCACGGCCAAGGTGCGCGGCGATTTCTGCAGCAGCGCGCGGCGGAACGCGACGGGGTCCGCCTTGCTCGCATACGCCAGCTCGTCGATGAAACTCTCGACGACGAATACGTTGTGCGTAGGGCCGACGCCGCGCCAGAACGCGGTCGCAAGGCCCGGCGGTTCGTGGCGCATGTATTCGACGCGGATTGCCGGAATCGAGTACTGGATGTCGGCCGCGCCTTCCACCGCATCCGGGTCGACGCCGTTCTTGACCATCGGCGGCGCGAAGCGCGCCATGATCGACGACCCCGTCACCCGATGGAACCACGCCACGGGCATGCCCTTGTCGTCGATGCGCGCCGACATGCGGTCGACGTAATAGGGGCGGTACATGTCGTGCTGGATGTCTTCCTCGCGGGTCCAGATGATCTTCAACGGCCCCTTGGCCAGCTTGGCGAATTCCACGGCCTGGATCACGTTGTCGACTTCGAGCCGGCGCCCGAAGCCGCCGCCGATGTAGTGGTTGTGCACGCGGACCTTCTCCAGCGGCAGTCCGGTGAGCTTGGCGGCCGCGCCCTGCGCCAGCGCCGGCACCTGCGTGCCGACCCAGATGTCGCAGCCGTCCGGTTTCAGGTCGACCGTGCAGTTCATCGGTTCCATCGTCGCGTGCGCGAGGAACGGGACTTCGTAGACGACGTCGATGCGGCGGCCCGGGCCGGCATCCAGCGCCTTCAGGGCATCGCCCTTGTCGGCGGCGATGGCGCCCGTGTTCTGCGACACCTTCATCATGTCCGCGACGATGCCGGCGGTGCTGACGTTGGCGTTGGCGCCGTCGTCGAAACGGGGCGCCGCGGCGGCCAGGCCCTGTTTCGCGGCCCAGAAGTGGTCGGCCACGACGGCGACGGCCCCTTCGATGCGCAGCACCTCGCGCACGCCCTTCACGGCCAGCGCCTTCTGCTCGTCGACCGCGGTCACTTTACCTTTCATGACGGGCGATGCCGCCACGGCCGCGATTCCCATATTGGGCAGGCGCGCGTCGATGCCGAACTGCGCGGACCCGTTCACCTTCGCGGGCGAATCCAGGCGCTTGACCGCCTTGCCGACCAGCGTAAACTGGGCCGGGTCCTTCAGCTTGACCTCGGCCGGGAAGGTCAGCTTCGACGCCGCCTCCGCCACTTCGCCGAAGTGCACCTGCCGGTTCGACGCCGCGTGGCGGATCGTGCCCGCCACGACGTCGACCTCGCCAGGATCGACGTTCCAGTTCTTCGCGGCGGCCTGCACGAGCACCGTGCGGACCTTGGCGCCCGCCGCGCGCAGCGGTTTATGAGTGGCGCGGATCGACGTCGCGCCGCCCGTCACCTGGCCGCCCAGCAGCGCGTCGGCGTACAGCGAATTGTTCGCGGGCGCCTGCTCCAGCTTCACTTTCGACAGGTCCGCGCCCAGTTCCTCGGCCAGCAGTTGCGGCAGCGACGTGAACGTGCCCTGCCCCATCTCGACCTTGTGGATGATGAGGGTGACGAGGCCCTCGCGGTCGATGCGGATGAATGCGTCGTGCGCGAGGCCCGGCTGCTCGTTCGTCATCGCGGTCGACGCCTGGCCGACCGCCTTCTCGGACGGCGGTTCCTTGCGGTCGTTGGCGGGTGCCTCGCCCTGCCGGGTACAGCCGAACAGCGAGAAGCCGAACAGCAGGCCGCCGCCGGCCACGCCGCCCGCCTTCAGCAACTGGCGGCGCTTGTTCGAGACGGGTTCCTTCGTGATCTGGTCCATGTCGCCGTCCCCTTTCATGCCTGGCCGGAAGCGATCTTGATCGCCTTGCGGATGCGGTTGTACGTGCCGCAGCGGCAGATGTTGCCGGCCATGGCGTTGTCGATGTCGGCGTCGCCCGGCTTCGGCGTCGCGTGCAGCAGCGCGGTGGCGGACATGATCTGGCCGGACTGGCAATACCCGCACTGGACGACGTCGATCTTGCGCCACGCGTCCTGCACCTTCGCCCCGACCGGGTCGTTGCCGATCGCCTCGATGGTCGTGATCTTCTTGCCGACGGCGGCCGACACGGGGGTTACGCACGAGCGGATGGCCTGGCCGTCCAGGTGCACGGTGCAGGCGCCGCACAGGGCGACGCCGCAGCCGAACTTGGTGCCGGTGAGGCCCATCACGTCGCGCAGGGCCCACAACAGGGGCATGTCGTCGGGGACGTCGAGGTTGGTGGCGGTGCCGTTGACGTTCAAGGCGGGCATGGGAATTCCTTTCCTTAGCGAATAACCAACTATAGGACGAAGCCTGGCAGCAATGGCGCACGGCTGCTGGAACGTGGATGTCTGCATAAAAATCAGGCATTCCGGCTTTTGGTGTATCCTATGGCCCATCGTAACAACGGCTTCACGCCAACTATGCCCGAGCACCCTGCTGACGTCCGTTCGGACGTTAAAACCCATCGGTCGCTGTTCGAACGGTTGACCGCACTGATTTCCCCCGAGCCCGAAAACCGCGCCGAACTGCTCGAAGTTCTGCACGACGCCCACGAACGCAACCTCATCGACGCCGACGCCCTCTCCATGATCGAAGGCGTGTTCCAGGTGTCCGACCTGTCGGTGCGCGACATCATGATCCCGCGCTCCCAGATGGACGTGATCGACATCACCAAGCCGATCGAGGAATGGCTGCCCGTCGTGCTGGAAACGGCGCACTCGCGCTTCCCCGCCATCGAGGGCGAGCGCGACAAGGTGGTCGGCATCCTGCTCGCCAAGGACCTGCTGCGCTACTACGCGGAAGAATCGTTCGACGTGCGCGACATGCTGCGCCCGGCGATCTTCATCCCGGAATCGAAACGCCTGAACGTGCTGCTGCGCGACTTCCGCGCGAACCACAACCACATGGCCATCGTCGTCGACGAGTACAGCGGCGTGGCCGGCCTGATCACCATCGAGGACGTGCTGGAACAGATCGTCGGCGACATCGAGGACGAGTACGACTTCGACGAGGAAGAAGACAACATCCTCTCCATCAAGGAAGGCCAGCACGGCTCGCGCTGGCGCGTGAAGGCGCTGACGGAAATCGAGCAGTTCAACGAAGAGATCGGCGTCGACCTGCCCGAGGACGACGTCGACACCATCGGCGGCCTCGTCGCCAGCCACCTGGGCCGCATGCCGCACAAGGGCGAGGTGTTCGACCTCGAGAACCTGCGCTTCGAAGTGCTGCGCGCCGATGCGCGCCAGATCCACGTGCTGCTGGTGGAAAAACTCCCGGCCGTCGACGACGAACACGATTGACGCGGGTCCTGCATTGATCGAATCCAGCCTGAACCTGCGGCGCCGCCGCAAGCCCGCCGTGGCGCCCGATCCCGCGCTGCGCGGTACGCGGCCGAGCGTGACGGGCCTCGCCGTCGCCGCGCTGGCCGGCGCTTCGAGCCTGTTCTCGTTCGAACCGTTCGGCTGGTGGCCCGTCCAGTTCCTGTCCCTCGCGTATCTCTTCTACCAGGTCGGCATGGGCAGTTCCGTGCGCCGCGCCGTGTTCCTCGGCTGGGCGTTCGGCTTCGGCTGGTCCGTGGCCGGCATGCACTGGTTGTATATTGCGCTGAACCGCTTCGGCGGCCTGCCGGCCGTGCTGTCCGCCATCGCCATCGCGCTGCTGGGTCTTTACATGGGCCTGTTCGGCGCGTTCGCGGCGGGCGTGTCCTCCTGGCTGCGCAAGCGCTGGTCGCTGCCCGTTCCCGCCTTCCTGCTGCTCGTGTTCCCCGCCTGCTGGGGCGTCTCCGAATGGATGCGCGGCTGGGTCTTTACGGGGTTTCCCTGGGCGGCGTCCGGCTATGCGCACGTGACGGCCCCCCTCGCCGGCTTCGCCCCGATCGTCGGCGTGTACGGCATCGGCATGCTGGTGGGCGTGTGCTCGGCCTGCGTGGTGATGCTGACCCAGCGCCGCAGGCTGCCGGCCATCGGCCTGTTCGCCACGCTGCTGCTGGCCGGCTGGGGCCTGAAGCACGTCGCGTGGACCGCACCGTCCGGCAAGCCGCTCAGCGTGCGCCTCGTGCAGGGCAACATCCGCCAGGACGAGAAATTCAGCGCCGAGCACCTGGGCATGATCCTCGACCGCTACCGCGACATGATGACGGCCGCGCCGGCCGACCTGGTCGCGGCGCCGGAGACGGCCATCCCCGTGTTCCCGAACCAGCTGCCGCCCGAGTACCTGCAGACGTTCCGCGACTATGCAGCAAGGACCGGCAGCGCATTCCTGTTCGGGATCCCGCTGGCCGACAGCATGACGGTGTACGCGAACAGCGTGGCCGGCATCGGCCCGCAGGGACAGTCCTACCGCTACGACAAGAATCACCTGGTCCCGTTCGGCGAATTCATCCCGACAGGCTTCCGCTGGTTCACGGACCTGATGCAGATCCCGCTGGGCGATTTCACGCGCGGCCCGGACGTGCAGGCGCCGTTCGCCGTCAAGGACCAGCGGGTGCTGCCGAACGTCTGCTACGAAGACGTGTTCGGCGAAGAGATCGCGAAGAACCTGCGTTCGCAGGCGCAGCCGGCCACCGTGCTGCTGAACGTGTCGAATCTCGCGTGGTACGGCGAGTCCGTCGCGATTCCGCAGCACCTGCAGATCTCGCGCATGCGGAGTCTCGAGACGGGCCGCCCGATGCTGCGCGCGACGAACAACGGCGCCACCGCCGTCATCGACGGCCGCGGCAACGTCGCCGCGCTGCTCCCGTTCTACAGCCAGGGCACCCTGGCGACGACCGTGCAGGGCATGGCCGGCAGCACGCCGTACATCCGCTTCGGCAACCTGCTGTTCCTCGCGCTGGGCGCCCTGCTGCTGGCTTGCGCCTGGCTCGCCGGCCGCCGTCGGCATTCGAACGGCTAAAATAGCGAGCGATTCACTTCAAGCCATTCCGTAAAACCCGCTAGAATTGGTGTTTTAGCAAACTCACCGTGTTCGCGCCCCGTGCGCGCGAAGCCAACAAGATGCTCACATTCCAACAAATTATTCTGACCTTGCAAACCTACTGGGACAAGCAGGGTTGCGCCCTGCTCCAGCCATACGACATGGAAGTCGGCGCGGGCACCTTCCACACTGGCACCTTCCTGCGCGCGATCGGACCGGAACCCTGGCGCGCCGCCTATGTACAGCCGTCGCGCCGCCCGAAGGATGGCCGCTATGGCGAAAACCCGAACCGCCTGCAGCACTATTACCAGTACCAGGTCGTGCTGAAGCCGGCGCCGGAAAACATCCTGGACCTGTACCTGGGTTCCCTGGAAGCGCTGGGCC
>CBIHRX010000165.1:0-14877 GCA_966212555.1 uncultured Massilia sp.
GTAAGTCTGAAATTCTCAAAAGTTAAGTGGAAATATACCCAGCAAAAAATCGCAGGCGGGGTTGGCGGAAGCACGGTTGGCGGTTGGGACTTGGCAGCCAACAAGGTAGCCTAGCGACCCGCAAGCGCTGACTCGTTCGTGCTCGGTCAAGTCAATCACGTCCCTTTCTTCTTATTCCAAGTGAACGTCCGCGCATAAAACCCGGGCGGCTTCTTCGCCACCCAGTCGATGAACGCCCGGATACCGTCATCCCCGCGCAGCGCTTCCCACGTGTGATAAGCGCGCAGCAGCTCACGCTCGGAAAACGTCGCATGAATCTTGCGATGGCAAATCTTGTGGATCGGGAATTGCTCCCTGCCCTTCAGCGACTTCGGGATCAGGTGATGCCGGTCGATGTTGACCGTGCCGAGCGGCCGGCCGCACAGCGGACACGGTGCGTCCGCCGCGGCGGGCTGGGGAGGAAGGTCGAATTCGGGGATGCGGGAACGGCGCGCCATATGACCGATATCGGGGCGGCCGTGCCCGTTTAAAGCGTCTTAGCCGCGCACGCGGGCCGCGATGGCGTCGCCCACCTCGACCGTCGTCGCCGTGCCGCCCAGGTCGCCCGTGCGCGGGCCGCTCTTCAGCACGTCCTCGATCGCCGCCACGATGGCGTCGTGCGCCTCGCCGCAGCGCGGGTCGGCGTCGGGACCCGCCGCGAGGAACGCCAGCATCATCGCGCCCGACCAGATCATCGCGATGGGGTTGGCGATACCTTTACCGGCGATGTCCGGCGCGGAGCCGTGCACGGGTTCGAACAGGGACGGGAACGTGCGGTCCGGGTTCAGGTTGCCGGACGGCGCCAGGCCGATCGTGCCCGTGCAGGCCGGGCCGAGGTCGGACAGGATGTCGCCGAACAGGTTCGACGCGACGACGATGTCGAAGCGGTCCGGTTGCAGCACGAAGCGGGCCGTCAGGATGTCGATGTGCTGCTTGTCGACGGTGACCTGCGGATAGTCGGCGTGGATCGCGTCCGCGCGGCCGTCCCACCACGGCATGCTGATGGCGATGCCGTTCGATTTGGTCGCGACCGTCAGGTGCTTGCGGCGGCGCGCGTTCGCCAGTTCGAAGGCGTAGCGCAGCACGCGGTCGGTGCCGTGGCGCGTGAACACGGATTCCTGGATCACCATCTCGCGCTCGGTGCCCGGGAACATCACGCCGCCCAGGTTCGTGTACTCGCCCTCGGTGTTTTCGCGCACGACGAAAAAGTCGATGTCGCCCGGCTTGCGGCCGGCCAGCGGGCACGGCACGCCTTCGAACAGACGCACGGGGCGCAGGTTGATGTACTGGTCGAATTCGCGCCGGAACTTGAGCAGCGAGCCCCACAGCGAGATGTGGTCCGGCACCAGCGCGGGCCAGCCGACGGCGCCGAAATAGATGGCGTCCATGCCGGACAATTGTTCCTTCCAGTCGGGCGGCATCATCTCGCCGTGCTGGATATACCAGTCGCAGCTGGCCCACGGGAAATGCGTGAACTCGAGCTGCAGGCCGAAGCGCTCGGCCGCGGCCGCCAATACCTTGAGGCCCTCCGGCAAGACCTCCTTGCCGATGCCGTCGCCGGCGATGGCGGCGATCCTGAAACGTCGTGTCATTTGGTTCTTTCTTGAATGGTGAAGCTCATACGGCCGGCGCCGCGACGACCAGGCGCGAAAAACTGGCCACGCTGGCCGCGAACGAGAACGCGGCGGCGATGCCGAGCGCAAACCACGGTCCGCGCACGTGGGAAATGGTAAGGCAGAACGCCACCAGGGCGGCGCCCGTCGCCTGCCCCGTCAGGCGCGCGGTGGCCACCATGCCGCTCGCGCTGCCGGCACGCGAGGCCGGCGCGCTGCCCATGATCGCCTTGACGTTCGGCGCCTGGAAAAAGCCGAAGCCGATGCCGCACACGGCCATGCGCCAGCCGATGTCGAGGGCGGATGGCGACGCGGGCAGGCTCATCATCGTGACGAGGCCCGCCGCGAGGATCAATAAACCGATGCCGCCCAGCAGGCCCGGAGAATACCGGTCGCTCAATCGTCCGGCCACGGGCGCCATCACCCCGACCATCACGGGCCACGGCGTCATCAGGAAGCCCGTCTCGACGGGCGAACGGCCGAGGGTCGTCTCGAAGAAGAACGGCAGCGCGACGAATGCGAGCGCCTGCGCGGCGAACGTGCAGATGGCGGTGATGGTCGACAGCGCGAACAACGGACGGCGGAACAGGTCCACCGGCAATAGCGGCGCCGGATGGCCGCGCTCGCGGCGCAGCAGCAGGCCGAAGAACACCAGCGCGATCAAGGCCTCCGGCAACAGCGTGCCGATACCCACGCGATGCGCGGCATCGCCCAGCGCCAGCACTGCCAGCGAAAACGCGACGACGTTGTAGAAGCCGGCGAGCCCGTCCACGCGGTGGGCCGCGCGGCGCGTCTCGGGCAGTACCTTGCGCGCCATGAAGAACGCGACGATGCCCGGTACCACGTTAATGCCGAACAGCCATTCCCACGAAGAGAATTTAAGGATGATGGAGGCCAGGCTCGGGCCGAGCGCGAAGCCGACCGCGACGACGAGGGCGTTGGTGCCGAAGCCGCGTCCCTGCAGCCTCGCCGGGTACGTGGCGCGCAGCAGCGCCGTGTTGACGCCCATGATGGCGCTGGCGCCGAGCCCCTGGAACAGGCGCGCGACGATCAGCACGGGCAGCGACCACGCGAGCGCGCACGCGAGCGACGCCGCCGTGAACAAGGCCATGCCGGCGACGTAGACGCGGCGGTAGCCGATGGTTTCGCCCAGCGCCGCGATCGGCAGCAACGTGGCGACCATCGCAAGCTGGTAGGCATTCACGATCCATACCGAGTCGGCCGGCGTGGCGTGCAATTGCTGCGCCATCGCGGGCAACGCGGTGTTGGCGATGGCGGTATCGAGCGACGACATGCCCACGCCGAGCGCGAGGGCAAGGATGGCCCAGGACCTGGGTCCCTCGGGTAATCCGTCCTGTTCGAGAGGTGTTGTATTGACTGTTGCTTGCATACTCGATCCTGACGGCAAAGGATCGATTGTAGGCCGGATACGCGAAGCTTGCAGGGGGCGGCGCCGTTCCGCGACAGCCCGTTTCGCCCGTGTTTACGGGCTGCACGGGATGGCGACCCCGAGCACGGCCGACGTCAGGGCGTGTCTGCTGCGGAGCTGGCGCGGCCCATGCGCGGTCACGCGCGCGATGACGGTGTCCGGTACGTTTTCCTGCCGGAGCAGCGCGAGCGCGTAGTCGGTGCCGAAGCGTTTTTCGATCTTGAGCGCGGCCTCGATGACGGCGTCATGCACGTGGTTCTTGCGCCGGCAGCGGAAGAACGCGGCCTGGATCGGCGCCTGCTGGCCGCGCCGCTGGTCGGTCAGCAGCACCCGCTCGGCGATGTCGCGGTCAACACCCTCCCGCTCCAGGTAGGCCATGGCCTCATCCAGGCCCAGCATGTCCCTGTAGACGAGCGCGACTTCGACGTGTTGCGAAACGACGTGCTGACTGCGCAAGCGAAACATCATGAACATCCCCGAGGCGAATGTGGCCGAGGTTGCATCATACTGCACTGCGGGACAAATATGCATCTGCCCGGCACAATTTACGAGCTCAGCAGCCGCTGGCCTTCACGCGCTCGACCTCCAGCCCGAACAGCGGACGCAGGCGCGTACCGAAGACGTTGCCGGCGAACGCGGCCACCAGCCACAGCCAGCCGTGCAGGCTGCCCGACACGATGCCGCTGAAGTAGGCGCCGATGTTGCAGCCGTACGCCAGGCGCGCGCCATAGCCGAGCATCAAGCCGCCGGCGACGGCCGCGGCGAGCGAGCGCAGCGGCACGCGCCACACGGGCGCATAGCGGCCGGCCAGCGCCGCCGCCAGCATCGCGCCCAGCACGATGCCGATGTCCATCACGGACGTCACGTCGTGCGACACGGGCGCGGCCAGTGCGGCGGCATTCGCCTTCGTCGACCAGTAGGTCCAGCTCGCCGTGTCGACGCCGATGGCCTGTGCGGCCTTGGCGCCCCACAGCGCGAACGCGGACGTCACGCCCCACGGCCGGCCGGACAGCGCGAGCGTCGCGAAGTTCAGCACGACGAGCGCGATGGCGCCGGCCACCAGCGGCCACGGGCCATGCAGCCAGGGCGACGCGTGCGCGGGCCGCACGGTCGGGTCGACGAGGCGGCCGTGGCGGCGTTTTTCCACCACGACGGTGACGAATGCGATCAGCGCGAACACGGCCCAGTTGAGCAGCAGCGCGGGGGCCAGGCCCAGCGTCTTCACGAGCGAGATGGGCTTCAGCTGCGGCAGCGACGTCCAGAACGGCATGTGCGCGGTGGCGATGACGGAGCCGGCGATGAACGCGAGCAGGGTCACGACCATGCGCGTGCTGCCGCCGCCCACCGTGTACAGCGTGCCGGACGCGCAGCCGGCGCCCAGCTGCATGCCGATGCCGAACATGAACGCGCCGACGATCACGGACGTGCCCGCGGGCGACACGAGCCCCGTGACGGGATTGCCGAACAGGGTGCCGGCGGACAGGGCCGGGAAGAACAGCGCCACGCCGACGGCGAGCATGATCATCTGCGCGCGCAGGCCGGCGCCGCGCCCGTCCGCGATGAAGACGCGCCAGGCGGACGTGAAGCCGAACGCGGCGTGGTACAGCGCGAGACCGAGCAGCGCGCCGACGACGAACAGAACGGCATGCTTTGCATCGACGGCCTGCGCGAGATACCAGGCGCCGAGGATGATGAGCAACAGGGAGACGCCGAGCGGCCTGGGATTGACGTCGACCCGGCGTGGAATCGAGGGAGAAGCCAGTGTGGTCATTTGGAAACGGTTGGATGCGACGGAATCCGCTATTTTCCCTCGTTTTCATCTCGCTTGCAGGGCTTGCGACAATTCGTGATATTTCATCAAATTGGCCTACCTATAATGGCGTGATCGATTTCATTCAGTGCGCTCGGAAAAAACATGGATGCGTTCACACTCGTCGTGGTTTCCGCGCTCGCGAGCGTCGTGATGGCCGCCAGCATGGCCCTGCTGTACCGCGCCGCCCCGCACCAGGTCTGCCTGCGCGACTGGGCAGTGACCGGCGTCTTTTTTACTTGCAATAGCGTACTCGCCGCGTTCGCCTTCCGGTTCCAGCTCGCGTCGTTCCCGGTCCCGGGCATCGCCAACACCCTGTACATCGCCGGCCATTTCGGCGTCCTTGCCGGCCTGCGCCGGCACCTCGGACTCGCGCCGGGCTGGCCGCTGCTGGCCATCCTCGCGCCACTGGTCCTGGGGTTGCATGCCGTGCCCGCATTGCAAGCGTCCGTGGCGCACCGGCTCCTCGTGTTCACGCCGCTGATCCTCGCCATCAACCTGGGCGTCGGCGCGACGCTGTGGGGCCGCATCCGGCGCGACGAATGGCCGACCTACCTGCCCCTCGTCGCGATCGAATGCGTTTTCATGCTGCAGCAGTGCATGCGCACGATCTACCTGGTCGCCAGCAAGGACCATGCGCTGACCTTCATGGGGAGCCAGTTCTTCCAGACATCCGGTTCGCTGTTCCTGCTCCTGTTCATGTCGGTGGTGCCGATGAGCTGCGCGCTGATCGTCGCCCATCGCCAGGCACAGGACTTGCGCCGCGCCTCGCTGACCGACGCCCTCACGGGCTGGCTGAACCGCCGCGCGTTGCAGGACACCGCCGACGCCGCGTTCGCGGGCAGCCGGCGCGACGGCTCGGGCATCGTCTTCATCACGTTCGACATCGACCATTTCAAGTCGATCAACGACCGCTACGGCCACGGCGTGGGCGACGCGGCGATCCGCCACGTGACGGCGCGCGCGGGCGACGTCCTGCGCGGGCACGACGCGCTGTTCCGCATCGGCGGCGAGGAATTCGCCGTGCTGCTCGCCGGCCAGAGGCTGCACGACGTGTGCGCCCTCGCCGAACGCCTGCGCGAGCGCATCGCGACGACGCCGCTGCGGACCGACGACCTCGTCGTGCCGATGACGGTCAGTGTCGGGGTGGCGGCATACAGCCCGCACGACAAGGATTGGGAAGCGATCCTGCGCCGCGCCGACGAGGCTTTGTACCGCGCAAAGATGCATGGTCGCAACCGGGTCGATGTCCACAGCCGGGAGATGACGGCAAGCGTCGGGACGGCGTAGGCGGCACCGCGCGCGTCAGGGCGTGCAGGGCATGCTGGCCGCGGGCGCCAGCACGGCCGCCATCGACAACGCACACCACCGCATTCCGGACGTCGTCGCCTCGCCGATCGTGTACCGCAAACGAAAAAGCCGCGTACTGCAAGACAATACGCGGCTTTTTGAATTCTGGCTCCCCGACCTGGACTCGAACCAGGGACCTGCGGATTAACAGTCCGTCGCTCTACCGACTGAGCTATCAGGGAAAGGAGGCCGCATTATAGCGGCTCAGTTCTGTGGCAGCAAGAGCGCGTGTTGCGACGCCGTATGAAAGTCGCGCCAGACGCGGTTGATGGCGCTGTCCTCGCGCGCCGCGTACAGGCCGCAATACGGATACAGCGTGTCGACGGCGTGGCGCGACGCCGCCACCCATTCCTGCGCCAGCGCCTGCATCTGCGCGGCCTGCCCGTCCGCAACGTCCGCGCCTGCGGCGACGTCGGCCCAGCAAGAATCCAGCAAGGCATAGAACCGGCCGCGCACGTCCTCCAACCGGGCGCAAACACCGTCCAGCACGGCGCGCACGGCCGGCACCTCGATCAATGACTCGTCCCGCCCGCCGAACCGGTTGCGCCGGCGCGCGATGCAGTCGCGGGCCAGGTCGACGAAGTGATACGCCATCCCGGCCACGTTGGCGGCCAGCGTGACGAAGGCGAACGGGAGAAATGGAAAGCGGTACAGCGGCCCCTGCTCGCGGGCGCTGGCGGGGTCGATGACGAAACCGTGGTCGGCGTGGACCCACGCGCCGCGGATGCGGTAGGCGTGCGACGCCGTCGCGCGCAGGCCGATGCTGCGCCAGCGGGGCACGATCTCGACGATCTCCCGCGGCACGACGAATGCCTGGATGCGCGGCTGTCCGGCGGCATCGAGCATGGGCTTGCCATCCGCGCGCAGGAAGGCGTTGAACGTGAAGTGCGTCGCCATCGGCGCGCCGCTGGCGTAATCCCACTCGCCCTCGATGCGCCAGCCGTCGCCGTCGCGCTCCGCGTAGCCCGTCGGGGCGCCGCTGCCGGCGAGGCAGGCGCGCGGCGTGGAGAGAATGGCGCGGGCCAGGTGCGGCGGCAGGAAGCCCGCGAACCAGCCGGCGCCGGCGCACAGGGTGACGGTCCAGCCGACGCTGCCGTCCACGCGGGCGATGGCTTCTTCCAGCCGCACGACGTCCGGCAGCGGCCGCTCTTCCCCGCCGACGGCGCGCGGCGCCAGCATGCGCAGCCAGCCGCGCCGGTGGATCAGGGCCTGGTGGACGGGGTGCAGCCAGCCGTCCGTGTCGGCCGCGGCGGCGTAGTGGTCGATGCGGACGGCGTCGCGCGGGGAAAGGATAGTCATGGCAAGGCGGAAACGAAAAAGGCCGCGTTCCAATAAAATGAGAACGCGGCCTTTTGAATTCTGGCTCCCCGACCTGGACTCGAACCAGGGACCTGCGGATTAACAGTCCGTCGCTCTACCGACTGAGCTATCAGGGAATTGAGGCAATATTATAGCAGGAATCCGGGAATTGCCAAATCCTGCCCGCGGCGTGCGTCCGGCGCCGCCGTTTGTTATAGTCGGCGTCTTCCCGACCTCCCCCTACTGACCAATGACGACCCTCGGCACGCCCCTCTCTCCTTCCGCAACGAAAGTCATGCTGCTCGGCTCCGGCGAGCTCGGCAAGGAAGTGATCATTTCCCTGCAACGTCTCGGCGTCGAAGTGATCGCCGTCGACCGCTACCCGGACGCGCCCGGCCACCAGGTCGCGCACCGCGCGCACGTCATCGACATGACGGACGGCGACGCCCTCGCCGCCCTGATCGAACGCGAGCAGCCAGACCTCGTCGTGCCCGAGATCGAAGCGATCGCGACGGCCAAGCTGGCGGAACTGGAAGCGGCTGGCACGATCACCTGCATCCCGACCGCGCGCGCCGCGCAGCTGACGATGAACCGCGAAGGCATCCGCCGCCTCGCCGCCGAGGAACTGGGCCTGGCCACGTCGCCGTACCGCTTCGCATCCAGTCTCGACGAATTGAAAGCCGCCTGCGCCGAGATCGGCTTTCCGAACGTCGTGAAACCGGTGATGTCGTCGTCGGGCAAGGGCCAGTCGAAGCTGGACAGCGCCGCCGACGTGGAGAATGCGTGGCACTATGCCGCGTCCGGCGGGCGCGTGGATGCGGGCCGCGTGATCGTCGAAGGCTTCATCGACTTCGACTACGAAATCACCTTGCTGACCGTGCGCGCGGTCGGCGCGGACGGCAAGGTCGAGACGCGTTTCTGCGAACCGATCGGCCACAAGCAGGTGCACGGCGACTACGTGGAATCGTGGCAGCCGCAGCCGATGGCGCCGCTCGCCTTGCGGCGTGCGCAGGAGATCGCGGAGAAGGTCACGGCCAACCTGGGCGGCCAGGGCGTGTTCGGCGTCGAGCTGTTCGTCAAGGGCGACATGGTGTGGTTCTCGGAAGTGAGCCCGCGCCCGCACGACACGGGCATGGTGACGATGGCGACGCAGGTGCAGAGTGAATTCGAGCTGCACGCGAAGGCGATCCTCGGCCTGCCCGTGAACACGGCGCTGCGCGCGCCGGGCGCGTCCGCCGTGATCTACGGCCAGCTGGAAGAAGCGGGGATCGCGTTCGAAGGCGTGGCCGACGCGCTGCGCGTGCCGGGGAGCGACATCCGCCTGTTCGGCAAGCCGGAATCGTTCCAGCGCCGCCGCATGGGCGTGGCGCTGGCGACGGCGGACGACGTCGACACGGCGCGTGCGCGGGCGCTGGAGGCGGCGGGCAAGGTCAGGCCGGTATCGGGCAAACGGTGATACCGGGGGCGCTGCGGCGCCCCTTCTTTTTGCCCGGTTGACAGATATTACACAACAAATGATAATCATTCTCATTATCATTCGTGTTGTCGACCATGAACCGCCACCTCATCGCCCTCCTCGTCGCCTCCGCCTGCGCCACCCTCGCCCAGGCGCAGGACGACGCGCATCAGGTCACCCCTCAAGTCCACGTCAGCGCCACCGGCTACCGCACGACGGGCACCAAGTCCGACCTGAAGCCGCTGGATGCGCCGATGAGCTACGAGGTCTACGACAGCGACCTGCTGGCGAAGCGCCAGGTGGACACCGTCAACGAAGCGCTGCGCTACGTCTCCGGCGTGACCCCGGAAAGCCGTCCGAACGTGACGATCTTCGACCAGTACACGATCCGCGGCTTCGAAAGCTACCGCAATTACTACGACGGCCTGCCCCTGCAGTACAACGGGTTGTGGAACCTCGTGCCGCAGGTCGACGCGTGGGCGACGGGCAGCGTCGAGGTGCTGAAAGGGCCGACGTCCGTCCTGTACGGTTCGGCACCGCCGGGCGGCATGGTCAACCAGACGGCGAAGCAGCCGCAATCGACGCAGGAGAATGTGCTGCGCGTACGCATCGGCAACGACAACCTGCGCGAGCTGGCGCTCGACAGCACCGGGCCCCTGTCGCGGGACGTCGACTACCGCGTGCTCGCCCTCGGCCGCCAGCGCGACGGCCAGCAGGCCACGACGCGCGAGGAACGCTACCTGCTGGCACCGTCCGCGACGTGGCGCATCTCGCGCGACACCAAGCTCAACGTGAACGCCTACTACCAGAAGGACCCGGCCCTCGTGCCGTCCACGCCGCTGCCGGCGACGGGCACCCTGCGTCCGGCACCGTACGGCGAACTGGACAGCGACGCGTACGCGGGCGACGCCAACTGGGCCGGCATGTCGCGCACCGTGAAAATGGCGGGCTGGAAGTTCGAACACGCCTTCGGCAACGGCGTGACGTTCCTGCAGAACGTGCGCTGGACGAAGGCCGACGGCTTCCAGCGCAACACCTATAACTATGGCCTGCAGGCCGACGACCGCACGCTCATCCGCTCCGCCTATTTCACGGACGAGCACCAGGACGGCTGGGTGGCCGACAACCAGCTCGCGTTCCGCACCACCACCGGCCCCGTTGCGCACCGCCTGCTGGCCGGCGTCGATTATCAAAAAATGGATTCGCACGTACGCTACGGCGACACGCTGGGCACGGACACGCCCGCCATCGACCTGGGCAACCCGGACTGGCACCTGCTGGATCCGTCCACGCTGCCGCTCGACACGTACACGGAGCGGCACGACATCGACCAGTCCCAGCTCGGTTGGTATGCGCAGGACGAGGCCACGTGGGGCCCGCTGACGGTCATCGGCGGCCTGCGTCGCGACCGCTACCGCAGCACCGACCGGAACGATTCGACGTATGCCGGCACGGCCACGCGCATCGCGCAACGCCGCACGAGCGGCCGCCTCGCCGCGATCTGGAAACTGGACAACGGCGTGGCGCCGTACGTGAATTATTCGACGTCGTTCGAGCCGACGTCGGGCGTGGATTCCCTGACCGGACAAGCGTTCAAGCCGACGACGGCGAAGCAGATCGAGGCCGGCGTCAAAGTCCAGTCCGCCGACCGGCGCACGCAGCTGACGGCCGCGTGGTTCGACATCCGCAAGCAGAACGTCGTCGTCAACACGCCCACGTTCAACCGCTACACGCAGAACGGCGAAGTGCAATCGAAGGGGCAGGAAGTGTCGTGGCGCCAGATCGTCACGGGCGACCTCGACCTCACTGTCGCCCTCACCCACCTCGACATGCAGGTGACGAAGAACGAGCTGGACCCGTCGCTGGTCGGCAAGACGCCCGTGTGGGTCGCCGACAAGCAGGCGTCGGCATGGCTGAACTGGAGCGCCGCCGAGCGCCTGGACGTCAGTGGCGGCGTGCGCTCCATCGGCCGCAGCCAGGCCGACGCCCTGAACACGGCGACCGTGCCCGGCTATGCCCTCGTCGACGCGGCCGCCTCGTACCGGCTGACGGACCGCACGACCTTGGGCGTCACCGTGAGCAACCTCGCCGACAAGCGCTACGTCGGCGCCTGCCACGACGCCAACAATTGCTGGATGGGCGCGCAGCGCAGCGTCGAGATGAGCCTGTCCACCCGGTTCTGAACGATGCACTACCGTACCTGGTACGCCATCCACAAATGGACGAGCCTCGTCTGCATGGTGTTCCTGCTGATGCTGTGCGTGACGGGCCTGCCGCTGATCTTTTCGCACGAGCTGAACCACGCGCTCGGCAACAGCGTCGAAGCGCCGCCGCTGCGCGGACCCGATGCCGCGCGGCGCGCCGACCTGGACGCCATCGTCGCCGACGCGCAGCGCCGCCGGCCGCGCGACGTGCCGCAATTCATCGTGGCCGAGGCGGACGAGCCGGACCTCGTCAACGTACGCATGGCCGCGCGCGTCGACGACCCCGGCCTCACCGCCTACTACACCTACGATGCGCGCACGGGCGCTTTTCTGGCCGACTATCCGCTCGACAGCGGCTTCATGACCGTGATGCTGCGCCTGCATACGGACATGTACTCGGGCCTGCCCGGCACCCTGCTGCTGGGCTTCATGGGCCTGCTGCTGGCGGCGTCGATCGTGTCCGGCGTGGCCGTCTACGGCCCGCACATGCGCAAGCTGAAGTTCGGCACCGTGCGGCGCGCACGCGCGGGCCGCATCGCCTGGCTGGACCGGCACAACGTGCTGGGCATGGCGACGCTGGCGTGGCTGCTCGTGGTCGGCCTGACGGGCACGGTCAACGCGCTGAACCGGCCCATCTTCGCGCACTGGCAGGCGACGGAACTGGCCGCGCTGGCGGCGCCGCACGCGCACCTGCCGCCCGTGACGGGCACGCCGTCGGCCGCGGCCGCCGTGGCCGCCGCAAAGCGCGCCCGGCCGCACATGTCGCTCAGCTTCATGGCCTACCCCGGCAACGGCTTCGCGACGCCGCGCCACTTCATCGCCTTCATGCAGGGCGACACGGCCGTGACGGCGAAACTGCTGGACATCGTCATGGTCGACGCCGTCACGCACAAGGTCGTGGCGACGGGCAGCATGCCGTGGACGGTGTCCGCGCTGATGCTGTCGCAACCGCTGCACTTCGGCGACTACGGCGGGCCGGCGCTGAAGCTGTTGTGGCTGCTGTTGGACGTGCTCAGCATCGTCGTGCTGTGGAGCGGGCTCGTGCTGTGGTGGAAGCGGCGCAATGCGACGGCGCCCGTGCCGGGCACGGCGGACGCGGCGATGCGCACCTGACGGGCCGGCTACGGCCGAGTCCGTATGGCCGCGTTACCGTGCGCCTTCGCGCCCTGAAGCTGTTATGGTGGTTCGCTTCCACGTGTCCGGACGGGAGGCCGGGATGGACGAGAACGACCGCGATCCGGGACACGCCGGCTTCGACATGCTGGCCCGCCTGTGCCCCGACGGCGTGCTGGTCAGCCTGGACGACCGCGTCGTCTATGCGAGCCCGGCGGCCGCTGCGATCCTCGGCCCCGGCACTGCCGGCGGCCTGGTGGGCCATCCGACCCTGGCCCTGGCCGCGCCGGACCAGCGCGACCGCCTGCGCGACCGCATGCGGCAGGCGGCCGCCGGCACGTTCGTTCCGCTCGACGAGCTGCCGATGTGCCGGTCGGACGGCAGCCCCTTCGACGCGGAACTGACCTGCGGCCCGCTCGCATGGGACGGCACGCACGCCATCCAGCTGCTGGTGCGCGACATCTCCGAGCGCAAGCATACGCTGACACGCCTGCAGGCGAGCGACAGCCGGCTCGCCGCCGAGTTGCGGGAAATGAACCGGCTCCATGAGCTGAGCAACCGGCTGCTGGCCACGCGCGACCTGCGCAGCGCGCTCGACGAAGTCCTGGATGCCGCCATCCTGCTGCTGGACGCCGACTACGGCAGCATCCAGCTGTACAACCCGCACAAGAAAGGCCTGGAGATCGTCGTCCAGCGCGGCTTTCCCCAGGCCTTCCTCGACACCTTCGGGCTGGTCAGTCCGGACGACAATTCCGCGTGCGGCCGGGCCCTGCGCAGCGGCGCGCGCATCGTCATCGAGGACGTGCTGACGGACGAGGAATACACGAATTTCCGCGACATCGCGGCCGCCGCCGGCTACCGCGCCGTACAGTCGACGCCGTTGCTCGTGCCGGGCGGCCCGGTGCTCGGGATGCTGTCCACGCATTTCCGCTCCCCGCACCGCCCGTCCGAACACCAGTTCCGCCTGCTCGACCTGTACGCGCGCCAGGCCAGCGAGCTGGTCGACCGCCTGCGCAGCGAGCAGGCGCTGCGCGAGAGCGAGGACCGGTTCCGGCGCGCCCTGCAGCCCCGCAACGTGGGGATCGTCTTCATTACGACGCAAGGCGTCATCCACGAGGCCAACGACGCCTTTCTGGCGATGAGCGGCTACACGCGGGCCGATCTCGCCGACGGCGGCCTCGGGTGGGAACGCCTGACGCCGCCGGAATGGCATGACGCGGCACGCGGCTCGCTCGCCGAATTCCGCGACACCGGCGTACTCGACCCGCGCGAGCACGACCTGCTGCGCAAGGACGGCAGCCGCTGGTACGCGCTGTGCTCGGCGACCCGCATCGCGGACAGCGAAGGCGTCGGCTACCTGATCGACATCACGGACCGCAAGCGCGCCGAGCAGGCGCTGCGGGACGCCGACCGCCGCAAGGACGAATTCCTCGCCACGCTCGCGCACGAATTGCGCAACCCGCTGGCGCCGATCAGCAATGCCATGTACCTGCTCCAGGCCGAGGGTGCGCACCGCCGCCGTGCCGACCAGGTGGTCGACATGGTGCAACGCCAGGTGCGCCAGATCGTACGCCTCGTCGACGACCTGCTCGAAGTGTCGCGGATCACGCGCGGCAAGATCGAATTGCGGCGCGAACCCGTGACGCTGGCCGACGTGATCGCGGCCGCGCTCGAAACGACGCGCCCGCAGCTGGAACGCGGCGGCCAGCACCTGCACGTCGACTTGCCCGCCGTCCCGCTGCCGCTCGACGCCGACAAGGCCCGCCTCACCCAGGTCTTTTCCAATCTGCTGAACAATGCCGCCAAATACTCCGAGCGCGACGGCGAGATCCGGGTCGAGGCCAGGCCCGAGGACGGCCAGGCGCGCGTCACGGTGAGCGACGCGGGCATCGGGATCGCCCCGGAACTGCTGCCGCGCGTGTTCGACCTGTTCGTGCAGGGCGAAAACACGAGCGCCGACGCGCAGGGCGGGCTCGGGATCGGCCTGACGATGGCCCGCAGCCTCGTCGAGCTGCACGGCGGCACCATCGAGGTGCGCAGCGGCGGGCGGGGCCATGGCTGCGCATTCACCGTCCGCCTGCCGCTCGCACCGCCGGCGCCCGCCAGCGCCGGTGCGGCCGCCGCGCGGCCCGCACTGGCGGGACAACGCGTGCTCGTCGTCGACGACAACCAGGACGCGGCCGACAGCCTGGCCCTGCTGCTGGACACGTGCGGCGCCGAGGTGCGGGTCGCGTATGGCGGCAAGGAGGCGCTGGCGCTGCTCGGGAACTGGACGCCGGACGCGGCGGTGATCGACCTCGGCATGCCCGGGATGGACGGTTGCCAGGTGGCGGAACGGATCCGCGCCGATGCCCGCCTCGCCGGCGTGCGCCTGATCGCGCTGACCGGCTGGGGCCAGAGTGCCGACCGGGCCCGGTCGCACGCGGCCGGATTCGATGCGCACCTGACCAAGCCGGCCGAAATCGGGACGTTGACGGCGGCGTTGGCTTGCGCAAAGTGAATAGGGGCGCCGATCGCTCGACGCCCCTTCAGAATTCTGGCTCCCCGACCTGGACTCGAACCAG
>CBIHRX010000166.1:0-14712 GCA_966212555.1 uncultured Massilia sp.
GCTGCCGCAAAGCCCGGTTAAAAGGCAGAGTTACCTAGCGAACGCGAACACAGCCATGAAAAAAGCCCGGTCCGCTCGCGCGGCCGGGCTTTCGTGCGACGCGTCCGGATTTATTCGGACTTGGCGCCGAGATCGGCGGGCTTGACGTTGATCTTCGCCTTGGCCTTGTGCTTCAGCGCTTCGACGAAGCCATAGGTCTCGGCATTGCCGACCGCGCGGCCGATCTGTTCCGCTTCCTGCTTGCGGCGCGCCACGTCCGGCTGGGCCGGCTGGCTCGCCTTGTTGATGCGGTAGACGCCGTAGCCCACGCCCGGGATGTCGACGCCGACATAGGCCGGCAGCTTGCCCGTGTCCGCCTTCAGCACGGCGATGGCGGCCGTCTCGTTGATCGTCGGCTGCTTCGTACGCGCCACGATCTTCGCCTCGCCGAAGCCGGCGGCGTCGCCCGATGCCTTGGCCGCGGCCAGTTTCGCCTCGCCGGCCTGGCGTGCCAGCTTGGCCGCCTCTTCCTGCGTGACGCGCTGGCGGATCGCGGCTTCCACGTCGGCCAGCGGACGCTTCGTCGCCGGCTTGAATTCGACGACGCGGCCCGCCACCAGCGTACCCGGCGCGATCTCGACGGCGTCCGTGTTGCGCTTGTTCTTGACGGCGTCGCTGCCGAAGATCGCTTCCAGGAACTTCGCGTTATTGACCGGCGACGGGCCCAGGGCCGGATTCGGCGTGCGGGTCAGGCCGTCCGCGGTCTGGATCGTCAGGCCCAGCTTGTCGGCGACCGGCTTCAGGCTGTCCGACTGTTCATACACGGTGTTGCGGAAGGTCTCGGCCAGTTCCGTGTACTTCGCCGACATCTTCGCCTTCTTCAGCTCGGCGGTGATTTCCGGCTTCGCTTCGTCCAGCGACTTCTGGCTTTCCGGCACGATCTTCGTGATCTTGATGATGTGGTAGCCGAATTCCGAACGGACGAGGCCGCTGACTTCGCCTTCCTTCAGGCCGTAGATCGCGTCTTCCACGGGCTTGACGAACACGCCCTTCTGCACGACGCCAAGGTCGCCGCCCAGTTCGGCCGACCCCGGATCCTGCGACTGCGCCTTGGCGACCTTCGCGAAATCGCTCGGGTTCTTGCGCACCTCATCCAGGATCGCCTGTGCCTTGGCCTTCGCGGCAGCGTCCTCGGCCGCCGAGGCCCCCTTTTTCACGTTGATCAGGATGTGGCTCGCGGTGCGCTTTTCCGGCGTCGTGAAGCGCGCCTTGTTCTTGTTGTACGCATCGGCGACTTCCGCGTCGGTCACGTTCACCTGCTTCTCGACGGCGGATGCGTCGAACACGACGTATTCGGCCTTGACCGATTCCGGCACCTGGAACAGGGCGGCGTTCTTATCGTAATAAGCCTTGATCATGTCGTCCGTGACCTTGACCTGCGCAACGTAGTTCGCGGCCGGGAACAGTTGTTCCTGCACTTCGCGTTCTTCGTCGTTGATGTCCGACAGGCGGTTGGCGACGGTGCGCGGCGCGAATGCGGTCTGCTGGACGGAACCGACGAGCTGCTGCACGGCCAGGTCGTGGCGCATGCGCTGGTCGAACATCTCCGGCGTCATGCCCTGCGCGGCCAGCGCGGCCTTGTAGCGGTCCATGTCGAATGTGCCGTCTTCCTTGCGGAATGCCTGGATGTCGAGGATGGCCTTCTGCAGCGCGGCATCGCCCACCGTCAGGTGGTTGCGGATGATCTCGGCGTTGATGGCCCGTTCGGCGACGAGCTGGTCGAGCACGGCCTGCTTCGCTTCCGGCGTCTCGAACAGTTTCTGGTCGAACTGCTCGCCCATCATCTGGCGGGCCTGGTCCAGCTGGCGGCGCTGGGCGGCTTCCCACTCCTGCTGGGTGATCTTCTTCCCGTCCACGGTGGCCACACCATCGTTGCTGCCGCGTTCGTTGTAGCTGCTGACACCGACCAGTACGAACGACGGCAGGATCAGCAGCAACAGCAGGAACTGCATCAGGCGCTGGTGAGTACGGATAAATTCAAACATGGTCAGCCATTCAAGGTTGAAAATGCGTTATCGAAAAACTTAAAAAAAAAGGCGAACCTAGGTTCGCCTCTTTTTCAGTATCTGGCGGAGCGGACGGGGCTCGAACCCGCGACCCCCGGCGTGACAGGCCGGTATTCTAACCAACTGAACTACCGCTCCAGCTTTTACTGCATCTCGCATCCTGACGCTTGTCATCGCGCCGCGAGTGTCCTTCATCTCTTACGCCAGGCAAACGCGCGGCGTGGACAAGAGTCTGTCTTATCCGTTACGTCAGGCATCGGGGATACCAAAACAGGCGGGAATCTGGACAAATCCTGGTGCCCTTGACGTGGATTGAACACGTGGCCTCTCCCTTACCAAGGGAGTGCTCTACCACTGAGCTACAAGGGCAGTGATTTTTTGTGGCGTCATTGAGACGCCACAGAAATTCAGTGCGAGCGGATCATAGTGCCAAAAGCCTGTTCGGTCAAGACTTCCAGCAACAAAGAGTGCTCGATGCGGCCATCGATGATGTGCACGGTGTTCACGCCCGACTTGGCGGCGTCCAGGGCCGACGAGATCTTCGGCAGCATGCCGCCGGAAATCGTGCCGTCCGCGAACATCTCGTCGATCTCGCGCGCCGACAGGTCCGTCACCAGGTTGCCGTTCTTGTCCTGCACGCCGGCGATATTGGTCATCATGATCAGCTTTTCGGCTTTCAGGATTTCCGCGATCTTGCCGGCGACGACGTCGGCGTTGATGTTGTAGGCCTGGCCGTCCTGACCGAAGCCGATCGGCGAGATGATCGGAATGAAGGCGTCGTCCTGCAGCGCTTTCACCACGGCCGGGTTGATGGCCTCGATTTCGCCGACGAAGCCGATGTCCAGGGACTGGCCCGGGTTGTCCTTGTCCGGCATGGCCATCTTGCGGGCGCGGATCAGGCCGCCGTCCTTGCCGGTCAGGCCCACGGCCTGGCCGCCGTAGTGGTTGATCAGCATGACGATGTCCTGCTGGACTTCGCCGCCCAGCACCCACTCCACCACTTCCATGGTTTCTTCGTCGGTGATGCGCATGCCTTGCACGAAGGTGCCTTGCTTGCCGATTTTCTTCAGGGCGTTGTCGATCTGCGGCCCGCCGCCGTGCACCACGACCGGGTTCATGCCGACCAGCTTCAGCAGGATGACGTCGCGTGCGAAGCCGTGCTTCAGGCGCTCGTCGGTCATCGCGTTGCCGCCGTACTTGATGACGATGGTCTTGCCGTGGAAATTACGGATGTAGGGGAGTGCTTCGGCCAGGATCTGCGCCTTGATCTGCGGCGAGACCGCAGTCAGGTCGTTGTTCTGGTCGTCGCCCGTCAGATTGGTCAGCGTTGCGTTCATTGGGGGTCCGGAAAAGAATTTGCGAGATTTTACAGGCAATAGCCTACCGCAGTGGCCATTATAGAAGTTCTATGTTGTATTTTCCGGCATCGGCCGTTAAGGTGGCTTACATCTGGATACACGATGTCACCTTTGCATGAGCACTTGTTCACAATGCGGCACCGAATTCGGGTGCGCGATGGTGGATGGCACCGATGGCGCACCGTGCTGGTGCACGACGCTGCCGCCCGTGGTGCCGCTGCCGTCGCCCGGCGCGGCGGCCGGATGCTGGTGTCCGGCCTGCCTCGCGCAGCATATCGCGCAACGGGCCGCCGAGGCGCCGGATACGTAGTCAGCGCGCCGTGCGGAAGAACCGCATCATTTCGCGGCTCGCGTTCGGGCCCTTGCCATCCGTATAGCTGCCGCGCGTATCGCCGCCCGACCAGGCATGGCCGGAGCCATGGATCTCCCAGTGTTCCGCATGGATGCTGCCGTCGGGCCGGCGGTGCACCGTGCGCGTATAGGCGTGGCCGTCGGGCACGCTGCCCGGTTCGACGACGACGTCTTCCGACGGATGGCGCCGGCGCCGGTTGATCAGTTCATGGCCGTTGGCCGGATGCACGGTGGTGTCGCGGTCGCCGTGGAAGACGATGATCGGCAGGGACTTGCCCGGCTGGTTCGCGGTGCGGAAATCGCCTTTCATCGCGGCCATGGCGGACGGCAGGTCGTGCGCCGCCGCGAACGGCAGGCCGGAATGGACGCCGACGGCCGCGTACAGGTCCGGATACAGCGTGCCCATGATGGCCGCCATCGCGCCGCCCGCCGACAGGCCGGCGACGTAGACGTGCTGCGGATCGATCACGTAGCGCGCCATGATGTCCTGCGTGAGCCCGGCGATGATCGATGGCTCGCCCTGGCCGCGCTGCTGGTCCGCCGCGCTGAACCAGTTCCAGCAACGCGATGCGTTGGCCTGCTGCGACTGGGCCGGATAGGCGACGAGGCAACCGTATTCCTCGGCCAGGGCGTTCATGCCGGTGCCGAGCGCGAAGTCGTCGGGATGCTGCGAGCAGCCGTGCAGCATGACGAGCAGCGGCGCCGGCTGTCCGGCATGGGTGCTCGGGATATACAGCTTGTAGTCGCGGGTACCCGCGTCGTTCGTATAGCTGGCGTCGATGAAGTGGCCGGGCAGGCCGATCGCGGCCGCGCCCGTCGACAGCGGCGGCACATTGAACGGGTTGGCATTCTGGCCCAGGCGGGACAGGTCGGCCAGCATGTCGGAAAAGGCGTCGTAGGTCGGGTAGTTAGAGGCGGGCTGCGCGATGGTTTCCACGCTTTTGACCGCCGCGGTCTGCACGGCGGTGGCATTCTTGACGGATTCCCGGATGACGGTGCGGGCAACGGACGGGCCGCGGCGCATCAGGGAGCGGGTCGCAGCGCGCATTTGCGCCAGGAACTTGTGATTCAGGGTCATCGGCACTCCTTGTGGGGTGTGTCGGCAATGCCGCCGGCGCGTGGCTGAGGCATCGATCGAGGGTTCAGTCTTGATGGCGAAGCTTGCGCGAACCTTACAGATGGGATAAGCGCAACGCGCACAACGGAAGAGTCCAGTCTACGCGGGTGCGCTTGCCGGTCAAGCGCGATTTGTTCCGGTAGGTTAATCTGCGCACCATGTGTCCCATATTCCAGACCAGTCCGCGCTTCGAGTGGCGCGACACAATACCCGAACTTGCACAGGCCGCGGCATGAACGACACACGTCTTCCGCCGGAACAACAAACGCCGGTCCCTTCCCCGTGCATCAATGTGTGCAAGATGTCGCCCGTCACGGGCCTGTGCGAGGGCTGCCTGCGCACCATCGACGAGATCGTCGCCTGGGGCCGCGCCGACGACGACTATAAACGCGCCGTCTGGGCCGAGATCCGCCGGCGCGAAGAACAGATTCCATTCGACTGATGCTGCCGCCATCGGTCCAGGTGTTCGAGCGCGGCTGGCTGTCGTCCAACAATATTCTGCTCACGGGTCGCCTGCATTCCGACCACTGCGGCGGCATCGCGATCCCGGCGGCCACATGCGCGAAGGTCGACGCGTGGAACGAGGACGCGCTGGGTTTCCGCGCCGCCGCCCAGCAATGCCCGCGTTTCCCCTAGGACGATGCGTTCGAGCCCGGCCAGTACCTGCGCTCGTCAAAGCGGGCGCGGCGCGCCTGGAAGGCGCTACACTCGTCGATATCGATAATTAGAGCCCGGAATCTAGCACGGTCGTGCTTTTCTAATCCATAATCGACAGGTCCGATCAACTATCGCGAGAAACCCATGGCGCTGCCTCCCGTCCTGCAAGACCTGTCCCTTCCCGTCATCGCCTCGCCGATGTTCATCGCCAGCGGTCCCGCGCTGGTGGCCGCGCAGTGCAAGGCGGGCATCGTCGGTTCCTTTCCGGCGCTGAACGCGCGTCCGGCCGAGATGCTCGACACGTGGCTGACGGACCTGCAGCACGAGCTGGCGGATTACCAGGAAACGCATCCGGACAGGAAGGTCGGTCCGATCGCCGTCAACCAGATCGTGCACCAGTCGAACGACCGCCTGGAACACGACGTGGCCGTGTGCGTGAAGCACCAGGTGCCGATCATCATCTCGTCGCTGCGTGCGCCGCCGAAAGAGATGCTGGACGCCGTGCACGCCTACGGCGGCATCGTCATGCACGACGTGGTCTCGATCCGCCACGCGGAAAAGGCGCTGGAAGCGGGCGTCGACGGCCTGATCCTCGTCGCGGCCGGCGCCGGCGGCCATGCGGGCGCGCTGTCGCCGTTCGCGCTGGTGGGTGAAGTGCGCAAATTCTTCGATGGTCCGATCGCGCTGTCGGGGTCCATCGCGACGGGCGACGCCATCCTCGCCGCGCAAGCGATGGGGGCCGATTTCGCCTACATCGGCTCGCGCTGGCTGGCCACGCGCGAATCGAACGTCACCGACGCCTACCGCAGCGCGATCGTGGAATCGACGGCGGCCGACGTCGTCTACACGAATTTGTTCACGGGCGTGCACGGCAACTACCTGAAAAAATCGATCGTGGCGGCCGGGCTGGATCCGGACAACCTGCCGGTGTCGGACAAGAGCAAGATGAGCTTCGGTTCCGGCAGCGCCAAGGCGTGGCGCGATATCTGGGGCGCGGGGCAGGGCGTCGGCCTGATGGATGACGTGCCGACGGTCGCCGAGATGGTGGAGCGGCTGACGCAGCAGTATCGGGCGGCGAAGGAAAGGCTGGGCCTGAAGGCCTAAAACCACGTCGTTCCCGCGAAAGCGGGAACCCATGCTGAGTTGATTAGGACGCTCAGCATGGATCCCCGCTTTCGCGGGGATGACGGTTAACCTAATACCTTGTCCGCGTCGCGAATCACCCACAACCCCGGCAAATTGCGCCAATACCCGTGCGCATCCATGCCGAAGCCGACGACGAACTGGTTCGGCACCGTCAGGCCGACGATGTCCGCCTGCACCGGTTTCACTTTGCCGAGTTCCTTGTCGGCAAACACGGCCAGGATCACCTCGGCCGCGCCCATGTCGAGCAGGCGCTGCTTCACGTGGGCCAGCGTCTCGCCTTCATCGAGGATGTCGTCGACGATGATGATCGTGCGGCCCTTGACGTCCTGGCGCGGAATGACTTTCCACACGACTTCGCCGCCGCGGTCCAGGTCGCCGTAGCGGGTGACGTGGATGTAGTCGAATTCGAGGGGGAACGTGAGTTGCGGGAGCAGGTTGCCGGTGAACACCACCGCGCCGCCCATGACGCCCAGCACAAGGGGGAATTCGCCCGTGTCGTCATTGTCGAAACGCTGGTTCAGTACCTCGGCGACGTTGCGTACGGCCGCCTGGACCTTGTCCGCGCTGACGATTTCCTCGGCATTGGCCAGCAGGGCGCGGGCGCGGTTGTAGTGAAAGTCTTGCATGATATTTCAGAGTCGGTTGCAGGATAGGATTGATCCTTGGGTGTGCGATTATCCGCCAGTTTGCGCTCGCGCGCGATTTCCGGCGGCGCGGGTCGGCGGTATGCTTCAGAGGGCGTATCATACCGGCTTGATAAACATATCGCGACAACCGAGCCACCATGCCAGCACCTGACTCCAACCACGTGCGCGCCAAGCGCCTCGAGACGCTGCGCGCCGCGATGGCGCGTCACCGGATCGACGCCTTCATCGTACCGTCCGCTGATCCGCACCTGTCCGAATACCTGCCCGGCCGCTGGCAGGGCCGCGCATGGCTGTCCGGGTTCACGGGGTCCGTCGGCACGTTCATCGCCACGCGGGATGTTGCCGGCGTCTGGACGGATGGCCGCTACTACACGCAGGCCGAGAACGAACTGGCCGGCACGGAGATCCAGCTGATGAAGATCCCGTCCGGCGCGAGCCTCCTGTACATCGACTGGCTGGCCGACAACCTCGACGCGGGCCAGACCGTGGCCGTGGACGCGCGCGTGCTGGGCCTCGCCGTCGCGCGCCTGCTGGGCGATGCGCTGGCCGCGCGCGGCATCCAGTTGCGCACGGACCTCGACCTGCTGGACGAGATCTGGATCGAGCGCCCCGGCCTGCCGCCCGAGCCGGTCTACGAGCACGCGGCGCCGTTCGCCGTGCTCGATCGCGCGGATAAACTGCACGCGACGCGCAACGCGATGGCGAAGCTGGGCGGCGAACGCCATTTCATCTCGACGCTCGACGACATCGCCTACCTGTTCAACCTGCGCGGCGCCGACGTCAGCTTCAATCCCGTGTTCCTCGCGCATGCGCTCGTGGAGGCGACGGGCGCCACCCTGTTCGTCGCCGACGGCAAGATCGATGGGAATCTGCGTGCGCGCCTGGAACAGGATGGCGTGCGCGTGGCGCCGTACGACCAGGCGCAGCAAGCCCTGGCCGCGCTGCCGCCCGACAGCACGCTGCTGGTCGACCCGCGCCGCATCACGGCCGGCATGCGCGCCGCCGTGCCGGCGCACGTGCGCGTGGTGGAAGCCATCAACCCGACGACCCTGGCGAAATCGCGCAAGCTCGATGCCGAGATGGACCACGTGCGCGACACGATGGAACAGGACGGCGCCGCCCTGTGCGAATTCTTCGCCTGGCTCGAAGCGACGCTGGCCGACACGCACCGTGCGCCGCTGAACGAAGTCCACGTCGACGAGCAGATCACGGCGGCGCGCGCACGCCGTCCGCACTTCGTCAGCCCCAGCTTCGGCACCATCGCGGGCTTCAATGCCAACGGCGCGATCATGCACTACCGCGCAGCGCAGGAGAACTGCGCCGTGATCGAGGGCGACGGCCTGCTGCTGATCGACTCCGGCGGCCAGTACCTGGGCGGCACGACGGACATCACGCGCGTCGTCCCCGTCGGCACGCCCTCAAGCGCGCAGAAGCGCGACTTCACGCTGGTGCTGAAGGGGATGATCGCGCTGTCCGTCGCACGCTTCCCGCGCGGGACGAAAGGGCCGATGCTCGATGCGCTGGCGCGCGCCCCGATCTGGGCGGCGGGCATCGATTACGGTCATGGCACGGGCCACGGCGTGGGCTACTTCCTCAACGTGCACGAAGGGCCGCAGGTGATTTCGCCGTCGGCGCCGCCGGAGCCGCATACGGCGCTGGAACCGGGCATGATCACGTCGAACGAACCGGGCATCTACCGCCCCGGCCAGTGGGGCATCCGCATCGAGAACCTCGTGCTCACGCGCGTGGTGGGCGACGGAGCCGTTGATCATCATGGGGAATTCCTCGGCTTCGAGACGCTGACCCTGTGCCCCATCGACACGCGCTGCATCGACCTGTCGCTGATGCGCGGCGACGAGGTCGCGTGGCTCAACGACTACCATCGCAGCGTGCGCGCGCGCCTGCTGCCGCACGTGAGCGGCGCGGCGCGCGACTGGCTCGAACTGCGTACCAAGGAGATCTGATATGGCGAGCGCACGTTCCACCCGCGCCAGTGCGGCCGTCGACCGGCTCAAGCGGCGCACCGGCGTGACCTCGTATTCGATGGCGCGCACCGGCGACGGCCTGTTCTTCCTGTCCGAGAAGCCGGGCGCGCCGCCGCTGTGCGCGCCGCTCGAGCTGGACGAGTTCGTGGCCTTCGTCAACGGCCTCGGTCCGCAAGAGGTCAAGCGCGTCAGCAAGCACGACATCGAATTCGAAAAACAGCTGGTCAGGAAAAAGTCTTGACGGCTCCCGCATCGAACGACCTGGGCCTGACGCTGCCCGAACTGATCGGCGCGTACTGGTCGCACTCGGAACTCGCCACCAATGCGCTGATCCTCCTGAACCTGGCGGGCGCGCTGCTGCTGGGCCTCATGGTCGGCTACGAACGCTCGTACCACGGCCGCGCGGCCGGCATGCGCACGTATGGCCTCGTGTGCATGGCATCGTGCGCGCTGACCATCGTCGCCGGCTATCCGAGCCACTGGTTCGGCGGCCACGGATCGTCCGTGGCGCTGGTCGATCCCACGCGCGTGATCCAGGGCGTCGTGACGGGCATCGGCTTCCTCGGCGCCGGCGTCATCATGCGTTCGGGCTTCAACATCAGCGGCCTGACGACGGCGGCGTCGATCTGGTCGTCGTCCGTGATCGGCATCCTCGTGGGCCTCGGGTTCTACATGGCCGCGATGGGACTCGCGTTCTTCTCCGCGATGATCATGATCTACCTGAACAAGGCGGTGGGCCTGCTGCCGTCGCGCCATGCGGTGGCCGTCACGCTGCACTTCAAGCCCGGCGTCTATCCGCAGGAAGAGACGCTGCGCCGGGCGGCGCTAGAACGCGGCTACGAGATCGCCGGCGGTTCGCTGACGATCTCCAGCGAGAAGGGGTGCCAGGAATGGCATTTCGTCGCGCTGGAATTGCCCGGCAAGCCGGGTGCGCCGCTGTCGCTGCTGGCCAGCGAGCTGTCCACGTTCGAAGGGGTGGACGGCTTCCAGCTGTCACATGCACGCAACTGACAAACACATAGAGGAGCACATGACCCCGCAGGACGTTCTCGATTTCTGGTTCGGCGCACCGGGCAGCGTCGAAGCAGGCAAGCCGCGCCGCGAATGGTTCGTCAAGAAGGACGAATTCGATGCCGTCATCCGCGACCGCTTCGGCGCCGCCATCGGGCAGGCGCTGGCCGGCGGCCTGCGCGAATGGGATGCGCAAGGACCGCAGGGCACGCTGGCGCGCATCCTCGTGCTCGACCAGTTCACCCGCAACGCCCACCGCAACACGCCGCTCTCGTTCGCGGGCGACGCCCTGGCGCTGGCGGCCGCGCAGTCTCTCGTCGACAGCGGCACCGACCGCGAGCTGCCCCCGCTGCAGCGCGCCTTCGCCTACATGCCGTTCGAGCACGCGGAGGACGCGTACATGCAGGAGCGCGCCGTCGAACTGTTCGGCGTGCTGGCGGCCGAACATCCCGGCTTCGACGAGATGCTCGATTACGCGCACCGCCACCGCGGCGTGATCGCGCGCTTCGGCCGCTTCCCGCACCGTAACGAGATCCTCGGGCGCGCGTCGACGCCGGAAGAAGTCGAATTCCTGCGCCAGCCGGGTTCCCGTTTCTGATGACGACGTTGAACATCGTCGGCGCCGGCCACGTGGGCCGCGCCCTCGGCCGCCTGTTTTTTACGCGCGGCGTGTTCGCCGTGCAGGACGTCAAGACACGCGGCAGCGACAGTGCGCGCGACGCCGTCGCGTTCATCGGCGCCGGCACGCCCGTCGATGGCGCCATGCGGCCGGCCGGCGTGTGGATGCTGGCCGTGGCGGACGATGCCATCGCCGCCGTCGCCGCCGCGCTGGCGCAATCCACGCCGATGGCGGGCGCCGTCGTGTTCCACTGCAGCGGCGCCAAGGCCTCCGATGAGCTGGATGCGCTGCGCCAGGCGGGAGCGTCGGTCGCCGGCGTGCATCCGGTGCGCAGCTTCGCGGATCCGGCGGCCGTCGCGGCGGCGTTCGACGGCACGTTCTGCGGCGTGGAAGGCGATGCAGCCGCGCTGGCGGTCCTGCTTCCTGCCTTCGAGGCGATCGGCGCGCGGCCCGTGCAGATCGACCCGGCCGCCAAGACCGTGTATCACGCGGCCGCCGTGTTCGCGTCGAACTACCTGGTGACCGTGATGGATGCCGCATTGCGCGCCTACGAGGCCGCCGGCATCCCGGCCGACGTGGCGCGCGAACTGGCGCGGCCGCTCGCGACCGAAACGCTGTCGAATGTGCTGCGCCTGGGGCCGGAAGCGGCGTTGTCCGGCCCCATCGCGCGCGGCGACGCGGCGACCGTGGCGCGCCAGCACGCGGCCGTCGCGGCCTGGGACGGCCCGACGGGAGATTTATACGACGCCCTCGCTACGGCGACGTGGAACCTGGCGCGGCGCAAGCGTGCCTCTTAACCTCTGGAGATGAAATGGTGTTGACCGCATGGGCCACGCTGGCCGCACTGGGCGTGTATTTCTGGACCGGCGTGATGGCCGGCTGGGCCAGGAACAAGTACAACGTGCCGGCGCCGTCGATGGACGGCCCGCTGCCGTTCCAGAGCGCGCAGCGGGTGCAGGCGAACACGCTGGAACAGCTGCCGCTGGTGCTGGCACCGCTGTGGCTGTGCGGCCACTACCTCGGCGACCGCTGGGCGGCCGCGGGCGGGCTGCTGTGGTGCGTCGGGCGGGTCCTGTATGCGCTGGGCTATTACCGCGATCCGGCCAAGCGCGAGATCGGCTTCATCATCGGCATGGTCGCGTGCGGTGCACTCGTTGCTGGCAGTGCCGTCGGGCTATTGTCCGCCTAGTCTGTTGCAGTAGAGCAAAATCTCGAAAACCATTCGTCGACAAAGTTCCCATACTGCAATAAGCTGTGTCTGATTTCAATTTATTGAATGACGGCGCCCGCCGTCATGCGTGGAGGACGACAGCATGCTGTTTCTGAAAAGTACGAGTGTCACCAAGGCACCGGGCATTTACGAAGTTGACGTGGCGGCCAAGCCGCCGGGCAAGACGTTCGGCGTATTCCTGGCCACCGACCCCGACAATCCGCCGCGCGCCGTGCTGACGGCCCTGGCCGAGCTCGGATTCGAGAACACTTATCAACAGACCTATGTCCACAAGGACAAGGGTAAAGTCCTCGACATGCATTTCCAGAAGAACGGCACCGATTTGTTCAACGGCTGGAAGACCGAGGAATGCGCGGCCAACCTGGCCGCGATCGACACCCTGTTCGGCAACGTCGGCATCAAGATCGCGCCGCGCGTGATGAGCCTGGCCGAAGCCTACGCCTGATTACGCTTTCACCTCGATGTGGTACAGCGCCCATGGGCAGGCGGCAAAGCGCTGCGGCAGCGGCAGCGCCTTCATCTCCGCCACCCGGTCGGCGTCGTACACCGCCCATAGCGGTCCCAGACCTCCCAGCGGCATCGGATTGCCGTCGACGTGCGTGGCGACGATGAAGCGCCGCGCACGCGCCTGCGCGATGGGCAACTCCACGTTGTAGCCATCCACGGCGCGCAGGACCAGGATCGTCTTCTCGTTCACGGTGGCGCCGACGCGCGCCAGCACGTCCGTCAGCAGCGGGCCGCGCAGCGTGTGCGGCTTGCCGTCGTATTCCAGGGTCGGGCGGATCGTCACGGGCGGCAGGGCCAGCAGGCTGGCGTAATCGAATGCCCATGCTGTCGTAAACGTCACCTGGTGCTTGTGCATCATCTGGTCCAGCGCCGGGTCGAGCGGCCCGCGATTGCCGCGTGCAATGGCTCCGGTGACCGTCAGCAGGGTGGGACCGCGTCCGGACGGTTGCACCGCCTGGCCGGCGATGGGAAAGGCGCCCGCGACCGCCGCGGCGCCGAGGAATTGGCGTTTGTTCATGAGAAGATACCAAGTCAGTGCGATCTTCTCATCATAGCAATATTGTCGAATGGATTTGTTTTCCACAGGCACGGATTTAATGCCCATCCCGATCGAGGACGGGACGCTGTCCATGCTGGCCCAGCTTCCCATGCCGATCGGCAATGCCGACATCCTGGCGCGCCTGCTTGCCGAGACACCCTGGCGTGCCGACACCGTCGTCGTCTACGGCAAGCGCTACTTGCAGCCGCGCCTGACGGCCTGGTATGGCGAAGCCAGCTATACGTATTCCGGCCTGACCCTGCACCCGTTGCCGCTGACGCCGCTGCTGGAACAATTGCGCACCGCGGTCGAGCAGGCGACGGGACGGCGCTATAACAGCGTCCTGCTGAATTACTACCGCGACGGCGCCGACAGCATGGGCATGCACAGCGACGACGAGCCGGAACTGGGACCGCAGCCCGTCATCGCCTCGCTCAGCTATGGCGCCACCCGCACGTTCATCCTGCGTCACAAGCGCTGCAAACACACGGTCAAGCTGGACCTGACGGACGGCAGCCTGCTGTTGATGGCGGGAGACCTCCAGGCCAACTGGCAGCACGGCATCAACAAGACGGCCAAACTGGTTGGACCACGGCTCAATCTAACTTTCCGTTACGTGAGTTAAATCGTTGTTATCTCTGCCCAATTTTCGCTAAAGCACTACTGAATTTAGGGTCATTAAGTTACATTCGATTACAAGTCTTACGAGTTCAGCACGGACTTCACCAATTTGCGGTGCTATCTTGACCACATCGCGATTCACGATCGAATCGCGAACCAGTCAAACAACGCTAAGGGAATCCGTAACATGAAAAAGCTCATCGTTGCACTGTTCGCCACCACTGCCGCCATCGGCGCGGCCCAGGCCCAGACCACCCAGACCCAACCGCGCGCCTATGTCGGCGTCGGCATCGCCACGGCGGACCACGTGAATTCGTCGGTCGGCGGCCTGACCAATTTCGACAGCGACGGTTACAAAGCCTCGGGCAAGATTTTCGGCGGCTATGAATTCGACCAGAACTGGGGCGTGGAAGCCGGCTACACCGACTTCCGCAACTCGGATTTCAACTACACCGCCAACGGCGTCAACGGCAGCGGCCGCACCAAGGGCAACAGCTATTACGTCGCCGGCAAATATAACTACCCAGTCAACGACCAGTTCGCCGTGTACGGCAAACTGGGCCTGCAGCACAGCGAGCGCAAGCTGGAAAGCGCCGCGCTGAACCTGAAGAACACCGACACCGGTGCCTACGGCGCGGTCGGCGTGCAGTACAACCTCAACCAGCAGGTCGCTCTGACCGCCGAGTACGAGCGCTATGGCAAGAGCAAAGACTTCGGCGCCAAGGCCGACGCCTGGACCGTGGGTGCGCGCTACAGCTTCTAAGCGTCTGCAGCTTTACTTCTAGGGAAGAAAAGGGCCTCCGGGCCCTTTTTTTTTGCCCGCAAAATTCGGGGTCAGAGTGAGATGCACCGATATGGTGGACAGGTTAAATCAGGTAC
>CBIHRX010000167.1:0-14659 GCA_966212555.1 uncultured Massilia sp.
CGTACAGCACGGCGAAGTCGATCTGCGGCGCGTCCTTGAACGCGACGACGACGATGTTGGCGTCGTGGACCTCGGGCAGCCAGACGACGGCGTCGAACGCGTCGCGCATCGCATCGAGGTTCTTGTCGTAGTTGGAAAAATCGCCGAACACGTTCGCGGTCATGATGCCGCCATCCTTCAGGCAGGCGGCGCAGGCCGCGTAGAACTCGGGCGTGTCGAGGACGGGGCCGCGCGCTTCCTCGTCGTACAGGTCGACCTGCAGCACGTCCACCGTGCCGTGGTTGGCGTCGTCCAGCACGAAGTCCAGCGCATCCATCTCGCGCACGTCCAGGCGATCATTGTCCGAGGGCAGGCCGAAGTGTTCGCGGCAGATGGCGATCACGTTCGGATTCAGCTCGACGGCCGTCACGCGCGCCTGCGGAAAGCGCTGGTGGCAGAACTTGGTCAGCGCGGCGCTGCCGAGGCCCAGCTGCACGACGCGGCGCGGCTCCGGCAGGAACAGCATCCACATCATCATCATCTGGACGTATTCCAGCTCGATCGCATCGGGCCGCGCCAGCCGCATCGAGCCCTGCACCCACGAGGTGCCGAGGTGCAGCGAGCGCACGCCTTCGAATTCGGTGATCGTGGCCGGCGGGTGGCCGGGCCGGGCGAAGCGGGGATCCCTGGCGTTCGACATTACGGCAGCGACCACGCGTACTGGACCGGTTGCCACGCCGCGACCGTATGGCCGTTCTTCAGCGCGGGCTTGAAGCGGCACAGCCGGAGTGCGGCTTCCGCGGCGTGGTCGAGGATCGCGTAACCGCTCGACTTGAGCAGGCGCGATTCGCGCACGGCGCCGTCGCTGCCGACCAGGAAGGCCATCATCGAGACACCGCTCATGCGCGCCTGCAGCGCCTCCTGCGGATAGACGGGGGGCGCGCAATCCTGGCCCGGCCGCAGTTGCGGTTGCTGCTGCGGCGGTTGCTGCGGCTGCGCGGGCACGGCGGCCGTGCGCGTGGAGGGGGACTGGACGCAGCCGGCCAGCGCCAGCGCGGTCATGCAAAACAGGGGTAGTCGGATCATTCTTCGCGTACTCCAACGTCGACGAAACCGGGAGTATCGCACGATCGTGCGCTTTCGCGGCAAATTCGGGGTCAGAGCATATTATAAATGGTCGCTGCGCTCATCGTCGCCTATTGTGCGGGTAAGTACGCGGAATGGCATTCAACCGACGGCGTGTCGCCGGAAAAAAGGGGTCTGACCCCGAATCTGAGCAATTGCCCAAAACCGGGGTCTGACCCCGAAGTGTCGAGTTCACGCGGGGAGGATCAGGGTGACGGCCAGGCCGCCGCCTTCGCGGTTGCCGAGGGTGATGCGGCCGCCGTGGGCTTCGGCGATTTCGCGCGCCAGCGCCAGGCCGAGGCCCGTGCCGCTGCGCTTCGTCGAGTAGAACGGGACGAGGGCATTCGTCAGCACGGCGTCGTTCATGCCCGTGCCGCGGTCGAATACGTCGATGCGGACCACGTCCTGCACCCTGCGCACGTGCAGCTCGACGTCTTCCGGGCGCGAGCCCGATTCGTGGGCGTTCTTCAGCAGGTTGATCAGGGCCTGCTCCAGCTGCGCGCGGTCGATATGGGCCGGTGTCTCCGGCAGTTCTCCACCCAGGCGGAACGCGACCTGGTCCGCGAGGCCGGCCACGAAGTCGGTCCAGGCGATCGTCTCCAGGCGCGGTGCCGGCAGCTTGGCGAAGCGGGCGTAGCCGAGGATGAAGCTCTCCAGGTGGCGCGTGCGCTCGCCGATGGTCTGCAGGATCTGCGGCAGGCGCTCCGTCTGGCCGCGCCGCACGAGCTCCGTGCCGGAGTGGGCGAGCGATGCGAGCGGGGCCAGCGAATTGTTCAACTCGTGGCTGATGACGCGGATGACTTTTTTCCACGTCTGCACTTCCTGCCGGCGCAGTTCGGCCGTCAGCTGGCGCAGCAGCAGCAGTTCGTGGCGCCGGCCGTTCAAACTGAAATTGCGGCGGGCCAGGTGGTAGACCTCTTCTTCTTCGCCGTCGCCGGCCGTGAACAGGCCGTCGCCGCCGCGCGCCAGCGCTTCCACCAGCGCCGGCGTGTTTTGCAGCACGTCGTGCAGCGCGTGGCCTTCCAGTTTATGACCCTCGAACAGCAGCTGGCGCGCGGCCACGTTGGCATAGACGATCACCCGGCCGGCGGTACCCGGCGGTTCCGTCACGAGCAGCATGGCGACGGGCGTGTTCTGCACCATCGTGTCGAGCAGCAGTTCGCGCTGCACGAGGTCCAGTCTCTGCTCGCGCAGTACTTCGCCCAGCGCGTTGTGGGCCGCGATGAGATCCGACAGTTCGTCGTTCTGAGGCCAGTGCAGGCTGAACGAGAAATCGCCGTCGCGGTAACTGGTGACCGTGCCCTCCAGGGCGCGGAACAGCGACAGGATCGGCTGCACCTGCGAGCGCAGCGTGATGATCGAGATGGGCACGACGCACAGCAGGCAGATGCCCAGCACCGCGAGCGGGCGGCCCGGCAGCAAATGGTCGAGCGCCAGCGCGATGATGATCCCGACCGCCAGCAGGGTGCCGACGAGGGCCGACCAGCGTGTGACGAGCGACAGGCGGAATTTCATGCGGCGCGGGCAATCCCTAACCGCTCCATGCGGCGGTATAAAGCCTGGCGCGACAGGCCGAGTTCCGCGGCCGCCTGCGCGATCACGCCGCCTGCGCGCGCCAGCGCCTGCGTGATCGCTTCGCGGTCCGGCTCCGCGTCGAGCGCGGCGTGAGCAGGCAGCGGCAGGCCGAGGTCGGGCGCCTTGATCACGTCGCCCTGGGCCAGCAGGTTCGCGCGCGCCATCACGTTCTTCAGTTCGCGCACATTGCCCGGCCAGTTGTGTGCCATCAGCGCCGCTTCCGCACCGGGATGCAGGGTCTTGCCACGCGCGAGAAAGCCGTGCGCCAGCGGCAGGATGTCGCCGGGACGCGCGGCCAGCGCCGGCAGCTTCAGTTCGATCACGTTCAGGCGGTAGTACAAGTCCTCGCGGAAGGTGCCGGCGCGGATCATCGCCGCGAGGTCCGCGTTCGTCGCGCTGATCACGCGCACCTTCACCTGGCGTTCGCGATTGGAGCCGAGGCGTTCGAACCGGCCGGTCTCCAGCACGCGCAGGAGTTTCATCTGCCCGGCCAGCGGCAGGTTGCCGATCTCGTCGAGGAACAGCGTGCCGCCGTCGGCCGCCTCGAACTTGCCTTCGCGCGCCTTCGAGGCGCCCGTGTACGCGCCGGCGTCGGCGCCGAACAGCTCCGCCTCGATCAGTTCCGACGGCAGCGCGCCGCAGTTCAGCACGACGAACGGCCCTTGCGCAACCTGGGAGTTGGCCTGGATGATTTCGGCGATGCGTTCCTTGCCCGTGCCGTTCGGTCCCGTGATCAGGATCGGCACGTCGGCGCGCGCCACCTGACAGGCGAGGCTCAGCACGCGCTCCGTCGCCGGGTCGGCCCATACGAGGCCGCGCAGGTCGAAATTCTGTTCCAGTTCACGGCGCGCGCGGCGTTCGCGCTGCAGGCGCTGGCCCAGGGCGCGGTTGGCCTGGCCCAGCTCGATCAGATTCGTCACCGTCGCGAGCAGGCGGTCGTCGTTCCACGGCTTCGACAGGTAGTCGGCGGCGCCGGCCTTGATCAGGTCGACGGCCGCGTCGAGGTGCGTCCACGCCGTCAGCAGGATCACCGGCAGGTCCGGATACAGCTTGCGGATTTCGCGGAACAGCGCCACGCCTTCCTCGCCCGACGTGGTGTCGGCCGTGAAGTTCATGTCCTGGATGACGAGATCGACGGGCTCGCGCGCGAGGAGGGCGAGGCCTTCCTCGGGCGACGCGGCGCGCAGGGACGCGATGTCGTGCAGCGAAAACAGGACGTCGAGCGCGATGCCGACGGCGGCGTTGTCATCGATGATCAATACGGTAGGCATGCCCGCTAGCATATCACTGCCGGCTCACACGCTGCGGGTCGCCGTGGCCGGCGAAATGCTGGCAGCGCGCCATGCCGGACCGTAGGCCGCCGCGACGCCCAGCAGCCAGAAGCCGAGGGCACCAAACACGAGGTAGCCGGCCGGCAGGCGCGCCATCTCCAGCTTGCTGACGAGGAGCTGGTTCAGCGCGAGGCCCAGCGCCACGCCGCCGAACACGCCGGCGCTCGTGATCATGAAGTTCTCCGTGATGAAGTAGCGCAGGATGTCGGTCTTCTTCGCGCCCAGCGCGCGGCGCACGCCGATCTGCTTGCGGCGCTGGGTGACCCACAGGCTGGCCATGCCGACGATGCCGCTGGCGGTGATCAGGAGCAGCAGCACGCTCACCGTGACGAGCATCCACTGCAGCGCGACGTCGGCGCGGTAGCGGTCCTTGCGGTCTTCGTCGACGGTCTTCAGTTTCGTGATCATCGGCGTGGCCGACGACTTGTGCAGCGCCTCTTCCGCTTCCTTCATCACGCGGTCGCGCTGGCCCGGTTCGGTGCGGACCGCGTACAGGACGACCGGTTCGCTGCCGTACAGGCGCGCCGGCATGATCACGGACTGCTCGCCCCGTTCGCCGACTTCGCCGTGGGCGCTCATCAGGGCCTGGACGACGCCGACCACCTGCACGCCGCGCGCATCCTTGCCGGTGCCGAAGTACATCGTCTTGCCGACGGCCGGCTGGTCCGGCCACAGCTTGTCCGCCAGCGGTTTCGTCATGATGACCTGGGGCGGCGGTTCGGCCGTCGTGTCTTCGTTGACGTCGAGGAGCTCGCCCGGCAGGAAGTCGCGGCCTTCGACCAGTTTCAGGCCGAAGGTCTGCACGAGCGAGTCGCCCGAGACGAACTGCGAGGCGACGGCGCTCGGCTTGTCCTGGCGGTCGTTGACGGCGACGCTCGTGTTGCTGCCGCTGCGCGACAGCGGCATCTGGCTCACGTGGGCGACCGACGCCACGCCGCCCACGGCGCGCAGCAGCGCGGTCTGGCGCTTGATGTTGGCGAGGCGCTGCTCCGGCGTGTCGTTCGACAGGCTGCGCACGGTGACGTAGAAGGTCGAATGTTCGTCGGACAGGCCGGACGGCCGCGCGGCGACGGCGCGCCGCTCGTTGACGATGTGGGCCGCGTTGGCCAGGATCGCCAGGCTCAGGGCGACCTGCAGCGCGACGAGGATCGGGCCGGTCTTGTTGCGCAGCAGGGCGGACAGGATGGGACGGATTTCCATGACGGTTCTCCTTACTGCGATTTGAGCTGGATCGCGGGCGTGACCTGGCAGGCGCGCCAGGTCGGCAACAGGCCCGCGAGGATGGCGGCGCCGACCGACATCATGAAGGTCACGATCAGCATCTGCCAGTCCATGTGGGCGACGGCTGCCGTCTGCTTGCCCTGCATGGAGATCAGGGCCAGTGCGCCGAATGCGAGGACGAGTCCCAGCACGCCGCCGACGAGGCCGACGACGCCCGTCTCGATGAGGAACTGGCGGAAGATGTCGCCACGCGACGCGCCTAAAGCGCGGCGTACGCCGATCTCGGAGGCGCGCACCGAGAACTTCGCCAGCAGCAGGCCGACGGTGTTCACGAGGCACAGCACGAGGAAGCCGAAGGCGAGCCAGGTCTGCAGCTTGCTGTCCTTGCCGACGACCTTCGTGAACACGAGCCATTCCGGCACGTCGTACAGGCGGTTCACGGCGTTGCGCTTCAGGCGGCCCAGCTTGCGCTGGTCGGCCGCGTAGTTGTCGAGCCAGGCCTGCAGGTCGGCGCGGTCGCCGGCGGATGCCGTTTCGAACCACACAGTGATCCAGGTGCACTCGGACGCCAGGCGCGCGGCGAAGCCGGGGCCGGAGTTCGACGTGCAGCTCATGCTGCCGTTGTGCGTGACTTCGTGGCGGATGGACGTCGCGAACGGGATGAAGAATTCCTCGCCGGCGCCGTAGCGCACGCCGCCGTTCAGGCGATAGAAGCGCGGCAGCGGCATCCAGTTGTCGATCACGCCCACGACGGTGAACGGGAAGCCCATCAGCATGACGCGCTGGCCGACGGGGTTGGCGTCGCCGTACAGTTTTTCCGCGATCTCGCGGCTGAGGACCACGACGTCGGCGCCGCGCGCCTCGTCCTGCTCCGTCCAGGCCTGGCCGTGGAGGAAGGGCACGTCGAACATGGCGAAGAAGTCGCGCGTGGGCGCGAGGCCGGACAGGTTGAACGGCTGGATGTCCGCGCGCGGCGGCTGGATCGGCGCGGAGACTCCGTACAGCGCCGTGCGGCGCACGCCCTGGCCGCCCTTGACCAGGTTGACGGCGTCCTTGTAGCTGATCTGGATGTCGTCCGGATCCTCGCCCGGCGTGTAGCCCTCGACCGGGCCGTTGTCGATCAGCGGCACGAACAGCCGGGTGCTCTTCTGCGGGATCGGATCGCTCGACATCATGTGCAGGATCGTCAGCGTGGACACGCTGGCGGCCACGCCGACCGCCAGGGTCAGCACCATCAGCGCGGTGAGGGCGGGATTGCGGCGCAGGCTGCGCACCCCGAGCTTGAAGTAGTAACCGAACATGACGCCTCCTCAGACCGCGGCGGTGGACTTGGTGTCGACCAGTGTCGGGCCGCGGCGCACGAGGTCCGACACCTGGCCGTCGATGATGTGCACGTTGCGCGTGGTGCGCACGGCCAGTTCCGGATCGTGCGTGACCATCAGGATCGTCGTGCCGGCCGCGTTGATCTCTTCCAGCAGTTCCATCACGCCGCGCGCCATCTGCGTATCGAGGTTGCCGGTCGGTTCGTCCGCCAGCAGCAGTTTCGGCGAACCCGCCAGCGCGCGCGCGATGGCCACGCGCTGCTGCTGGCCGCCGGACAGCTCGGCCGGATAATGCTTCATGCGCGACGCCAGGCCCACTTTCGACAGCGCATCCTCGATGCGCTTCTTGCGCTCGGCCGCGTTGAAGCCGCGGTAGCGCAGCGGGACGTCGACGTTGTCGTACAGGTTCAGGTCGGGGATCAGGTTGAAACCCTGGAAGATGAAGCCCAGCTTTTCGTTGCGCAGGCGCGAGCGGGCGTTGTCGTCCAGGCCCTTCACGTTGACGCCGTCGAGGATGTATTCGCCGGACGTGAATTCCTCGAGCAGGCCGGCGATGTTGAGGAAGCTCGTCTTGCCCGAGCCGGACGGACCGGTCACGGTGACGAACTCGCCTTCGCGGACTTCGATCTCGAAGCCGCGCAGCGCGTGCGTCTCGATCATGTGAGTGCGGTATACCTTGGAGAGATTGGTCATGCGCAGCATGGCTTGTCCTTTGGGTTGGTTACTGATTGATCGAGACGCGTTGTGCATTGCTGAAGGCATCGGTGCCGGCCACCACCACCTTGTCGCCCTGTTTCAGGCCCGAGAGGATTTCGACGGCCGACATGCTGGTGGCGCCCATGCGGATCGGCGTGCGCACGGCGATCCCGTCGCGCACGACGTAGGCATAACGTCCGCCCTCGCTTTCGACGAACGGGCCGCGTGCCACCATCAGCACGTTCGGGCGTTCTTCGATGAGCAGGCGCGCCGTCACGCGCTGGCTCTGGCGCAGGCCCTTCGGCTGCTCGCCGTCGAAGCGCACGCGCGCCAGCACCATGCTCTTGACGACTTCCGGCGACAGCGCCGACAGCTTGCCGGTCGCCGTGCCCGAGGGGAGCGTGACCTCGGCGTTCATGCCCAGGCCCAGGTCGGCCGCATACGTTTCCGGTACCTCGATCTCGACCTCGAGTTTCGACAGGTCGACGAGCGTCATCAGCGGCGCGTTCGCGGCGACGACCATGCGGTCCTGCACGTTCAGCGTGCCGATGAAACCGTCGACGGGTGCGCGCACCGTCAGTTCGTCGACGCGGCGCTGCGCTTCTTCCATCGACAGGCGCGCGCGTTCCAGGTCGTTCATCTTCGTCTTGATCGCGAGCGCGACGTCCTCGCTTTCCAGGCTGGCCGCTTGCGTGGCGTGCTTCGCACGGATCTGCGCGGACTGCACCGCGTCCTTCGCTTTCTGGTAATCGATCTTGGCGATGACGCCGAGCTGGCCCACGCTGTCGTAGCGCTCCAGCGTGCGCTGGGCGGACAGGCGGTCGATCTCGGCGGTGTCGGCCTCCTTCTGCGCCAGCAGCTTCTGCTTGCGCGACAGGATCTGCTGGCGCGCCACCTCGGCCTTCAGGCCTTCGTACGCAGACGTTTCGCGTTTCAGCACGTCCGTCAGGTCGGGCGATTCGAGCACGGCCAGCACCTGGCCCTTTTTCACGGTGTCGCCGGCGGCGACCTTCAGGTTGACGGTGGCGGGCGCCTTCGCGTACAAGGTCGGGCTGACGGCCGCGACGACGCGGCCGTTGACGGAGGCGTCGCGCACGAGCGTGCCGCGCGTGACCTCGGCGATGCGCAGGCGCGACGCGCTGACGGACGCTTCGCTGCCGCGCCACGTCGACACGAGGCCGGCGCACAGCGCGGCCACGACCACGGCGCTGCCGATCCAGAGCGCGCGGCGCTTCAGCTTGTGGCCCGGCGGCGGGGCGATAACGGCGTCTTGTTGGGAGGTATCGCGGATCATGATGTGGACACGGGTTGTGGACAGTGTCGTATTTGCATGATCCGTGCCAGCCGCTAAGCCATTGATTTTATTGGCGCGGACAGCGGACACGGTCGCGTCCGCGACTGTCCGGGGGCAGCGTGGACGGACAGTGCGGACGGTCTTGATGCCCGGACAGATTCGGGGTCCAGATTCGGGGTCAGACCCCAGTTTTAGGCAATTTCCAAAAATCGGGGTCTGACCCCGGTGTTCAAGCCGCTCGGCTGGCCAGGTACGCGCGCCACCCGCCGAACACGCTGATGTCGGTGGCACTGGCGATGGCGGCCGGTTCGCAGATGAAGCCCTTGACCCAGCTGCCGTCCGCCAGTTCGAGCGAACCGATGCCCAGCGGCGCCGGGATCTCGGCCACGAATTCGCCGAAGCGGCGCAGCGGCAGTTCCCACACTTCGACCTCGATCGCCGCGCCGTCGCGCTCGACCCGGGCCAGGCCCGGCTTGGGCGGCGTCGTGCCCGGCAGCGCGTACAGCCGGTAGTGCGGCGCCGTGTGCGTGGCCGCCACCTTGCGCGCGCCCCGTTCCAGCAACTGCCAGTTCAGCGGCTGGCCCGCCAGGTGCGCACCGACGACCGCGACCCGCACCGTCGGTTCGGCGAACGGCAGGGGATCGGCGGCCAGCGCGTCGGCATCCGCGCCGCCCAGCAGCGCGGCGGCCGCCGTCGCGAGCAGGTGGTCGCTGCCGGCGGGGCCGATCAAGGTGACGCCGGCCGGCAGGCCGTCCGCCCGCGGCGTCCCCGGCACGGCCAGCGCGGCCATGTCGAAGAAATTCACGAAGTTCGTGTAGTACCCCAGCTGCGCATTCAATTCCACCGGACGTTCCAGCACGTCGGCGATGCGCGGCATGGTCGGCGTCGTGGGCACGAGCAGGAAGTCGTAGTCGGCGAGGCTGTCCTCGGCCGCACGGCGCAGCGCCGCCAGCCGGTACTGGCCCTTGAACGCATCCGTGGCATCGTACCCCTTGGCCTGGTCGATGATGCCGGCGACCACCGGATGCGCGGCGTCCGGCTGCGCGTCGATGAAGGTGCCGACGGCGGCGTGGCGCTCGGCGACCCACGGGCCCTGGTAGAGCAGGGCGGCGGCGTCGCGCAGCGGCGTGTAGTCGATGGTGCCGAAGGTGCAGCCGGGCAGGTCGCGCAGCCGCGCGAAGGTCGCTTCGAACGCGGCTTTCGCGGCGGCGTCGCCGAAGAATTCCAGCTGCGCGGGCACGGCAATGCGATAGCCGCGCCGGCGCACGCCCTGCATCGGGATCATGCGCGAGTAAGGGTCGGCGGCATCGTACCCGGCCGCGGCCTGCGCCACCTTCCACGCGTCGGCGACGTTTGGCGCGAACACCGAGACGCAATCGAGCGTGCGACAGGCCGGCACCACGCCGCGCGTCGAGAGCAGCCCGCGCGTGGGCTTGAGGCCGACGATGCCGTTCAGGCCCGCCGGCACGCGGCCGGATCCTGCGGTATCCGTGCCGAGCGCGAAGGCGGCCATGCCCAGCGCGACGGCGACGGCGGAGCCGGAACTGGAGCCGCCCGACACGTAGGCCGGATCGACCGCGTTGCGCACGGCGCCGTACGGCGAGCGCGTGCCGACGAGGCCCGTCGCGAACTGGTCCAGGTTCGTCTTCCCGACCAGCAGGGCGCCCGCCGCGACGAGCTGTTGCACCACCGGCGCGGATTCGTCCGGCACGTACGCGTAGGCGGGGCAGGCGGCCGTGGTGGGCATGCCGGCCACGTCGATGTTGTCCTTGACGGCGAACGGGATGCCCAGCAGCGGCAGGCGCGCCAGCGCGGCGGCACCTTCGGCCGCCAGCACGGCGTCGAGCGCGCGGGCCTGCGCGCGCAGCGCGGCGGCGTCCACGCGGCTGATCCAGATCTCGGGGCGGTCCGCGGCGGCGATGCGGGCCAGTACCTGCTCGATACAGCGGCTGGGTGTCGATGCGCCGCTCAGGTAGGCGGCATGGGTGTCGATGATCGTCATGATGTCTCGCGTTGCGTAAAAGGTCAGAAGCCGTAGCTGAGGGTGGCCAGCAGGCGGTTGCCCTGCTTGACGCCGAAGCGGTTGTCGCCGCCGAGGAGGCCTTGCAGGCCCCACGTGAAGCCGGCGCCGAGCGGCTGCGTGAAGCCGACGGTCAGGTGGCGCCAGCCGCCCGACGACGGCGCGCCGCCCGCGAAGCAGCCGTTGACGATGAAGCTCGTGCCGGCCGCGCAGCGCGTGCCGGTCAGCGTGTCGACCGTGCCCAGGTAGCGCCCTTCCTTGTGGTACGTGTAGAAGCCGAGCGTGGCCGACAGGGTGATGTCGTGCGGAAGGGGCTGGCTCGCGGCCAGCGTCCAGTAGGTGTCACCGCGGTTGCCCCACACGACGTCCTTGAGCAGGGTCTGCGCCGTCACGCTGAACGGGCCGTAGCTGGCGCCCAGCTTGGTCTCGAACGCGTTGGCGTGCTCGCCATTGACGTAGTAATAGCCCGTCAGGCCGACCGTGTAGCCGATGTCGGCCACCTTGCCGTTGTAGCCGCCGTAGAAGTCGTTCTCGATCGATTTCTTGTGCTGGAAGTCGGCGATGCTGCGGTCGGCATACGACTCGCCCAGGCGCTGGTACGAGTAGTTGATCTGCGACGCCCAGTAGCCGAGAAACAGGCCGGAGGGATCGTTCCAGTCGACGCCCCACTGCAGCGCGGGCCGGTCCGATTCGGGCGCGTCGGCGCCGGCGTTGCCCAGGCCCGGCAGGCCGGGGCCATAGGTCGAGCTGACGCCGCGCAGGATGTATTTGCTGACCAGGTCGACATGGCCGGTGAACGTAGGTGCGTCGTCGGCGCGCGCGGTGCCTGCCAGCAGCAGCGTGGCGAGGGCGAGGGCGATCTTCTTGTCGTGCATGCGGAACTCCTTGTTGTTGGTGGATGCGGATTCAGGATGCGGCCGTGAAGACGGCGATGCGCTGGCCGGCGGCGACGGGCTTGCCCTCGGCGACGAGCCATTCGTCCAGCACGCCGTCGGCGGTAGCGACGACGGGGATTTCCATCTTCATCGATTCGAAGATCGCCAGCGTCTCGCCCTCGCGCACGGCGGCGCCGGGCGGCACGACGATCTTCCACACGCTGCCCGGGACCACGGCGGACAGGTACTGGCTGCCGTCGGGCAGGTCGGCCGGCGCGCCCGCATCAAGCGCCGCTTCCTCGCTGACCCACTCGGCCTGGCCGCTCGTGCGCCACCGCTCGCGCTCGGCCTCGAACGCGGCCTGCTGGCGCGTCTTGAACGCGGCGATGGCATCCGCTTCGCGCGCCAGGAACGCGTTGTAGTCGGCCAGCGAAAACGTCGTCTCCTCGATGCGCACGTCGAAGCGGCCGAGCGGGAAGTCGCGCCGGTGCTCGAGCAAACGGTCTTCCGTCACCTCGTAGAACCGGATCTGGTCGAAGAAGCGCAGCAGCCACGGTTTGCCGTCGCGGAAGCTGGCCGTCTGGCGGTAGCGGTTCCACATCTGGACCGTCCGGCCGACGAACTGGTAGCCGCCCGGGCCTTCCATGCCGTACACGCACAGGTAGGCGCCGCCGATGCCGACGGCGTTTTCCGGCGTCCACGTGCGCGCCGGGTTGTACTTGGTCGTCACGAGGCGGTGGCGCGGATCGACGGGCGTCGCGACCGGCGCGCCCAGGTAGACGTCGCCGAGGCCCAGCACCATGTAGCTGGCCTTGAACACGACGTCGTACACGTCGCGGATCGTGTCCAGCCCGTTGATGCGGCGGATGAATTCGATGTTGCTGGGGCACCAGGGCGCGTCCGGACGCACGGTCGTCTCGTACTTCTGGATCGCGAGCCGCGTCTGCGTGTCGTTCCATGCGAGCGGCAGGTGCACGATGCGGGACGGGACCACCATGTCCTCGACCGGCCCCTGCGCCGCCAGCAGCGCGCCGATCCGCTCCAGCAGGCGCGCGGCGCTCAAGCGGCGGTGGTCGAAGTGGACCTGCAGCGAACGGATGCCCGGCGTGAGGTCGACGACGCCATCGAGGCGCGCGTCTTCCAGCGCGCACATCAGCGCATGCACGCGGAAGCGCAGGTTGATGTCCAGCGCGAGGTCGCCGAATTCCACCAGCAGGTAGTCGTCGCCGGCGCGGCGGAACACGACGCGCGTACCGTCCGGCAGCGCCGCTTCGCCCGCGACGGCCGGCTGGGCCAGGCCTTGCGGCGACGCCGGCGGCGTCCACACGGGCGCCGCATCCGGCCGCTCGAACACGGCGTCCAGCGCGGCGCGCAGGGCCGCCGCCTCGTCGACGGACACGCGGTGGAAGCGCACCGTGTCGCCCGGTTTCAGCTGGCCCATCTTCCACAGGTCGCTCGATACGATCACGGCCGGGCACACGAAGCCGCCCAGGCTCGGGCCGTCCGGGCCGAGGATCACGGGCATGTCGCCGGTGAAGTCGATCGAGCCGATGGCATAGGCGTTGTCGTGGATGTTCGACGGATGCAGGCCCGCTTCGCCGCCGTCCGTGCGCGCCCAGCGCGGCTTCGGGCCGACGAGGCGCACGCCGGTGCGGCTGGAATTGAAGTGCACCTGCCAGGCGGTGCCGAAGAACGTGACGATATCGTCGTCGGTGAAGAAGTCCGGCGCGCCGTGCGGGCCGTAGTGCACGGCGATGTCCCAGTGGTGCGCGTAGGCGGGAATCGCGGCGGGTGCGAGTGCGCGCGGTTGGGCCGGCACGGGCTTCAGCTTGAGCATATCGCCCGCGCGCACGGCGCGGCCGCCGTGGCCGCCGAACTGGCCCAGCGTGAACGTGGCGCGGCTGCCGAGGTAGTCCGGCACGTCCAGGCCGCCCGCGAACGCGACGTACGCCCGCACGCCCGCACCGCGCACGCCGGCGAAGCGCAGCGTCTCGCCGGCGGCAATCGCGTGTGCGTGCCAGTTGACGAGTTCGCGGCTCCCGTCCGGGCCGGACACGCTGGCGCCAAGGTCGGCGCCGGCCAGTGCGATCGTGCACGCGCAGTTGAAACGCAGCGTGGCGCCCTGCAGGGTCATCTCCAGCGTGGGCGCGGCGATGTCGTTGCCGAGCAGGTGGTTCGCGATGCGGTGCGCGTAGGCGTCCATCGGTCCGGACGGCGGGATGCCCACGGCCCACAGGCCCAGGCGGCCCGGGTAGTCCTGCACCGTCGTCTGGATGCCGCCGTCCAGCACCTCCACGGTCTGCGGCGCGAAGTCCATCGCGGCCAGCATCTGCGTGATCTGGCGGCCGGCGACGAAATCGTCGTAGCGCAGGATGCGCGCAAGGTACGCAAGATTGGTCTCGATGCCGTCGATGCGCGACGTCTCGAGAGCACGCGCGAGCTGGTCGACCGACGCGGCCCGGTTGTCCGTCTTGACGATCAGCTTGGCCAGCAGCGGGTCATAGTAGGGGCTGACGGTAACGCCACGCTCGACCCACGTGTCCACGCGCAGGCCGGGCGCGAATTCGACGGCCGTCAGCACGCCGGAGCAAGGTTGAAAATTGCGCGCCGGGTCTTCCGCATACACGCGCAGCTGCATCGCGTGGCCGTTCGGCACGAGCGACGCCTGCTCCGGCAGCGTGAGTGCGCCGGCCGCCGCGCGGATCATCCATTCGACGAGGTCGACGCCGAACACTTCCTCCGTCACGCCGTGCTCCACTTGCAGGCGCGTGTTCACTTCGAGGAAGTAGAACGCGCCCGTGTCCGCGTCCAGCACGTATTCGACGGTGCCGGCCGACAGGTAGTTAATTGCTGCGCCCAGGCGCACGGCGGTGGCGGCCAGCGCGTGGCGGGTGCCGTCCGTGAGGCCGGGCGCGGGCGTCTCCTCGATCACCTTCTGGTTGCGGCGCTGGACGGAGCAATCGCGCTCGCCCAGCGATACGACGTTGCCGCGGCCGTCGCCGAAGATCTGCACCTCGACGTGGCGCGCGCGTTGCACGAATTTTTCCAGGTAGATGCCGCTGTTCTTGAAGTTGTTCTCGGACAGGTGGCGCACGGACGCGTAGGCGCCGGCCAGTTCGTCGTCGTCGCGGCACAGGCGCATGCCGATGCCGCCGCCGCCCGCCGTACTTTTCAGCATGACGGGGTAGCCGATGCGGCGCGCTTCCGTGAGCGCTTCCTCG
>CBIHRX010000168.1:0-14612 GCA_966212555.1 uncultured Massilia sp.
GCATCATGGTCTACCAGGAGCAGGTGATGCAGATGGCGCAGATCGTCGGCGGCTATTCGCTGGGCGGCGCCGACATGCTGCGCCGCGCGATGGGCAAGAAGAAGGCCGAGGAAATGGCCGAGCACCGCGCGATCTTCCGCGCCGGCGCCGCGAAGGACGGCCTGACGACCGAGAAGGCCGACGAGATCTTCGACCTGATGGAGAAGTTCGCGGGCTACGGCTTCAACAAGTCGCACGCGGCCGCGTACGCGCTGCTGTCGTACCACACCGCGTACCTGAAAGTCCACCACACCGCCGCGTTCATGGCAGCCAACATGTCGCTGGCCATGGAAGACACGGACAAGATCAAGATCCTCGTCGAGGACTCGATCGACATGTGCGGCCTGACGATCCTGCCGCCGGACGTCAACGAATCGCAGTTCCGCTTCACGCCGGAAGGCCCGCCGCCGTCCGTCACGGGCAAGCAGGTGAAGAACATCCGCTACGGCCTGGGCGGCGTGAAAGGCGCGGGGCAGGGCGCGATCGAGGCGATCATCGCGGCGCGCGAGGATGGCGGCAGGTTCAAGGACCTGTTCGACTTCTGCAAGCGCGTCGACCGCAAGCAGATCAACCGCCGCACGATCGAATCGCTGATCCGCGCGGGCGCGATGGATTGCTTCGGCGTCGACCGCGCGATCCTGCTCGCGTCGGTCGCGTTCGCGATGGAAGCGGCGGGACAGGCCGCCGCCGCCGCCAACCAGGTCAGCCTGTTCGGCGGCGACGATTCCGACCTTGTCGCGCCGCCGGACTACGTGAAGGCGACGCCGTGGACGGACCGCCAGAAGCTGGCCGAGGAAAAGACCGCGCTGGGCTATTACCTGTCGGGCCACATGTTCGACTCGTATTCCCAGGAAGTGCGCCGCTTCGCCAAGACCAAGCTGAAGGACCTCGAACCGTCGCGCGACCCGCGCATGCTGTGCGGCGTGATCACGGGCGTGCGCACGCAGCTCACGCAGCGCGGCAAGATCCTCATCGTGTCGCTGGACGACAAGTCCGGCGTCGTCGAGGTCACGATCTACAACGAGCTGTTCGAGCAGCACAAGAACATTTTCCGCGAGGACGAGTTCCTGCTCGTCGTGGGCAAGGTGTCGGAAGACCGCTTCAACGGCGGCCTGCGCATCACGGCCGAGAAGGTGTTCGACATCGCGACGGCGCGCATCCAGTACGGCCACAAGCTGGAGATGGACGTGGCGTGCACGATCGCGCCGGCGAAGCTGGCCGAGATCCTGCAGCCGTACCGCCACGAGAACGGCCTGCCGGTCAGCCTGCGCGTGACGCCGCAGGGCATCCCGTGCACCCTGCAGCTGGGCGACGCGTGGCGCGTGGCGCCGTCGGACGAATTGAAATACGCGCTCGAGCTGCACCTTGGCGCAAAAGAGGTCGCGGTCGAGTACTGATCACTTCCCGAGGACGACGGTTTGTGCGCGGCATGCCGCATCCCGTCCAATTTGCTGGCGGGTGTTGCGCCGCCGCCGCAACCAATCGGAAGTGATCGCTAACATTCATTACAGCTGCGACTGAGCCATTGTGTTGACATTGGTCATAGGTAAATATTGATCTACGGATACTTCCCGTGTTCACCGCGTCAGGAGACGGCGCAGATCAATATGAAAATTACATTCCGTCGCAAGCTGTTCCTCCCCTTGTTGCTCAGCTGGGCTTGTCTTCTTGCCGTGTTCACGGTGAACGCGCTGCAAAGCCGCGCGTTGCGCCTTGAAGAACGCAAGATCCAGTTGTCGAACGCCAGCGAGATGGCCGAGTCCATCGCCAAGGAGTACGCGGCGCTCGCCGCCGCCGGTAAGCTGACCGTCGACGATGCGAAACAGCAGGTGCTGGCCCGGACCCGGGCGCTGCGCTTCGGCGCCAACGGCTACTTCACGATCTACGACGACAAGTCCGTGCTGATGCATCCGATCAAGCCGGAACTGGTCGGCTCCCCGCTCGGCAGGATTGTCGACCCGAACGGCCATAACCCGTACATGGACGGCATGGCCGCGGCGCAGGCGAGCGGCGCGGGCTTCATCGAATACCTGTGGCCCAAGCCGGGCTCGGACAAGCCGGTGCCCAAGCTCACCCATGTCCAGGCGTATCGGCCATGGGGCTGGTATTTCATGAACGGCATGTACATCGATGACCTCGATCACGCCTTCCATGCCGAGTTGGCCGCCTCGGCCGCCTGGCTGGCCGTGATCGGCGCGCTGCTCACGGGCCTCGTCTGGATGATCGTGCGCAGCGTCGAGCGCTCGATCGGCGGCGATCCCGAAGACGCAGTCGCGGTGGCGCAGCGCATCGCGGCCGGCGACCTGGGCATGGATGTGCCTGTGCGCGCCGGCGCCGAGGCCAGCCTGATGGCCGCAATGAAGCGCATGCGCGACGCGCTGGCCGGCATCGTCGCCGACGTGCGCACGGGAACGGACCTGATCGCCACGGCGTCGCGCGAGATCGCGAGCGGCAATCTGGATCTGTCGAGCCGCACGGAAGAACAGGCCAGCTCGCTCGAAGAGACGGCCGCGTCGATGGAAGAGCTGACGTCGACCGTGAAGAACAGCGCCGAGAACGCCCGCGAAGCGAGCCGGTTGGCCGATTCCGCCGCCGAGGTGGCGGGCCGGGGCGGCGCCGTCGTCGCACGCGTGGTCGACACGATGGCGTCGATCAACGCGTCGTCGAGCAAGATCGTCGACATCATCGGCGTCATCGACGGCATCGCGTTCCAGACAAATATCCTCGCGCTGAATGCCGCCGTCGAGGCCGCTCGTGCGGGCGAGCAGGGCCGGGGTTTTGCCGTGGTGGCGGGCGAGGTGCGCAACCTGGCCCAGCGTTCCGCCGCGGCTGCCAAGGAAATCAAGGCGCTGATCGGCGATTCCGTGGCGCGCGTGGACGATGGCGCGAAGCTGGTGGAAGAAGCGGGCGCGACGATGCAGGAGATCGTCGCCAGCGTGAACAAGGTCAGCACCATGATCGGCGCGATCAGCAGCGCCACCCAGGAGCAGGGCGACGGCATCGAGCACATCAACCAGGCCATCGCCCAGATGGACCAGGTGACCCAGCAGAACGCGTCGCTCGTCGAGGAAGCGGCGGCGGCGTCGGAAGCGATGCAGGAGCAGGCCGCGAAGCTGGCCCAGGTGGTCAGCGTGTTCCGCGTGGAGGCGACGCCGGCCGAGACCCGCCGGACCGCTATCGCACCGGCTGCGCGTGCTCGCGCAACCCGATCGTTGCCTGCGTAACCTTGTTCGCAGCGCGTTCCAGGACGACCTTGCGGTTGCTGGTTTCCTGGTCGCGCTGCGCCTCGCGGTGCCACAGGTGGAATACCTCGGTGGCGAAGGCGCCGTCCTTGCGCCGTACACCGGCGTGGAACAGCCGCACGACGAGGTCGGAATCTTCATGGCCCCAGCCCGTGAAGCTCTCGTCGAATCCGTTCACTTTTTCGAGGTCGCTGCGCCAGACGGCCAGGTTGCAGCTCTTGATGCGCCGCCAGGTGAATTTGCGCGACGTGCGGCCCACGTCGGGCCAGCGCAGCCCCAGCGGCTGCAGGGTCTTGTTCAGGTCGCCGCGCAGGCGCCATTGCAGGCGCGTCAGCGGCGAGGTACCCGCGAGATCGATTCCTTGTTCAAGAACCCGGCGCGTCAGCGCCTCCGACATCAGGATGCGGCTGCCGGACACGAGGCAGCCGGGCGTCGACAGCATTCGATGGCGCGCGATGAAATCGCGTTGCGGGATGCAGTCGCCGTCCAGGAAGATGATGTAGTCGCCCGTGGCGGCCAGGGTGCCGCGGTTGCGCGCCATCGCGGCGCGAAAACCCTGGTCGGGTTGCCAGACGTGGCGTAGAAGCACCGGTGACGCCGCCGCCAGTCGCTCCACGCAGGCACGCGTGTTGGCAGTCGAGCCATCATCAGCGATAATGATTTCGAAATTCTTGTCGTTCTGCATAAAACATGCCCGCACCACCGCCTCCAGCGCGTCTGGCCGGTTATAGGTGGTGATCACGACCGAGATTGTCTGTGCGTGAAGCATAAGGTCCAGTGTACACTCCCGTATTCCGGGCACGTCGCTAAACCTGCTGCGCGTGGCACTGTCGTTTTGCGATGCTCACTGTACTTTCGTACAGTTGCGCTTCTCAAACGACATTGCTGCCGCTCGCGACGGTTTTGCGAGGTGCCCTCAGGGGCAAGAGTATCCCACAAGAACATCGATGAACAGCAATCCGACGTACACGAGGGCGCCGATGCGGGTCTGGATCGGCGCCCTGGCCTTCCTGTTACCCTTTTTGAGCCTCGTCACCTCGTTCGGCGTGAATCTTGCGAGTTTCCTCTTCCTGGTCAGCGCTTTGATATTCTTCAAACCGAGCCGCGATGCGCTCGTGCGCCACTGGCCGCAGGTGCGCTGGGTCGTGCTAGCCTTCCTGCTGCACTTCCTGTTCGTGCTCGCCTGCGCGCTGCTGCGCGGGGAACGGCTGAGCGTGCAGGAAAAGCCACTGCGCATGCTCTTGTCCGTGAGCGCGCTGGCCCTTGTCCTGGCCGTGCGCGCGCCGCGCCGGGCGCTGTGGTGGGGCGCGAGCGCGGGCGCGGTGGCGGCGCTGCCCTTCATCGCCTGGCAGCGCTTCGGGCTGCACATCGACCGGCCGGGCGGATTCATCAATTCGATCACGTTCGGCGACCTGGCGATGCTGCTGGGGCTGCTTGCCCTGGCCGGCGCGATCGACATGCGCGACCGTCCGCGCGACGCGTTGCTGGCCGGCGCCGGCGCGCTGGCGGGGTTCGCCGCGTCCGTGCTGACCGGCACCCGCGGCGGCTGGGCGGCGCTCGTATTGGCGGCGCTGGTGCTGGGGCGCCACGCGGGCCGGATCGACGGGCGCCGGGCGCGCGCGCTGGTGGCGGCCGGCGTGGCCGTGCTGGCCGCGGCCTGGTTCACGCCGGCGCTCGGCGTGCAGGAACGCTTCGCCGAAGGCGTGCGCGACGCCCGCACGTGGTACGACGGCGGCACCGTATGGACCAACGTCGGCACCCGGCTGGAATTGTGGAAAGGCGCCGTCATGCTGATCCGCGAACACCCGGTGCTGGGCATGGGTTTCGACGCCTGCCGTCTGCGCCTGGCCGAGTATGCGCAGGCCGGCCGGCTCGATCCGATGGTGCTCGAGCTCCCGCACCTGCATAATGACGGGTTGCAGGCGCTCGCGACCGGCGGCGTCGTCGGCTTCGTCATCTGGGCCGCCACGCTGGTCGCGCCCCTGCGGTTTTTCCTGCGCCGGCTGGCACAGGATACGGAACAGCGCGGACCGCAGTTCGCGGTCGCGCTGGGCGGGGCGTTCGTGGTGCTCGGCTATGTCGGCTTCGGACTGACGGAAGTAATTTTCTGGTCTATGAAGGGCAGTCTGTTCTATGCGCTCATGGTGTTCCTGCTCATGGGCTTCTGCCTGAATGCGAAAGAAAAAATTGGATAACAGTGTCATCATCAAGCGCCTGTGGGCGATCCTGAAACCCTATCGCGGGCGCGCTTTCCTGTCGCTGCTCGCGATGGCGTTGACGGCCGCCACCCAGCCGTTGCTGGGCAAGGCCCTGCAACTGCTGATGGACATGGGCTTCAAGAACAAGGTGCCGTTCAGCCTGTGGTGGATCCCCGGCGTGCTGGTGTCGATCTTCGTCCTGCGCGGCATCGGCACGTTTGCCACCGCCTACTACAACAACTGGGTGCTGTCGCGCGTGCTGAACGACTTGCGCGCGCAAGCCTTCGCGCGGCTGCTGCGCCTGCCGGTCGCGCGCTTCCACGAGGAGTCGACCGGCAAGGTGATCAACACCGTCGTCGGCGACGTGCGCCAGGTCGTGGACATGATCAATTCCGTGTTCATCTCGTTCGTGCGCGACGTCCTCGTCGTGATCGGCCTGCTCGGCTCGCTGCTGTGGCTGAACTGGATGCTGACCCTCGTCGCGATCGTCGTCGTGCCGCTCACTGCCGTGATCGTGCGCACCACCAGCCGCCGCCTGCGCCAGCTGAACCGCGAGAACCAGCGCGTGACGGCCGAGATGACCCAGGTCGTCGAGGAAGCGGCACGCGGCCACCAGGTGATCCGCGTGTTCTCCGGCGAGACTTACGAGAACCGCAGGTTCTACCTGCGCAGCGAGGCGCTGCGCGGTTTTTCGCAGCGCATGACGGTCGCGTTCGCGGCCACGACGCCCGTGACCCAGATCGCCACGTCGCTGGCGCTGTCGGTCGTCGTCGTGCTGGCGCTGCGGGCCGACATGACGGTCGGCGAATTCACCCAGTTCGTCACCCTGATGCTGATGCTGCTCACGCCGCTGAAGGCGCTGGCCGAGGTGAACGGCCCGATGCAGCGCGGCATCGCCGCGGCGGAAACCGTGTTCGAACTGATCGACGCGCCCGTCGAGCACGACCCGGGCACCCGCGCGATCGCGCGCGCGCAGGGCCACGTGCGCTTCGAGCACGTGAAGTTCCGCTATCCGAACGCGCAGTCGCCGGCGCTGGACGACGTGTCGCTGGAGGTCAAGCCGGGCCAGACCGTCGCGCTGGTCGGCATGTCGGGCGGCGGCAAGTCGACGTTCGTGAACCTCGTCACGCGCTTCTACGAACCGGAAGCCGGCCGCATCCTGCTGGACGGCATCCCGTACCAGGACATCCAGCTGCCGTCGCTGCGCGCCCAGCTCGCGCTCGTGAGCCAGAACGTCGTGCTGTTCGACGACACGCTGCGCGCCAACATCGCCTACGGCGTCGAGCACGTCGACGAGGCGCGCCTCGCGGCCGCCATCCACGCCGCGCACCTGGACGACGTCGTCGCGCGCCTGCCCGAAGGCGTCGACACGCTGATCGGCGAGAACGGCATGCGCCTGTCGGGCGGCCAGCGCCAGCGCGTGGCCATCGCGCGCGCCATCTACAAGGATGCGCCGATCCTGATCCTGGACGAGGCCACGTCGGCGCTGGACAACGAGTCGGAACGCGCCGTGCAGGCCGCCCTCGACACCCTGATGGCCGGCCGCACCACGTTCGTGATCGCGCACCGCCTGTCGACCATCGAGGGCGCCGACCTGATCGTCGTGATGGAACACGGCCGCATCGTCGAGCAGGGCACCCACGACGAGCTGCTGGCCCGGGGCGGCATGTACGCCAACCTGTACCGCCTGCAGTTCTCCGCGCTGGTGGAAGAGACATGACCAGGGAAAGAGAACAGCGGGACCGCACCCTGGTCATCTCGCCGAACTGGATCGGCGACGCCGTCATGGCCCAGCCCCTGCTGCGCCTGCTCAAGCAGGCTCACCCGGAGCGCGCCATCGACGTGCTGGCGCCGCCGCAGGTCGTGCCCGTGTGGCGCCGCATCCAGGAAGCGGACGACATCCTCGTGACGCCGTTCCGCCACCGTGCGCTGCAGCTGGGCGAACGGTGGCGCTACGCGCGCCTGCTCAAGGAACGGGGTTACAGCGACGCCTACGTGCTGCCCAACACCCTGAAATACGCGCTGATCCCGTGGCTGGCGCGCATCCCGCGCCGCGTGGGCTACAAGGGAGAAATGCGCTACGGGATGGTCAACGTCATGCACCACGACGACAAGCCGCGCCGCTCGATGGTGCCGTTCTACGCGGCCCTCGCGCGCGAGCCCGAGGTGCCGCTGCCGGGCAAGCTGGCGCGGCCCTACCTCGTCGTCGGCGGGGAAGAAACGGAACAGGTCGGCAAGCGTCTCGGCGTGGATCTCGCGCGTCCTCTCGTCGCGTTCGCGCCCGGTGCCGAATTCGGCATCGCCAAGCGCTGGCCGCCGAAGCACTACGGCCTGCTCGCGGCCAAGGTCGTGGCCGCCGTGCCGGGCGTGCAGGTGGCGCTGCTCGGCTCCCCGAACGACCGCGAGACGTGCGAGCTGGTGCAGGAATACGCCGGCGGGGCCGGCTCCGCGGTGCTGAACCTGGCGGGCCAGACGTCGCTCGACGAGGCCATCGCGCTGCTGGCGCAGGCGAGCGCCGTCGTCTCCAACGATTCCGGCCTGTTGCACATCGCGTCGGCGCTGAACCGGCCGGTGGTGGCCTTGTACGGCTCGACGGACCCGGATTACGCGCCGCCGCTGTCGGAAGTGGCCCGCACGGTGTCGCTGCGCCTGGAATGCTCGCCATGCCGCAAGCGCGAGTGCCCGCTCGGGCATCACGATTGCATGAACAAGATGAGTGTGGAGCGGGTGTGGAGCGAGCTGGTGCCGATCCTGGTGCCGGCCAGCGCCGTGAGGGCGTAGTCGCGTAGGGTGGGCACCCTGTGCCCACGCGTGACGTTCGCGATGTGCCGGCTTCCGCGTGGGCACGTTTCATTCGAGGCCCCCGGCCTCGAATGCCCACCCTACCGGGCTCTCAAGCTCTCACAAACTGAATCGGCCAGGCGGCTCACCACCTCATGCCGCTTGCGCGCCTCCGACCGCTTCTTCGACGGCATGCTGTCCAGGTCCGGCGCCGCCACTAGCCCGCACTCGAGTTCCCAGTCGCCGTCGGCCCGCCGGCGCGCGCCCAGTTCTTCCCACAGCTGGTCGTAGTCGGCCAGCACGCGGCCGTTGCGGATCGCCTTGTAGATCACGCGGTTGCGGTTCGACACCATCAGCATCCGTTCGCACCCGTAGTCGTTGCCCAGCCGGCGCACGAGCGTCGCCATCAGCTGTTTTGGACGGATGCCGTGCAGCTCGCGCGTGGCCGTGCGGATCGCCTCGCGCGCATCGTCCGTCTTGCCGCCCTGGATGCAGCCGATGCTGACGGCCGGGCGGCCGTCGCGCGGCGCCACCGTGAACGCCACCGTGTATACAACCTTGTCGTCCTGGGTCAGCTGCAGCACCAGTTCGCCCTCGCGGTCGAACATGTTCACGGTGCGCAGCTGGACCTGGTAGGGCAGGCCGTTCTTGCCGGCCGCCTCGGCCAGCACGACGGGACCCAGGCTGGCGCGCGCCAGCACCTGCCCCAGGCCGCGCCGGAACATGACGTCGTAGTGCGCGCGGATCGCGTCCAGGCGCGCGCCGGCATCCAGCGCGTGGCTGATGTAGGGGCGGTAGACCTTGTACAGGAAGCGCGGGCAGTGGCGCACGTATTCCGAGAATGCCGGATGCGAGTTGAGCAGGTGCAGCCACTGCGGCGTCTGGCGCGGGTGCAGCGCGGCGCGCAGGCAGATCTTGGCGTATTCGCGGGTGGACTTGAACCCCGCCAGGTGCGGCGGCACGGCCGAGCGCAGCGTGACGGAGGGGATGGCCGACGCGATCAGCCGCTCGAACCAGCCATGTTCTTCACGGAAGAGTTTCATGCCGGCCGTCCGGCCGCGGCGGGGAGGGAAAGCGGGCGGCAGCGAGGGAAGTCGGACATGTCAGTCACACTTTAGTTGCGTAAAGTAACGCTAAGTAACGTAGTGTAACTAAAGAAATTCCGCCGGTAAATACACCTTGAGCAGATTAATGTAGCGGCAACACAGCCGCACGCGGACGCGCGCGGCTGTGCGTCATCCAGCGTGGATCAGCTGGCGTAATGCGCCGGTTCGACGTCGTCCGCCCGTTTTGCCATGAGCTCGCGTTCGCGCAGGTAACGGGCCAGCGCATCGTCGAACGAGGGCAGCAGCAGGCCGCGTTCGCTGCTCATCGCGCTGTTGCGGGGGCGGGCGGCACGCAGGTCCAGTTCACCGGCCATGCGCTCTTCCAGCCGGCTGTCGTCGACGCCGGCCGCCGCGCACGCCCGGCGTGCCAGGTCGGCCCAGCTCATCGCGGCGCCGTTGGTCAGGTGCCAGAGGCCGCATTCGCGGTCGATCAGCAGGTCGAGGCAGGTGTTCACCAGGTCCGGCACGTACGTCGGCGACACGACCTGGTCGGCGGCCGCCGCGAACGGGCGGCCCGCGTCGAGCGCGTCGAGGGCTTGCGTGACGAAGTTGTGCTCGTCCCACGGGCCGAAGAAGGCGCTCGTGCGGATGACGAGGGCCTGCGGGTCGGAATCGAGCACGCGCCGTTCCGCGTCCGCCTTGCTGCGGCCGTACACGCCCAGCGGCGCCGCTTTGTCCGATTCCACGTATGGGCGGTCGAGGGTGCCGTCGAACACGAGGTCGCTGGAAAAGGTCATGAAGCGCAGCGCGTGGCGGATGGCGGCCAGGGCCAGCACGGTCGGGCCGTGCGCGTTCTCGCGCATGCAGCGGTCGATGTCGCCCTCGGCATCGTCCACGCGCACGTAGCCGCCCGCGTTGATGATGGCCCAGGGCTTGAAGCGCACGATCGCCGCTTCGACGGAGGCCGGATCCGCGATGTCCATCTCCTGGCGCGTGAGCACGTGGTACGCGAGGTTGCGGCGCTCGCAGATGCGGGCGAAGGCGCGGCCCAGCGTGCCCGTCGCGCCCGTGATCAGGATCGGCTGCGGGAACGTCGAGCGGAACGCGCCGCGCTCGGCGATGTCGGCCACGGCGGTGCGGGTGGCGACAGGCTTCGCGAGGAAGCGGCCCGGACGGCGCCACCAGCCCTGGCCCTGCAGCACGGGGTGCGCCAGCGGCCGGCCGCTGGCCAGTTCGCGCATCAGGTTGGCGACGGCGGTCGGGCGCGGCTGCGGGCCGCGCACGTCGAACGGGCCCGGTTCGTAGTAGCCGCGGCATTCGGTGACGAGGCAGTTCCAGTCGAACGAGCCGAGCAGGGCCCACACGGTGACGGCGCGGATGTCGGCGCCGCCCTGCTGGACCTTCCTCGCGGCGTTCCAGATCTCCACCAGCCAGCGCAATTGATCTTCGCGGTTGGCGTCGATGTGCGCTTCGGTGACGGCGACCGGCAGGCCGTAGCGGTCCCACGTCTCCTGCAGCAACGGGCCGATGCCGGGCGTCGGCGTGGCCAGGACGCGCGGGCATTCGATGTCGGCGTGCGGGACGCCGAGGTAGTTGGTGCGGTGGCTTTCCGGATAGCGCTCGACGCGGTGGTCGAGCCAGCGCTCGCTCGTAATGTAGTAGTTGACGCCGATGATGTCCGGCGGGCAGGTATTGTCCTTGAACCACAGGAGCTCGTCGGCGCCGGCGCCATTCTCGAGCAGGTAGTCCCACAGCGCATGGCCGGGGTCGATCTTCCCGCACAACATGTCCCACGCCAGCCAGCGGCGTTCGTTGAAGAAATTCGCGATCTCCGCCATCTCGGGCGTGCCATAGGTGCGCGACAGGTCGTCGGTCTGGACGAGCTTCGCGTTCGGGTTGACTTCGCGGATCGCGCGCATCGACAGCACGACGGCGCGGCACTGGTTGAGCAGGGCGCGGATGAAACCTTGTTCGCTCGTGTCGTGCGGATACCAGACGCCGTTGAGGCCGGAGAAGCGCGCAGTCGTGCAAGGTTCATTGACGGGCGTCCAGTACTCCACCCAAGGGTAGCGGCGCGCGACGGCGCCGGCATATTCCGCCAGTTTTTCGGCAAAGTCGGGCGACACGAGGCTCGTGTGGCGCGGGCCGCTGCCGTGGTGGACGAGGCCGACGATGGGCGTCACGCCCAGTTGCTGCAGCACGGGCAGGCGTTCGTCGGACCACGACCAGTCGGCGGAGTCGATGCCGTCGGGCGCGGTGCGTTCCCACAGCACGGGATAGCGGATGGCACGGATGCCGAGCGAAGCGAACCGCTCCAGGTCCTGAAGCCGTTCGGCATGTCCGTTGCGTTCCATTTGGGAGAAGTACTGATCGCGTACGCGGTTGACGGTGCATTCGAGGCCGCCCCAGAGCTGGAGCGGCGAGCTTGCTGGCTGGATATGGTTGTTGAGATTCATGTGCATGTCCTGCTGTTGATCCAAGACGTAAGCCTAGACGGCGAACCCGGCTTCTTATGTGGGTTGGCGAACATATAGGGCAGATTTAGGACAAGTCCTACGTACTATCGGTCTTTGCTATATCCCGTCTTGACATGCCGGCCGTGCGCCTACACGATGCGAACAGGAGGGCACACGATGTACATGGTCTACTGGACGATCGAAGAAGATGGGCACCAGGCCCCGCATGCGCAGCCGTTCGACACGACCGCGATGGTCGAGGCGATGCGCTTCATGGAAGACCTGCGCAAGCGCCAGCGCGAAGGCGAGCGTATCCGCTTCGTGACGATGTGTTCCGAGCACCCGGACGTCGTCGGGCATCCCGGCGTGGACGTGACGGGGCCGGAATATAACTGGAAGAAGAGGCGGCGCTAGGTCGTCCCCGCGAAGGCGGGGACCCATACTGAGCAACAGAAATCGAAATGTTGGAAGCGCCGCGCCGTTATCCGGAGCCGGCTTCGGTTACTCGGCATGGGCCCCCGCCTGCGCGGGGGCGACGGTCGGAGCGCGGGGACGACGGTCGGAGCGCGTGGGACGGTCGGAGCGCGGGGACGACGATTCAGACGCTGGCGGCTTTTTCCTTCAATACGTGCTTGAGCACCTTGCCGTTCGCCGCCGCCGGCAGCGCGTCCATCATGACGATGCGCGCCGGCCGTTTATAGGGCGCCAGCCGCTCCGCCGCCCATGCGCGCAGCTCGGCTTCCGAGGGCGCACGGCGCGGATCCGGCTGCACGAAGGCGACGACTTCCTCGTTGCCGTCCGCGACAAGACGGCCCACGACGGCCGACTGCGTCACCCCCGGGTGCGCGTTCAGCACCGTTTCCACTTCCAGCGGATAGACGTTGAAGCCGGACCGGATGATCAATTCCTTCGTGCGGCCGACGATGAACAGGGCGCCGTCCGGGCCCTGGCGCGCCATGTCGCCCGTGTTCAGCCAGCCGCCGGGGCGCAGCGCCGCAGCCGTCGCCGCCGGATCGCGGTAATAGCCGCGCATCAGGTTCGGCCCGCGCACCCACAGTTCGCCCGCCGCGCCGTCGGCGATGCCGTCGCCGGCCTTGTCCACGACGCGTACCTCGACGCCGGGAATCGGCAGGCCGACGGACGTGTCGGACCGCGGCGCGTCCAGCCGCGTCTGGCTGACCGTGGGCGCCGCCTCGGACAGGCCGTAGCCATTGTGCAGCGGCACGCCCAGCAGACGTTCGACGGCCGCCTTCAATGCCGGATCGAGGGGCGAGCCGCCGGCGTACGCGAAGCGCAGGCGCGACGGCAACGGACCGCTGGCGCCGACATGCTCCAGCAGCCGCGCATACATCGCGGGCACGCCCTGCACGATGGACAGCCCGTCGTCGCGGATGGCCGCCAGCATTGCCTCGGGCGTGAAGCGGGGCGCCAGGTGCAGGCAGGCGCCCGCGCTGAGCGTGCCCAGCATCACTGACGTGAGGCCGTACACGTGCGAGATGGGCAGCACGCCCCAGGCACGGTCGGCCGGCGTGAGCCCACGCAGCCGGCTGGACACGGCGGCCACGAACAGCAGGCTGCGGTGGCTCAGCATCACGCCCTTCGGCTTGCCCGTCGTGCCCGTCGTGTAGAGCAGGGCGGCGACATCCGGGTCCGGTTCGGGCGTGCAGGCCTCGTTCAGCGGGCCGACCATCAGGCCGTCGTCGAACGAAGCGCCCGCGCGCGCGGCGTGCGCCTCGGCCTCGAGCGACACGCCCGCCGTGTACAGCGCGAGGCGGGCGCCGGCGTGTTCCCGGATCGCATCGAGCTCGGGCGCGGTGAGGCGCGGGTTGGCGTTGACGATCCACGCTTTCAGGTCCGCCGCGGCGAAGATGAGCGCGATCTGGTCCGCGCAGTTCTCGCTGGCCAGCAGCACGCGGTCGCCGGGGCGCACGCCGCGTGCGCGCAATTGTCCGGCGCGGCGGTCGACGAGGTCGGCCAGGTCGCGGTACGTGAGCGTGCGGCCGGCGTCGACGAGGGCCGGGGCATCCGGCGTGCGGGCGGCCGCGGTGCGCAGGATGGAGTCGATGCGCTCGGGCAGCGCGGCCAGCAGGGAAGGGATGTCGATCATTGTAAAGATTGGGCCCCGCGAACTCTCGTGGTACGCTCGCGTTGCAGTAAAAGTTTCCATAAGTATACGCCCTGAACAACGACAATCACGGAGGAGACATGGCTTTGCTGGACAAGCTGGACAAGGAACACACCGTGGCGCAGCCCGGTTTCAATCGCTGGCTCGTGCCGCCCGCCGCGCTCGCGATCCACCTGTGCATCGGCATGGCCTACGGATTCTCCGTGTTCTGGCTGCCGTTGTCGAAGGCGGTGGGCATCAAGGAATCCCTCGCCTGCCCGGCCGATATGGGCTTCCTGGCCGAGATCACCGCGACGCACTGCGACTGGAAGATCTCGATGCTGGGCTGGATGTTCACGCTGTTCTTCGTCTTCCTCGGCCTGTCGACCGCGCTGTTCGGCGGCTGGCTCGAACATGCCGGGCCGCGCAAGGCCGGCGTCGTTTCGGCCCTGTGCTGGTGCGGCGGCCTCGTGATCTCCGCGCTCGGCATTTATCTGCACCAGATCTGGCTGATGTGGCTCGGCTCGGGCGTCATCGGCGGCATCGGCCTCGGGCTCGGCTACATCTCCCCCGTCTCCACCCTCATCAAATGGTTTCCCGACCGGCGCGGCATGGCGACCGGCATGGCCATCATGGGCTTCGGCGGCGGCGCCATGATCGGCTCGCCGCTGGCGACGCTGCTGATGGACAAGGTCTTCAAGACTCCGACGGAGCCCGGCGTCTGGCAGACCTTCATCGCCATGGCG
>CBIHRX010000169.1:0-14548 GCA_966212555.1 uncultured Massilia sp.
GACGAAAAAAAGAAGTCCTGATCTACGTCAAACCCTTGCGATGCACCATGGGTAGCTTTAACGTCTGACGTTGGAGCATGCCATGGAAGTCGGAAAACTCTGCACGGTCGATACCGTCTGCTGCGCCCGCGATGAAAGCGTGCAGGGCGCGGCCTTACTCATGCGCAAACATCACGTGGGCGACATCGTCGTCGTCGACGACGCGGACGGCGAACGCCTGCCTTCCGGCATCGTCACGGACCGTGACATCGTCGTGTCCGTCGTCGCCCTCGGCCTCGACCCGGCCGGCCTGCAGGTCGGCGACATCATGTCCGACGACCTGCTCACGGCCGACGAGCACGACGACGTCTCCGTCACCATCGAACGCATGCGCCTGCGCGGCATCCGGCGCGTGCCCGTGGTGGGCGAGGGCGGACGCCTCGCGGGCATCGTCAGCGCGGACGACCTGCTCGGCTTCCTGGCCGAGGAAATGGAAGACCTCGCCCGCATCAGTCCCTACCAGCAACAGCACGAGCGGCGCGCGCGGCAATGAGGTAAGCCTCGTCTAAGTACCTGTCTGTTACCATGTCCCGAGGACAACAGTAACTGACGGAGTGACATGAGCTTGACGTTTTTCCAGCGCGGCCTGGCCGCCTATGCCATCGCGGGCAGCCTGACCTTCATCGCGGCCGGTAACGCCTGGGCCTTCGGCCTGCCCAAGGGCGTCGTGCAAGGCCCTTCCGTCGAAGGCATCACGGAATACCGCCTGCCGAACGGCCTGAAGGTCTTGCTGTTTCCCGACTCGTCGCGACCGACCGTCACCGTCAACGTGACCTATCTCGTCGGCTCGCGCCACGAAAACTATGGCGAGACGGGCATGGCCCACCTGCTGGAACACCTGATGTTCAAGGGCAGTCCGAAGCATCCCGACATCACGCGCCAGTTCCAGGACCGCGGCATGCAGTTCAACGGCACGACGTCGCTCGACCGCACGAATTACTACGAGGTCTTCCAGGCGTCCGACGACAACTTGAACTGGGCGCTGGGCATGGAAGCGGACCGCATGACGCATTCCAACATCGCCAAGAAAGACCTCGATTCGGAAATGACGGTCGTGCGCAACGAGTACGAAAACGGCGAGAACTCGCCCGGTGCCGTCCTCATGAAGCGCATGGAGAGCGTCGCCTACGACTGGCATGCGTATGGCCGGTCGACGATCGGCAACAAGAGCGATATCGAGAACGTCAAGATCGCGAACCTGCAGAATTTTTATCACACGTATTACCAGCCGGATAATGCCGTGCTGCTCGTCGCAGGCAAGTTCGATCCCGCCAAGACCCTGCTGTCGATCAACCGCCTGTTCGGCGCGATCCCGAAGCCCAAGCGCACGTTGCCGGAGTTCTGGACCGTCGAGCCGACGCAGGACGGCGACCGCACGTTCACCGTGCGGCGCCAGGGCGACGTGCAGATCGTCGCGCTGGGCTACAAGGTGCCGTCCGGCCTGCACGACGACAGCGACCTGCTGAGCTTCACGTCGACCATCCTCGGCGATTCGCCGACGGGCCGCCTTCATAAACTGCTTGTCGAGACCGGCAAGGCGAGCCAGGTGTTCGCCTATGGCCAGACGGGTTATGCGCCGGGCCTGCAATACTTCGGCGCCGTGGTGAAAAAGGACGCGCCGCTCGAACCCGTGCGCGCGGCCCTCACGCAGGCCGTGGAAGAGTTCGCCAAGAACCCGCCGACGCCGGAAGAGATGGAGCGCACGAAGCGCGGCTTCCTGAACGAATTCGAGCGCAGCCTGAACGATCCGCAACAGGTCGGCGTCGCGCTGTCGGAAGTGATCGCGCTGGGCGACTGGCGCCTGTTCTTCGTCGGCCGCGACCGCGTCGGCAAGATCACGTCGGAACAGGTAGCCGCGGCAGCGGGCCGCTATTTCAAGCGCGACAACCGCGTCACGGGCGAGTTCATCCCCGACGACAATCCGCAGCGCGCCGTGATCCCGCCCGCGCCCAGCGTGCAAAGCCTGCTGAAGGATTTCAAGCCGCAGGCATCCACCCTGAGCGCGGAAGACTTCGATCCGAGCCAGGCCAACATCATGAAGCGCACGACGTTGACGACAGCAGGCGGCGTCAAGCTGGCGCTGCTGCCGAAGAAGAACCGCGGCCAGACCGTCACCGTCGACCTGCGCCAGCACATCGGCGACGAGCAGAACCTGTTCGGCAAGGCGGCGCTGCCCGGCCTGACGTCCGCGATGGTGATGCGCGGCACGACGAAGTACGACCGCGTGCAGCTGGCCGACGCCTTCGAGAAGCTCAAGATTGCCGGCAGCCTGACCCACTTCCAGACGACGCGGGAAAACCTGCCCGAAGCGCTGAAACTGGTCGCCCACGTGTTGCGCGAACCGGTCTTCCCGGCCGCGGAGTTCGAGCAACTGCGCCAGCAGACGATCGTCAGCCTGGAAGCGAGCCGCAGCGAGCCGACGAATGTGGCGTCGCGGGCCTTGAATGAGCATTTCGACATTTATCCCAAGGGCGACGTCCGCCACGAAACGACGCTCGAGGAAGATCTCGCCGACATCAAGAGCGCGACCCTGGACCAGGTCAAGGCCTTCCACCGCGATTACTACGGCACGGTGCCGGCCGAGATGGCCATCGTGGGCGATTTCGACGCCCAGGCGATCACGCCCCTCGTGGATCAATTGTTCGGCCAGTGGAAGGCGCCGATGCACGTGGCGCCCGTGCTGCGCAAGAACGGCGACGTCGCGCCCATCCATACCTTCCTGAATACGCCCGACAAGGAAAACGGCTTTTATACGGCGCGGATCAACGTCGACCTGAACGTCGAGGATCCGGACTACCCGGCGCTGATGCTGGCCGATTACATCTTCGGCGGCGGCGGGATGCGCTCGCGCCTGATGGACCGTATCCGCCAGAAAGAGGGCTTGTCGTATGGCGGTGGCTCGAACCTCGTGGCGGGCGACCTCGACCGCGCAGGCATGTTCGCGATCAGCGCGATCGCCGCGCCGCAGAACCTGGCCAAGGTCGACGCCGCCGTGCGCGAGGAACTCCTGCGCGTGCTCAAGGATGGCTTCACCACGGCGGAACTCGCCGGCGCCAAGTCGGGTCTGATGCAGCAGAGAATCCAGAACCGTGCGGACGACGGCGCGCTGGCCGCCGGCTGGACGTCGTACCTGTACCGCGGCCGCACGTTCGAATGGTCGGCCGAGTTCGAGCAGCGTTTGCTGGCCGTCACCTTGCCCCAGTTGAACGCGGCGTTCCGCAAGGCGGTCGACCCGGCGAAGATGTCCGTCGTCATGGCCGGCGACAAGGCAAAAGTGAAACCTGCACCCTGATTGCAACACTCGGACGTTCATTATCTTGCAAAATTGCTGAGAAACTTGGTCAATGCCCGGGACGGGCGCTATCATGTTGCCTGAGCGCAGTATTGCTTGTAGGAAGCAAAGCTTGCGTCAAGATATTGAAAAGGAAGCATGATGAAGGGCATGACCAAGCAGACACCGAGCGGCATTTCGTATGCAGGCAAGGTTGTGCTGGTAACCGGCGGCGCCAGCGGCATCGGCCGCGCGACGGCGCTGGCATTCGGGCGCGCGGGCGCCTGTGTCGTCATCGCCGACACGTCGGTCGACGGCGGCCACATGACCGCGGCCTTGATCGTCGAAGCGGGCGGCAAGGCGCTGTTCGTCAAGGCCAATGTCACCGTTGCGGCGGAAGTCGAGGCCTTGATGGACAAGGCGGTCGGCCATTACGGCCGTATCGATTGCGCCGTCAACGGCGCCGCCGTCGAGGAAGAATACCTGCCGCTGGCCGAAGGCGAGGACGACCAGTTCGACCGCATCATGGGCGTCAACGTCAAGGGTGTCTGGCTGTGCATGAAGAGCCAGCTGCGCCAGATGCTCAAGCAGGAAGGCGGCGGCGTCATCGTCAACATCGCGGACGCCGGCGGCATCGTGGCGGCGCCGCACCGCGCCATCTACTCGGCGTCCAAGCACGCCGTCGTCGGCCTGACGAAGAGCGCGGCCGTCGAATACGCCAAGGACGGCATCCGCGTCAACAGCGTGTGCCCGGGCGCCGTCAAGACCCCGATGCTGGCGCGCATGCTCGAGCGCGAGCCGGGGCGCGACAAGAAGCTCAAGGCGGCCCATCCGATGGGGCGCATCGCCGACCCGTCCGAGGTCGCCAACGCGGCGCTGTGGCTGTGCTCGGAACAGGCGTCGTTCGTCACCGGCCACCAGCTGGCCATCGATGGCGGCCTGACGGCGATCTGAGCGGCGTTTAACCGCGATTGTTGCGGGGCGGCGTTTTCTTGCGCGCCGCGCGCTGCTGCTTTGCCTGGGTATCGACGCGCGCCTGCCGCGCCTTGTACAGCGTGACGGCGTCCTCGCGGGCGCGCGTGAGCGTGCGCATTTCCGGATGGTCGTCATGCGGCGAAAAATACTCGGCGGCCTGCGCGTCGACGACGAGCTTGATGGCGGTGGCGTCGTCGAGGTCGTACAGCTCGGTCAGCAGGGTGGCGACTTCGTCGAGATAGGCTTCGTAGGTCAGGTTGGCCATGGTGTTGTTGTTGTTAAGAGTTGATCAGCCGGCGCTCAGCTCGGCCACGAAGTCGTACATATCGCCGCGGAAATAGGAGCGGCAGAATTCCACCGCCTGGCCGTCCGGCAGGAAGCCCAGCCGTTCCACGCACAGGCCCGCGTCGCCTTCCTTCGATTGCAGCAGCTTCGCCTGCTCGGCGTTCAGCAGCAGGGCGGACAGGCGCTGCAGCGCGCGCACCGGGCGCTTGCCGTTCGCTTCCAGCGCTTCGTACATCGACACGTCCACCGCGTCCAGCGAGGGCAGGGCGGAGGCCGCGATCGTCGCGTACTCCAGGCACATCGGCATGTCGTCGGCGTAGCGGATGCGGTTGAAACGATAGACGCCGGCGCCCGGCGAGAGGCCGAGGCGCAGCGCTTCTTCCGGCGTCACCAGGCCTTCCGAACGCTTGAGCCAGACGCTGCGCGGCGTGCGGCCGCGCGAGCGCATGTCTTCCGAGAAGGACGTCAGCTTGGCGAAATTCTTTTCGATGCGCGTGTTGATGAAATTCCCCGATCCCGCGCGGCGCACGAGCAGGCCTTCGTCGACGAGACCGTCGATCGCCTTGCGCACGGTGATGCGCGAAATGTCCAGTTCGGTCGCCAGCTGGCGCTCGGCCGGCAAGGCTTCCGCCGGACCGTACACGCCGCGCTCGATCGCGTCGCGCAGGGCGCGCTGCAATTGCTGGTAGAGCGGCAGGTTGCTGGTGGCGGAGAGCTGGTGCATCAGCTGCGCGAGATGAGACATGCGGCGGGATTCATTGGCAAACGATTCCGGGATAATACCAAAAAAAGACCGCCTGTCACTTGGGCCGGGGATTGGCCAGCTTCCGGTCCGGCTGCAGCAGCTTGCCCAAGCGCACCGCCGCGACGGCCGCGGACACCGAGCGGGCCACGTTGCGCACCTCGTCCTGGAACGCCGTGTCCTGGTCGAGCGTGTCGTGGCTCTCCGCATACGATTCGTAATAGCCGACGTAGCGGTCGAGCAGGGCGGTGGGACCCGCGTCGATGAGGCCCATCCAGTCGAGCCAGTCGGACAGCGAGCGCCGCGTCGATTCGATGCCGGCCACGTCGCCATGCACGACGAGGCCGTACACGCGGCCGGCGAGATGCTTCGGATAGTCCCAGTCCTTTTCCAGCGCCTTCGCTTCCTCCGCTTCCTTGCCGTGGGTGGAGGTGGGATCGGGGTTGCCGCCGTCGGCGCACACGAGGCGGTCGATCATCAGCTTCAGCACGGAGGGCGACTGGTACCAGTACGTGGGCGTGAGGATGATGACGCCGTGGGCAAGCACCCAGCGCTCGTAGATCTCGTTCATCCAGTCGTTTTCCTGGTTCAGCGAGTGGTTCGGGTAGCAGCTGCACGGCCAGTGGCACAGCGGCATCGCCGTCGACACGCACGCTTTACAAGGGTGGATGTGGCGGTCGTAGTCGGAAATGATGCGCGACAGGTCGAGCAGGTCCGTCTCGACGCCCTCGGCCGCGAGGACCTCTTCGCACAGCTTCGCGAGGCGCCACGTCTTCGAGATCTCGCTGGGGCAGCTGCCGTCGTTGCGTGCCGCGCCGTTGATCAAGAGGATGCGGTGCGGCGTTGCCTGATCCTTCTGGCGCGCTTCGGCCGCGAGCAGGCGGTCGTGCGCTTCCTTCCACTCGACGGACAGGTCGTAGTCCGGGTCGGCGAAACCGGGGCCGGCTTTCACCGTGACGGGGGCCTTGCGCGAATCGACATAGGCCTTCCACGCGACCTCTTCGACGGCCGCCAGTTCCTTCGCGACGGCCTGGTAGGCGGGGTCGTAGAAGTCGCGCGAAAAGACGACGTGGAATTCGTCGCGGTTCAGCTTCGCGGGCGCCTGGCCCTTGCGTACGGTCGTCATGGCCGGCCTTTTCAGAAGAGTTGCGGCGATTATCGGCCGCCCCGCCAGGCTTGCCCGTACGCTAATTCACACAGACGAAAAAAAGCGGCGCGAACCGTAGTGCGCGCCGCCTTGTTCGCCGGATGATGCAGCAGAATTACTTGGCCGCCATCGCACCCGCCGGGTGGTTCAGCAGCAGGATCCAGTATTTGGCCGTGTCGGACAGGCCGCCGCCCGCTTTCACTTCCTGGAAGGTCTGGATGGCCTTGTCCTTCTGGCCGGCTTTCGCATAGGCCATGCCCAGGCGCAGCTTGGCTTCGTCCGGCGACTTCAGGCCGCCCTTGGCGATACCCTGCTGGATGAAGGGGATGCCCTTGTCGAACTGGTCCATCGTGACGTACGCCCAGCCCAGGTTGACGAGACCGGCGCCGGTCTTGGCCTTGGCGGCGCCCGCTTCGCCCGCGGCGATGTTCTTGGCGTCGCTTGCCGCTTCCTTGGTGGCGCGGTCGCGCAGCTGGCGGTCCTTGGCGGCGCCGCTGCCCGTGCCCAGCACGCCGGCGGCGAAGCCCGCGTCGACCACCTTCTTCGCTTCGGTCGGGAAGCCGTCCTTCAGGGCCAGTTCGGCCAGTTCCGTGTACGCGTCCGACGACATCTGCTTGACGGCCGTGAATTCGAGGCGCAGCACGTCCGGGATGTTGGCGTCCTGGAAGCCCGGCTTGCGCACGATGCCGCGGCTGATCAGGTCCATCCAGAAATCGTCCGTCGGGTAGTAGGCGGCCAGTTTTTCCAGGCCGCGCAGGTAGGCGGCGTCATCCTTGACCTTGTTCGCGGCCGACGCGTACAGGCGCAGGTCTTCCTGGGTCGGGGTCTTGCCGGCCTGTTCCGCGGCCTGCAGCACCGGTTCCTGGGCTTTCAGCGCCGACGCGTAGTCGCCGCTCAGGTAGTACGAGCGGATCAGCGCCGAATTGATCTGGTCCGTCGACTTGCCCGATGCCTGGATCTGCTTGTACAGCTCGATCGCCTTCGGATAATTCTTGGCGTTGTAGTACATCGTGGCCAGCGCCTGCGTGAAGTTCCCCTTGTCCGCTTCCGGCAGCTTGCCCGACGCGAGGATCGCTTCCAGGGCGGAGATCGCCATCTGGTCGTTGCCCGTCGACGTGCCCAGCGACAACTTCATGCGGTTCAGCACATAGGTCTCGTACGGCGTCTTGTCCGGGAACGCTTCGGCTTGCGTGATGCGGTTCTGCACCTCGGTGTAGTTCTTCGCGTCCATCAACGGCTTGATCTGGGCCGGGTCGAGGAGCTTGTACAGATCCGGGCGAACCGTATCGGGCTTCGGCGCGGCGGCCTCGGCTTTCTTGTCCTGCGCCGACGCGCTGTGCATCAGTGCCGGCGCGGCGTTCAGGCCAAGGGCGGCCAGCATCATGGCGAGGCGGGCGAAACGGAATTGGGACATTGAAAAATCCTCTCTTAATGACGATAAAGTTGCACCGCTCAGTGGCAGCAAATACATATGCCAACGGTGCCGGTGCCGATGTCGGACAAAGCGTGCATTGTCCCACAAACTGCTGACGGGCGTGGCAATTGTGCCCCAGCCGTGCGAGGTCGGTATGCGTCGTTACAAGTCGTTACCCGACGTCCTCAAAAGCCCGGCACCGGGCACTTGCCTTGTGCCTCGATCCCGCCCGCCAGCCAGGCCCGGACCGCGTCCAGCGCGGGCGGTGCAAAGCCATAGGTCATCAGCGCGGGCGCCGCGAAATCGAGGGCCTGGTACGGGTTCCACAGCGCGAGGTGCAGGTCCGGCGTCCACGTGGCGCGCGCGTGCGGGCCGTAGCGGCGGCGCGAGGTCGACGCGAGGATCGTGAAGCGGCCGTCCCGCGGCAGCGCGTTCCAGTCGAAGGCTTCCGCATCCGCGAACGTGACGAGGTCCATGTCGAACAGCGTCGCCAGCATCGCGGCGATGGCGCTGGCGGGCACGCCCGCTTCCGACACGCCGTCGCTGACCACGTCCTGGCGCGCAATGAGCCGCACCTTGCTGCCTGGCGCGGGACGCTGCGGGTCGCCGCGGGCCGTCAGCGCGCGGCGCCATGCGTCGGCCATCAGCGCGCGGTCGGCGTCTTCCGTCGTGTACGGCACCGCGCCGGCCGGATGCGCGCGCGCGAGGCGGTCCAGGCGGTCGAGACGCGCCTGCACGTCGGCCAGCGGCAGGCGGCCGTCCGCGATGGCGGCCGCGATGGCGTCGACGGTGGCTGCCTGCGTGTCGCGGCTGCCGATCGCCATCACCATGTCCGCGCCGGCCATCAGCGCGTTGACGGCGGCCTCGCCGGCATCGTACCGGTGCGCGATCGCGTGCATGTCCATGCCGTCCGTGATGATCACCCCGTCGTAGCCCCATTGCGTGCGCAGCAGGTCGTGCAGGATCGCGCGCGACATCGTGGCCGGGTTGGCGGCGTCGAGGGCGGGGTAGACGATGTGCGCCGTCATCACGGCCGGCGCGTGCGGCGCGGCCGTGCGGAACGGCGCGAATTCGAAGCGCTCCAGTTCCGGCAAGGGTTTGTCGACGGTGGGCAGGTCGCGGTGCGAGTCGACGTGCGTGTCGCCGTGGCCGGGGAAGTGCTTGACGCAGCAGGCCACGCCTTCGCCGTCGCTGCCGGCCATCCACGCGAGCGCCAGCCGCGTGGTTGTGTCCGGATCGGCCCCGAACGAGCGCTCGGCGATGACGGGATTGCGCGGGTTGTTGTTCAGGTCCAGCACGGGCGCGAAGTTCCAGTTGAAACCCATGGCGCGGATCGCGCGCGCCACGGCCGCGCCCACGTTGCGCGCGAGCGCCTCGTCGCCGGCCGCGCCGAGCGCCATCGCGGACGGCGGCGGCGGCACCCACAGCGCGCGCACGACGGCGCCGCCTTCCTGGTCGAGCGCGATCAGGGCATGCTCGCCCATCGCGTCCTTCAGATCGCTCGTGAAGCGCGTCAGCTGCGCGGCATCGAGCATGTTCTGGCGGAACAGGCACGCGCCGCGGATGCGGTGGGCGCGGATGAAGTCGGCCGTGTCGGCGTCGAGTTCCGTGCCGAACAGCCGGATCATGATCAGGCGGCCGGCGAGGTGGCGAAGGTCGTTCGTGGGCATCAGTGTGTCTTCGTGACTTTGTTCAGGTGGCGCGGCTTGTCCGGATCGAGCCCGCGCGCTTTCGACAGGTGCGCCGCCATCACGTAGAACGTGTTGATCGCGACGATCGGATCGAGGTCGGGGCAGCAGGACACGGGCAGGTCGAGGTCGCGCGAGGCGATGTCGGTCGGCGCGGCGAGCAGTACGCGCGCGCCGCGGCCGCGCATCTCGTCGGCCAGCGCGACGAGGCCCGCCTGCGCGGGACCGCGCGTGGCAAAGATCAGCAGGGGATAGCCCTCGTCGATCAGCGCCATCGGGCCGTGCTTGATCTCGGCGCCGGAGAAGGCCTCGGCCTGCAGCGCCGACGTCTCCTTGAATTTCAGTGCCGCTTCCAGCGCGACGGGGAAGCTGATGCCGCGGCCGACGACCATGATGTTGCGCGCGGGCGCCAGCACGTCCAGCGCGGCCGACCAGTCGGTCTGCGCGGCCTGGCGCAGCGCGTCCGGCAGGGCGGCGAGGCCGTCCTTCAGTTCCGCATCCTGCTGCCATTCCGCGACGAGGCGCGCGCCGGCCGTCAGGCTTGTAATAAAACTCTTCGTGGCGGCGACGCTCTGTTCCTTCCCGGCGCGCAGCGGCAGCGCCCATTCGGCTTCGCGCGCGAGCGGCGAATCGATGTCGTTCACGAGCGCCACGGTCGTCGCGCCCCCCTGGCGGAAGTAGCGGATCGGTTCGACGACGTCGGGGCTCTGGCCCGATTGCGAGATCGATACGGCCAGCAGGCCCGCGGCCTGCAGCGGCGCCTTGTACAGCGTGAGGAGCGACATCGGCAGCGACGTCACGAGGCGGCCCATGCGCGCCATGATCAGGTAGGCCAGGTAGCTGGACGCGTGGTCCGAACTGCCGCGCGCCACCGTCACCGCGTTGTGGAAGGAGGCGTTGCGCAAGTGGTGGCCCAGCGCGGCGTAGCGGTCGGCGTCGTGCGCCAGCTGCAGGGCGACGCAGTCGGCCGCGGACACGGCTTCTTCAAGCATCAGCGAGGTCACACTGTTCTCCTTCGATATAAACGGTTTTCAGGTTCAGGTCGCGGTCTAGGACGACGAGGTCGGCGAAGCAGCCGGGCGCGATGCGGCCGCGGCGCGTCTCGCCGAGATAATCCGCGGCGTTGGTCGATACGCGGCGCGCGGCGTCTGCGAGGTCGAGGCCGATCGAGACGAGGTTGCGCAGCGCCTGGTCCATCGTCAGCGTGCTGCCGGCCAGCGTGCCGTCCGCGAGGCGCACGCCGCCCATGCATTTGTGGACGACCTGGCGGCCCAGCATGTACTGGCCGTCCGGCATGCCGGCGGCGGCCGTGGAATCCGTCACGCAGTACAGATTCGGGATGCAGCGCAGCGCCGTGCGGATCGCGCCCGGGTGCACGTGCAGCAGGTCGGGGATGATCTCCGCGTACTGCGCATGCGCGAGGGCGGCGCCCACCATGCCGGGATCGCGGTGGTGCAGGCCCGGCATCGCGTTGAACAAATGCGTGAAGCCGGCGGCGCCGTGTTCCAGCGCGCGCACGCCGTCGTCGTAGTTGCCGTTCGTGTGGCCGATCTGCACGCGGATGCCGGCGTCCGCCATCTGGCGCACGAGCGCGAGGTGGCCGTCGATCTCGGGTGCCACGGTGATCAGGCGCATCGGTGCCTGCGCGTTGAAGCGCTCCACTTCCGCCATCGTCGCTTCGCGCGCGAACGGCGGCTGCGCGCCCAGCTTGCCCGAGTTGATGTACGGGCCTTCCAGGTGCACGCCGAGGATGCGCGCTTCGCCCTTGCCGCGCAGTTCGCACGCGGTGCCGATGGCGGTGAGCGCGCGGTCGATGTCGTCCAGCGGCGCCGTCATCGTCGTGGCCAGCAGGCTCGTCGTGCCGTGCCGCGCGTGCAGGCGGGCGATCACGTGCGGCGCGTCGCCGCCTTCCATCATGTCGCGCCCCGCGCCGCCGTGCACGTGCAGGTCGATGAAGCCGGGCAGGATGTAGTCGTCGGCATTGGCGCCCGGATCGGCGGCCTCGCCTTCGATGGCGGCGATGGTCGCCGTGCCGTCTTCAACGTGGATGCGGCCGCGGATCCAGCCGTCCGGGGTCAGGATGTTGCCTTGCATGGTGGGTCCTTTCATGCCGCGACGTGCAGCTCGATCATCTTTAACGCGCCGCGCGCGGAATCGCCTTCGGGCGCGCGGGCGCGGGCCGCGAGTTCGGGCGGGAGCCAGTCGCGCAGGGCGGCACCCAGGCCGCCGCACAGTGCGAGGGGCAGGCTTCCGTCCGGGTCGAGCGCGCGGGCGATGGCGGCCGCTTCTTCGCCGGCCTTCGTCAGGATCGCGCGCGCGGCCGGGTCGTCCGCGTGCCGCAGCACGAGCGGCGCGAGCGACGCGTACGTCGTCTGCGTGGCCTGGCCGAGCCAGACCTGGATCGCGGCGCGGTGGCCGCCGCAGGCATCGATGACGGCATCGGCGAACGCGCTGCCGGAGCGGCGCCCGTCGAGCACCTGTTCGATGTGGTTGATGGCGGCGAGCCCGATCCAGCCCCCGCTCGCTTCGTCGCCGGCGGGAAAGCCCCAGCCGCCCACTTCGCGCCGCGTGCCGTCCGGCAGCAGCACTTCGCCGACGCTGCCCGTGCCGATGGCGACGATGGCGCCGGGGTTGCCGCTGTGCGCGCCGAGCAGGGTCGTGAACGCATCCGTTTCGAGGCGCAGCGCGGCGTAGCCGGGATTGGATTGTTCAAACTCTTGCGCCCACTGGCGATTGTGCACGCCGGCGAGGCCGAGGCCGATGGCGATCCGGTCGAACGAAGGTCGTTCGATGCCCGCCGCCGCGAAGGCCTGGGCGACGGCGTCCTGGACGGCAGCCCAGGCCCGTGCGATGCCGAGGCCCAGGCCGGACGGACCGCTCGCGCCCTGGGCCAGTTCGGCAAAGCCGTGGGGAGAAAACCGTGCGAGGCGCACGCGGGTGCCGGTGCCGCCGCCGTCGACGCCGATGAGATAGTCGATCATATGAGTGCTGTGCCGGGAAGGTCAGGGCACTATAGGCAGCACTGATAGGCTTGTCAACAGGTATTTAATTGGTATTGTCGTACTGTCCGTCAGGCGCAGAATTGGTCTCATTCGCTCTGCTAGAGCTGCCCGGTTCGAACTGGGAATTGGTATTAAAAGCGGTATTGTCGCGCAGCCACTCGAACAAAATTGCCATCATGAACGGACCGACGAACAGGCCGATCACGCCCAGGGTCGAGACGCCGCCGAGGAGGCCGAACAGCACGGCGAGGAACGGCAGGTTGACGCGGCGGCCGATCAGCTTCGGGCGGATGAATTTATCGACGAGGAACAGTTCGAACGCGCCCCAGCAGAACAGGCCGAGCGCGGCGCCGGAATGGCCCTGGCCCAGCAGCAGCAGCGAGACGAGCGAGAACGACAGCGGCGCGCCGCCCGGCACGAGCGCGAAGTAGCCCGTGAGCACGCCCAGCAGCGCCGGCGCCGGCGCGCCCGCGATGGCGTAGGCGGCGCCGAGCACGCAGCCTTCCAGGATGGCGACGGAGACGAGGCCCAGCGCCGTGCCGCGCACGGACAGGGGGAAGACGCGGCGCAGCATCGGATACTGGCGCGGCAGCGCGCGCATGCCCGCCGTGTCGACGTGGCGGATAGCGGCGGGGCCGTGCAGGTACAGCACGAACAGCGTGAGCAGGGCGAGGAACAGGTACAGCGCGTTCGCGAGGATCGTCGAGCCCCACAGGCGCGCGGCGCCCGTCAGGTGCGGGGCGAAGTCGCCGGCCGCGCTGCCGACGAGGCGATTCAGGCCGCCGGGCAAGGCAAGGTGTTCGTTCCACCACGCGACCGCGTGTTCGGCCACGAGCGGCAGGCGCGCGATCCAGGCGGGGACGGGGATGCCCGTCTCGTTGGCGCGGGCCAGGAGGCGCTGCACGCCGGCCAGTTCGCCGCCGAGCGTATCGAGCAACAGGATGGAGGGGCCGACGAAGCCGAGGATCAGGAGGCCGACGAGGCAGGCCGCGCTGGCGGCCGGCGGCCAGCCGCGGCGCTGCAGGTGGACGTGCGCGGGCCAGGTGATGACGGCGAGCAGGCCGGCCCAGGCCAGCGCGCCGAGGAAGTGCTGCAGGAGGACGGCCAGCGCCAGCGCGAACAGCGCCGGCACGAGGAGTCTGGAGGCGCGCCGGTCCGTCATGCCTGCTGCAAGGCCGCGATGCGGTCCTCGCACGACGGGTGGCTGCTGAACAGGGCCAGCACGCCGCCGCCGGCGATGCCCGAGGCGGCCAGGTTCTTCGGCAGGTCGGCGTGATCGATGCCGCCCAGGCGGCGCAGCGCGGCGATCATCGGACGGGGCGTGCCCATGATCTGCGCGGCGCCGCGGTCGGCACGGTATTCGCGCTGGCGCGAGAACCAGGCCACGATGATGCTGGCCACGAGGCCGAACAGCAGGTCGCACACGACCGACGTGATCGTGAACGCGATGCCGGGGCCGCGCTCCTCGCCGTCGCGGCGCAGGAACTGGTCGACGGCATACGCGACCACGCGCGCCAGGAAGATCACGAACGTGTTCACGACGCCCTGGATCAGGGTGAGCGTCACCATGTCGCCATTCGCGACGTGCGCCACTTCGTGCGCCAGCACGGCTTCCACTTCATCGTGCGTCATCGACGTGAGCAGGCCCGTCGACACGGCGACGAGCGACGCGTTCTTCGTCGCGCCGGTCGCGAACGCGTTCGGCGCGCCTTCGTAGATCGCGACTTCCGGCATCGCGATACCGGCCTTTTGCGCCTGGCGCGCGACGGTGTCGACCAGCCAGCGCTCGGTGGGATTGGACGGCTGCGCGATCACGCGCGCACCGGTGGACCATTTCGCGATGGGCTTGGACAGCCACAGCGAAATGAAGGCACCGCCGAAGCCCATCAGGCCGGCGAAGACGAGCAGGGCGCCCAGGTTCAGGCCTTTCGCCGTCAGGTAGTGGTTAACGCCCAGCAGGCTCGCCGTGATGCCAAGCACGAGCA
>CBIHRX010000170.1:0-14501 GCA_966212555.1 uncultured Massilia sp.
CACGATCATGCCTCACCACCACCATCCGCATCACCACCACCATCACCCTCACCACCACGGTCACGATCATGCGGGATTCGCGCCGCATCATCGGCTCGGCGGTCCCGGCGGCCATCCGGGCCGGGGCGGGCGTCCGGGCGGCTTCGGTTTTTCCGACGATGGCGGCCTGCCGCGCGGACGCAAGCTGTCGTCGGACGACCTGCAATTGCTGCTGCTGGCCCTCATCGCCGAACAGCCGAGCCATGGCTACGAACTCATCCGGGCATTGGAAACCCGCTCGGGCGGTTTCTATGTGCCGAGCCCTGGCATGATGTACCCGGCGCTGGCGTGCATGGAAGACCTGGGCTGGGTGACCATCCAGCTCGAAGGCACGCGCAAGCGTTATGCGCTGTCCGACGAGGGCCGTGCCCACCTGGATGCCAATCGCGAACACGTCGACATGCTGCTCGCCCGCCTGCAGGAAGCCGCGCGCAAGATGGAACTGATGCGCAGCGCACTGGCCGAAGGCGAAGAGGGACCGGGCGGACGCGGCCCGTTCAACGCCGAGTTGCATGACGCGCGCCACGCGCTCAAGCGTGCACTGGCGTCGCGGGCCGGTGCGTCCGCCGAGGAGCAGCAGCGCATCGCCGCGATCCTCGCGCGGGCGGCGGCCGAGATCGAGCAGGGCGGCGAGAGCCGCTGACACTCAGCGTGCGAGTGCGCCGGGCAGCCGTCGGGTCGTGCCCGGACGCATACGCAGCCCCGGACGCTCGACCGCCACGTACAGCAGCGCGGCCACGGCCAGCGACGCGCCGTTGTACAGGACGAACGCGGCGAGCGGCGCGTGCGTCGTCAGGTCGCCCGTCGCGTCGTCAAGCCACGCATACACCTGGCGGTGCGTCAGGTACAGGCTGAATCCGAGAAGCGCGAGCGTCCGCGCGCCCGGCAACGCCCGGCGCCCGAGCGGCGTGCGTGGACTCAGCGCGCCGAGCAGCAGGCACGCACAGCCGAGAGCCACGAGCGGGAACAGGAACACGGCACCGCCACGCCCGAGCGGATCGACCCGCGCGGCCGCAACGAGCAGCGCCAGGCCCGCGCCCAGCAACGCCCATCCGTGCGACAGCACGCGCGTCCACCATGCCGGACGAAATGCGCGCAAGGCCGCGAGCAGGACCCCGGCCACCAACCCATCGAGCCGCGTCCACGTCGGGCTGTAGATCGTGCCGACGTAACCCGCGACCGCGTGCGCGGCGTCCCCGCCCGGCGCGAGATGCGGTGCGATCGCATGCCGCCATTGCCAGTCGCGCAGCAGCATGCCGGCACCGACCAGCAGGGCGGCTCCGGCGCCTGTCGCGAGTGCTCCCGGCATCCGCCCGCGGCGCGCCAGCAGCCACGCGACCAGCGGAAAGAGCATATAAAAATGTTCTTCGACGCACAGCGACCAGGCGTGCGAACAGGCCCTTTGCGTGAGGTGCTCGGGCAAGACGTTCATTGTAAAGGTGAGGAATTGCCACACAGGCGGCATGGCCTCGGCCTCGCGCCAGGCCGGCAGCGCGAGATACAGCGCCAGCACCGCCAGGTACGCCGGCAGGATGCGCCACGCCCGGCCCGCGACGAAGCCTGCCCAGCCGGGCGTGCGGCCGGCCGCCAGGTCCCGCAGCACCGGCCAGCCGACCAGGTAGCCGCTGAGCACGAAGAACAGGTCGACGCCCATCCAGCCATGCCGTCCCGGGCCGGGAACGTCGATGCCGTGGCTGGACAGGTGGTACGACATGACGGCGCCGATGGCGGCGGCGCGCAACAGGTCGAGGCCGGGCGCGCGGGGCGATGACGGGGACGAATTCGGGACGGGCGATGGATGCATGGCGCGCAAGTCTACCCGAGCGTCAGGCGTCGAGGCTCGAACGTCGTCGCCGCGGCGCCGGCAAGCGGGTTGGCGGTCGCGACCAGGCTGGCGTATGCTGGCGCCGATTCCATTCCTCCTGTTCAGATCATGTCCCGCGATGCCATCGTCGATACCAGCAAACTGTTGAGCTACGTGCTGCGCCACCGTCCGGACAGTATCGGCCTGCAACTCGATGCCAACGGCTGGGCCGACGTCGACGTGCTGCTGCGGCGCCTGGCCGAACACGGCAAGCCGGTCGCGCGCGAACTGCTCGACCGCGTGGTGGCCGATAACGACAAGCAGCGCTTCGCGTTCGACGCCGCGCGTACCCGCATCCGCGCGAGCCAGGGCCACTCCATCCAGGTCGACCTGGACCTGCAGCCGGCGCAACCGCCCGACGTGCTGTACCACGGCACGGCGAGCCGCTTCCTCAAGTCCATCCTCGCGTCCGGCCTGCGCGCCGGCAACCGCCAGCACGTGCACCTGTCGGGCGACGTCGACACGGCCCGCCGCGTCGGCGCACGCCACGGCTTTCCCGTCATCCTGCACGTCGACACGGCGCGCATGCGCGCGGACGGCGCCGTGTTCTACCGCTCGGACAACGGCGTGTGGCTGACCGGTCCCGTGGCGCCGCGCTACCTGCGCGTACTGGACGGAAACGAACGCAACATCGGCTGAACGGCACTCAGCGCTCGTTGGTCGCGGCGGCCAGCAGTTCCGCCGTGTCGGCCGCGCCCATCCTGCGTGCCGCGTCGAGGATGGCGTTGCCGTCCGCGTCCAGGCGGAACGGGTCGGCGCCACGCGCGAGCAGCAGGCGGACGATGTCGCCGCGGTTGAACATGGCGGCGAACATCAGCGCCGTCTTGCCGTTCGGCCCCGCGTTGTCGACCGCCGCGCCGTGGTCCAGCAGCAGGGTCGCGATCGCCTGGTCTCCCTTGAAGGCGGCGCCGGCGAGCGGGGTCTGGCCGGCGTCGTTCATGATTTCCGGATCGGCGCCGTGCTCCAGCAGCACCCGGGCCGCGTCCGCATGGCCGTGGTAGCAGGCCAGCATCAGGAGGCTGTCACCGCGCTCGTTGCGCAGGTTGGGCGGCAGGCCCTGGCCCAGCAAGGTCGCGAGTTCGCCGGCCTCGCCGGTGCGCGCGAAGTGGAAGACCTTGCGCACGAAGGCCAGCGTGTCTTCGTCCAGTTCGCTGGCCGATGGCGGATGAGGCGGTGGCTGCTGCATCGTGTTCTCCCGTTCGTGAAGCTCGACAGCATTAGAACATGAAGGCGCCGCACGCGCGGGAGCGCGGGACTCGCGCCCGATCAAACGCGGCGCTGGAACTCTTGCAGGTGCCGCTCGATCTCAAACACGTGCGGGTCGGGCTTGCCGAGCGCGCGCAGGGCCTTGGCCAGTTCCAGCAGGTATTCGCTGTTCGGTCCGCTCGGGCCGCGCGCGGTGGCGATCTGTAGCGCAATGTCGCGCTCACTCGCCGGGCCGAGGTAGGCCGCGTTCTCGTGCGTGGCGATGTAGACGAGGCCTTCGGCCGTGCCGCCGTCCTCGAAGCGGATGTCGGTCGCCAGGCGCAGGTAGCCGTTCTTTTCGCGGTAGTCGAGGTGCGCGAATTCCTCGGGCGTGACGAGGTAGGCCATGCCGTGGCATGTCGCGTCCGGGTCCGGCACCAGCGTCACGACCCGGCCGGGCGCCGTCTCGGTGCCGCGGTGGTCGTGCGAGCCTTGCCAGAAGCGCCGCGTCCACCCCGTGATGCTGGCGGGGCGCCGCTCGAGGTACGGGAAGTCGGCCTTGAAGATGAGCGAGCCGTAGCCGAACAGCCAGACGCTGGCGTGGTTGGCGAACCTGTCCATGCGCTGGTTGATCGCGATGGTGTTGTGGGACATCGATGAAAGGAGGTTGCGTGGAGGAAGCTGCATTCTAGCGCGGCCGTTCGGCGGCGTCAGGCGCGCGGCCGCAATGCGCCCGCGGGATTGCCGGCTGCGCCGACCCAGTCGAACAGGAACGCGATGAAGGCGGCCGCGGCCGGCGACAGCGACCGCTGCTCGCGCGTGTAGACGAAGAAGCGGCGCGTCAATACGGGCGCGTCCAGCGGCAGCATGCGCAGGCCGTGGAGACGCACGAGCGGCGCGGCATACGGCATGCAGACCGTGACGCCCAGGCCGGACGCCACCATGGCCAGCGCGGTGGTCATGTACGTGACTTCGTGGGCGGGACGCAGCGTCGGCGCGCGCAGCGGGTCCGCGCTGCCGGCTTTGCCGGTTTTGCCGTCGCTGGCGCCGCTGCCCATGTCCGCCAGCAGCCGCTCCGTGAACTGGCCGCGCAAGGTGATCAGCGGATGCGCGGCGAGGTCGCTCCAGCCGAGCCGGCGGCGCTTCGCCAGCGCGTGATCGGGCGGTACCACCGCTTCGAACGGCATCTCCATCAGCTCGCGCGCTTCCAGTTGCGGGGCGTTGTCGCGTTCGGGGCCGATGCCGAAGTCCGTCTCGCCCGACAGCACGCGCGTCGTGACGGCCTCGACCGGCGAATCGGAGAGGCTGATGCGGATGTCCGGGTAGCGCGTGCGCCACGCGGCGATTACCTGGGGCAGCAGGGTGCAAGCCATCAACTGGGGCACGGCCACGCGCACGATGCCCTTTCGCAGCTGCGCCTGGTCCGCAATGTTCGCAAGCGCACGGTCGAGATCGTCGATCATCTGGCTGAATAGGGGATACAGTTCGTTTCCCGTTTCGGTCAAAGCGATACGCCGCGTGCTGCGGTCGACGACGCGGACGCCGAGCGTCTGTTCCAGCTCCTTGATCAAACCGGACAGGGCCGACTGGGTAACGTGCATGTACTGTGCGGCAAGCGTAAAGTTGCCCGTCTTTGCCAGGGCAACGAAGGCGCGCATCTGGCGCAGGGTAGGATTCATCAGAAAATCCGATAAATAGAGCGGAAAATATTGTTTGTATGATAGTCCGTTTTACTTTTTAATGGCGGAAACACTACATTGTCGAAGGAAACGCCATGAAACTCGCTACCCTGAAGTCGGGCGGCCGCGACGGCACGCTCGTCGTCGTCAGCCGGGACCTGGTCACGTGCCAGGCCGTCCCCAGGATCGCCCGCACGCTGCAGCAGGCGCTGGACGACTGGGATCACGTCGTGCCGAAGCTGCGCCAGGTCTATGACCAGCTGAACGCCGGTACGGCCACGGGGGCGGAATCCTTCATCGAGGAAGCGTGCGCGTCGCCGCTGCCGCGCGCCTACCAGTGGGCCGACGGCTCCGCCTACATCAACCACGTGGAGCTCGTGCGCAAGGCGCGCGGCGCCCAGGTGCCGCCGTCGTTCTATACGGATCCGCTGATGTACCAGGGCGGTTCGGATTCCTTCGTCGGGCCGTGCGATCCGATCGCCGTGCTGTCCGAGGAGTGGGGCGTCGACCTGGAAGCGGAAGTCGCGGTCGTGACGGGCGACGTGCCGATGGGCGCCACGGTGGAGCAGGCGGCGCAGGCCATCCGGCTCGTCATGCTGGTCAACGATGTCTCGCTGCGCAACCTGATACCGAAAGAGCTGGAAAAAGGCTTCGGCTTCTTCCAGTCCAAGCCGGCCAGCGCGTTCTCCCCGGTGGCCGTGACACCGGACGAGCTCGGCGATGCCTGGCGCGACAGCAAGCTGCGCCTGCCGCTGCTGGTGACGTTGAACGACCAGCCGTTCGGCCGTCCCAACGCGGGCGATGACATGACGTTCAGCTTCGCGCAACTGGTCGCGCATGCCGCGAAGACGCGCGAACTGGAAGCCGGTTCCATCATCGGCTCGGGCACGGTGTCGAACAAGCAGGGCAGCCTGCATGGATCGAGCATCGCCAACGGCGGCGTGGGATATTGCTGCCTGGCGGAGCTACGTATGTACGAGACGATCGAACAGGGCGCGCCAAGCACGCCTTTCCTGCGCTTCGGCGATACTGTCCGTATCGAGATGCTCGATGCCGACGGCGCCAGCCTGTTCGGTGCCATCGACCAGGAGGTAGCACACTATCACGGGAGGAAGGAATGAAGCTCTATACCTATTTCCGCAGTTCGGCCGCATACCGGGTGCGTATCGCGCTCAACCTGAAGGGGCTGGAGTACGACGCGGTTCCGGTGCACCTCTTGCGTGGCGGCGGCGAGCAGCTGCAAGAGAACTACGTCAAGATGAATCCCAGCGGCCTCGTCCCCACCTTCCAGGACGACTACATCACGCTGACCCAGTCGATGGCCATCCTCGAATACCTCGAGGATGAATATCCGCAAGTGCCGCTGCTGCCGAAAGATGCTTCCGGCCGCGCGCGCGTGCGCGAGCTCGCACAGATTATTGCCTGCGACATCCATCCTGTGAATAATCTTCGCGTGCTGCGCTACCTCGTCAAGGACCTCGGCCTGTCGGAAGAGATCAAGACGCAGTGGTATCGCCACTGGCTCGTGGGCGGCCTCGAGGTGCTGGAAAAGCACCTGGCGCGCGATCCGAGCGCGGGCCCGCTGTGCCACGGCTACCTGCCGACGATTGCCGACTGCTTCCTCGTGCCGCAGGTGTTCAATGCGCAGCGCCACGGCATCGACCTTTCTCCCTATCCGAACATCGCGCGCATCAACGCGGCGTGTGTCGAACTGCCCGCGTTCATCGCCGCGCATCCGTCCAACCAGCCGGACGCGGAGTAAAGCGTCCGGCGCGGCGCCGCTCAGTGCCGCGTTTGCGACCCGGCGGTCGAGCGATCCGGCTCGGCCGGGGTCGAGATCTCTTCCAGCGTATGGTCGATGCCGGCAGAGTGCTTGGCCGCCATGTCGCCCAGCGAGACGATGCCGATCACCTGGTGCGACTGCTCGTCGACGACAGGCACGCGGCGGATCTGCACGTCGCCCATCTGGCCGAGCACCTCGTCCACCGTCTGGTTCGGCGCGCAGGTGCGCACGTCGGTGCTCATCACGTCGCCCACGCGCGTCTGGCCCGGCGCCTGGCCGGCCGCGGTCGAGCGGACCGTGATGTCGCGGTCGGTGATCATGCCGACCAGCTTCTGGCCGTCCAGCACGGGGATCGAACCCACGTTCAATTCATCCATCATCTGCGCGGCGCGCTGCACGGTTTCCTGCGGCGAAATGCTTTGCACGTCGCGGGTCATCACATCCTGAATGGTCTGCATAAGTCACTCCTCAACAGTTATGAGTTCTTGTGGATGTTTGCGCTTCGAACGCCCATGATGCTCGGATTTGCGGACACGCGACGCACATTTGTGTTGCCACAAATGAAACGCGTGACATTATTCCAATGAGCTTAATCTACCATACTCAAGTGGCGTCTGACGTCACCGCTCGATCATTTTCGCGAAGAAGATGAGATAATGACATAATTGAAGACCTATAGGCTGGCACTACACATGCAAATCCATACCGATATCCCCACACTTGACGATAAATTGGAATGGGAAGCAGAAATCAATCGAATTCGTGATCGCATTTTGTACTGTTCCACTCCACATGTTTTTGGTGTCCATGGTGACTGGGGGAGCGGCAAAACAAGTTTCATGAGGCAGCTGCAAAAGAGTCTTGGTGGGAAGATGCCATATGACGCTTCTGTTTATCCGCCTGGGGATGAATTAGAGAAAAATAAGAGGCTTCCAATGGGGAAGCTCGCTGTTACCATTTGGTTTGATTCGTGGCGTTATCAAAATGAGTCGACTCCAATTGTTGCGATGCTGCAAGAAATGCGTCGACAAATGGCTGTGGCGTCATCAATTAAGTCTCAATTTAAAAAAATTGGTGAAATAGCTATGTACAGTGTCTTGGATAATTTATCAGATATTGGAAAGACGATAAGCTTAGATGTTTTGCCAAATGTCGAAAAAATAGAAAAACGCGGGGAGAAATGGGAGAAGGAAAATTTTTCCGAAAGTATTGGTGTGAATTCAATTCGTGAGCATTTGTGCAGCGCTATAGAATGCCTATTGCCTAGTAAGGCCGCACGTGTGGTCGTATTTATTGATGATCTTGATCGTTGTAATCCTAAGGGCGCAATAAAACTCCTGGAGGGGTTAAAAATATATCTCAGTATCCCTAACTGTGTATTTGTATTGGGGATGAATGAGCGAGTGTTGGTTGATGCAATTCGTGAAGAATTGTCGGCGCCTACTGGTACGCATCAAGAGGAACTAAAGATGCGGGCGAGCCATTATCTCGAAAAAATTTGCACCGACATTTATCGTTTGCCCTTACCAAGAAAACCAGTTGATTTATTTGTAAATTGGTTATCTAATATTCAGCACAAGCAAGCTTTGCAGTTGGCATTGGGTAATCTTGCATGTCTGCCTCCTAATCCGCGTCGCCTAAAGGCCGTGGCGAATCAGTGGGGCCGATTTGCTAGTTGCATTGAATTTCCGCAAGATCATAATGAGCAAAAATATTGGGCGGTTAGAGTAATTATTGTGTCATACATCCATCAGTTTCATCGCGACGTGTGGGAGCGCTGGCATTACAACCCTAATTTTTGGCTTGAAATTCAGGCTTTATGTAACGGCGAGCATATGAATGCTGTGCCGGACTGGGCAAAAGGGTTGAAGTTGACCTACCAGCAGGACATCGAAAATGAAGGCGGCTTAAAAAGTGCATACCCAAATCCTGGAGATATCGAGAATTTCTGGGTTGGGGCGTTGGTTCGCGAATACCGTGATTTTTTAAGGCCAATTGACTTTGAAAGGTTCCTACGTTCTCCAGGAGATCTGCGATGAAATATCGAAACGTCTTAGTAACTGAGTCTCTTTGGGAGCAGCCGCGCTTGCGCGAGTATTTAGGCGAGGTGGCACGGCGTCATGGTGTTGTCGAGACATTAGCACTGCCTAATATGCGAGATTTGCCGCCAGTGCGTATCGATAAACTTTTCGTTCAGCCACTCTTGTCACAGCTGAGGGTTGATATTAGCACCCCTCAAGAAAATTGGCCTGTTGGCGAGTCTCTGTTAAGCACTCTGGAATCATGCCCGCAACTTGTTTTGTTGGGGGATCCAGGATCAGGGAAAACTACTTTGGCAAATTGGTTGGCTTGGCGGCTTTCGTCGGGGTTGACAACAGTGCTGCCCGATATTTTGGCTAATAAAATACCTATTCCATGCATCTTGCGAGAAATGGATAGAGGAGTTTTCGAATCTAATATATCTGTTGCTGAGCTTTCCGAAGTCGTTGTTAAAGGGGTGTTAGGTCCAAAGGCAGCGTCGGACGCTATCTCAATAGTGCGCGCCTACATTGATGCAGGGGCGTATGTTCTAATAGTTGATGGAATCGACGAGATTCCAATCTCTGGTCGTAGAAAGGTTTCGGAATGGGTTCGGCAGGCTGTAGCTGATCGCGCTTGCGTTGTCGGTACTGCGCGTATTATTGGATATGATGACTATCCGGTTGATAGGCCAGCTTTAACATTCAAAAACAGTAATGAGAAGTATTATGCTGATGAGGAAAGCTCGTGGCGTGAACAGAAGATATCCAATGCCTCAAGCTGGGCAGCCATACGATATTTAATGCCTTTCGACCAAAAAAGGGTAAATAATTTTGTTGGGAATTGGTATTTGCAGCGAAGTGGGAACGATATGGAAGCCAAGAAAAAGGCTGACGATCTGTTGCAGGCGTTGTCAAAGTCACCGCAAATGCAGGAATTAAGCCGAACCCCAAATTTGCTTAGCTTAATGGCAATCGTACATAGGGAGAGAGCAAATTTGCCTGATGGCAAGGCGCTTCTGTATAAGGAAATATCCAATGCATATATTAATACAATTGATCAGCACAGAAAAATAGTCATCGGTGATTCCATAGCTCGCTTTAGTTGGGAGATTAAGGAAAATTGGATCGCATACGTTGCTTTTCGAATGCAGGAAGAGAGAACTGAAGCTAAAAACAAGTCAGCTGAGGTAGGGCTTCTTGCTCACGAAGATGATGTTATTAGGTGGTTGTCTGAGGCAATGGCCGCGTCGACTGTTGCTGAGCCGGAAATAACTGCTCGTGCATTTCTAGAATGGGTGGGGCGACGATGCGGACTACTCATTCCGAGAGGAAGTCAAGAGTATGCCTTTGTCCATCTGAGTTTTCAAGAATACTTTTGTGCGCGGTACATGGCCGGGCGCATCATGAGTCGCCCGTTTATCAAAAATGCGTTGCCAGAAGATGCGCCCGTAACAAGAGATAAACTTTATCAATGGTCGTCTGAGGTCGATTGGATTGAATGTTTTGTTTTTCTCTTTGAAATAATATCCGCTGAACACGATATTGATTGGGTTCAAGATTTGGCTGAAATTTTGTTTAAAAAATCGGAATCGGATAAAAGTTCATTTGGCGAGAAGACCAAACTTGCTGCGAGAGTGCTTGCAGATCATCATATACATCTCTTAGCCGAGTGGCGTCAAACACTCGCATCAGCGTGTGCAAGAGACGCATTTGACGAGTGGATCATTGGCGACGTTAATAACGATATATTGAAGAATTTGGTCGACACCGAATTTGCGTCAATATTCATAGACGATCGGAGGGCTCTGGGGGACTTTGGTAAGAGTATTGCGTTTAGAGGAATCGAAGCATCTAAGAATTCCGATTTGCTGAAAGATTTGTATGTTTTTATGGCCCATGGAAAAGCTCTGGACGATATTGAAAACATTGGCGTTGCATCGAAACTTCGTTATCTATCTCTTGCGCGCACCAGCGTTCGTGACTTGTCTCCCTTGCGATTTTGCGCTGATTTGCGAATTATTGCCATTCACGGGGGGGCGGTTGAGGACATAAGTGTGTTGGAAAACTTGTGCAAATTAACTACTATTGAAGTCACCGATGCCGGAGTCAAGGAGATCCCAGATTTAACGCGATTGGCTTCGCTACACATTGTCGACTTTGATGGAACTCCAATAAGCGATGTTGAAAATTTGGTGAGCGTTAAGAGATTAGGGTTTCTCTCATTAAGTGATACGCGTGTACTAGATATTACTCCACTTGGTCGTTTGAAAAGGTTGCGTTATTTGCATTTGAGGAATACCGATGTAAGTGATTTGTCGATACTTTCGTTAAACGAGACACTTCTTGGTTTGGAAATAAGTGGCACTAAAGTACAAGATTTATCGCCAATCATTGCAAGCGAAAGTTTACGTGAACTAGACGTGATTGGCTTGCCCCTGCAGGATCTGGGTTTGCTTGAAAATATGAAAAAAATTACAAGACTAAGGATCGGTGGCCCCAATGTGTTTGACATCTCTTTTGTATCAAGAATGACGTCGCTGCAGTATCTGGAGCTTCATGGTAGTGAGGTGGTTGATATTAGTCACATTTCTCGGATGAGTGAACTTAAGAGCATTAAATTGGTAAAAACAAAAATCAAAGATTTTTCACCGTTACTTGCTTTAGACCGTTCGGTGCAGTTGGAGATTGATGATAAGAAAATTGTCGACTTGAGAGGTTATATAAAGGCCTTGGAGTCGAATAATTAACCCTTGTCGTGAGCGCTCTCGAGTGAATAGTTGTTAAGTTACCTTTGGCGCAATCCTTTGCTTTCCCGTTGTATTTGGAAATCGGGCAGTTATTTGGAAGACGTAGACCAAGGCGACGGTCCGCTCGAATACGCTCTAACGTCTGTTTTATTGTCATTTCTTAGCTCAACTATTTTATGTCCGATGCGTTAATACCGATTATTGCCTTGGATGCGCTAAGATGCGCTCATGCCTCCTGGCGGCCCCATCTGATCAACGGTCTCGACGCCATGATGCAGGCTACGCCGGACTACCTGCCGGCGCTGGCGACCGACCATTACCTGCCGACGGGCGGCCGCCTGTTCGCCGCATTCGCCAAGCCTCTCGACGAGGTCCGTTACGTGTTGATGGGGGAGGGCCCGTATCCGCGCGAAGAGAGCGCGACCGGGGTGTGCTTCATGGACGGGGCCGTCGGGCCGCTGTGGTCGGACACGGGCCTGTCGAAGGCGGTCAACCGCGCCACGTCGCTGCGCAATTTCATGAAGATGTTGCTGGTGGCCGAGGGCCGGCTGAGCCCGGACGACACGGGTGGCGCCGCACTGGCGCCGGTCGCGAAGGCGGCGCAGACGGACGGCTCGATCCAGACCCTGGCCGAGTTGCAGGACAACCTGCTCGGCCACGGCTTCCTGCTGTTGAATGCGGCGCTCGTGTTCCGCAAACATGTGCCTCCGGTCCAGGAAGCGCGCGCGTGGGTGCCGTTCCAGCGCGCCGTGTTCGCCGCGCTGGCGGAACGCGCCGACAAGCCGACCTTGGTCCTGTGGGGCAAGATCGCCGAGCAATTGAACAAAGTGCCGGAGACGGCCGGCTTCCCGCAGATCCACGCCGAGCACCCGTACAACCTGTCGTTCATCCGCCACGAAGGCATGCAACAGCTGTTCGGCCCGATGCATTTGCTGCAGCGCGGCTAAAAATGAGGGGCCAAGCAAAGGCTGGCGAAATACGCTATACTTGACTAAATCGATCAACTAATCAGGTTTTTCTGCATGTCCTGAGGACAGATGAAAGCGGATGAGAACCTGAGCGGTTGAAGAGAAGCAAGATTTTAACACTGTCTGGAAAACCAACCGGGGTTCTGATGCGTCTGACCACCAAAGGCCGTTTTGCTGTTACCGCGATGATCGACCTCGCCCTGCGCCAGGGCAATGGTCCGGTCACGCTGTCGGGCATCAGCCAGCGCCAGGCGATTTCGCTGTCGTACCTGGAGCAATTGTTCGGCAAGCTGCGCCGGCACGAGATCGTCGAGTCGGTGCGCGGCCCCGGCGGCGGCTACAGCCTGGCGCGCAGCGCCGACAAGGTGACCGTCGCCGACATCATCATCGCCGTCGACGAGCCGATCGATGCGACCCAGTGCGGCGGCAAGGAAAACTGCCACGGCGCCGATGCCGCCAGCGGCACCCGCTGCATGACCCACGAACTGTGGGCCACGCTGAACGCGAAGATGGTCGATTTCCTCGACTCGGTGACCTTGCAGGATCTCGTCGACCAGCAGAGGCAGAAAGAACAGAACGTCGTGGTGATGCACCGCCACGCGCCGTCGGACAATACTGAAGCTAAGCATATTGGAGTGAACTGATGAACGCGCCCTTGGACAAAAAAATCGAGCAGAGCTTCGTGACTGCGCCGCATTTCCCGATCTACATGGATTACTCGGCCACGACGCCGATCGATCCGCGCGTGGCGGACAAGATGATTCCGTACCTGCGCGAGCAGTTCGGCAACCCGGCGTCGCGCAGCCACGCGTACGGCTGGAGCGCCGAGGCGGCCGTCGAAGAGGCGCGCGCACAAGTCGCGGCGCTCGTCGGCGCCGATCCGCGCGAGATCATCTGGACGTCGGGCGCGACCGAATCGAACAACCTCGCGATCAAGGGCGCGGCGCAGTTCTACAAGTCGAAGGGCAAGCACATCATTACGGTCAAGACCGAGCACAAGGCCGTGCTGGACACCGTGCGCGAACTGGAACGCCAGGGCTTCGAGGCGACCTACCTGGAACCGCAGGACAACGGCCTGATCACGCTGGAGCAGCTGGAAGCCGCGATGCGTCCGGACACGATCCTCGTCTCCGTCATGCTGGTGAATAACGAGATCGGCGTGGTCCAGCCGATCAAGGAAATCGGCGAACTGTGCCGCAAGAAGGGCATCATCTTCCATTGCGACGCGGCGCAGGCCACGGGCAAGGTCGAGATCAACCTGGAAGCGCTGAAGGTCGACCTGATGAGCTTCTCCGCGCACAAGACCTACGGTCCGAAGGGCATCGGCGCCCTGTACGTGCGCCGCAAGCCGCGCGTGCGCCTGGAAGCGCAGATGCACGGCGGCGGCCACGAGCGCGGCCTGCGTTCGGGCACGCTGGCACCGCACCAGATCGTCGGCATGGGCGAAGCTTTCCGCATCGCCAAGGAAGAGATGGACACCGAGCTCGCGCGCATCCAGGCGCTGCGCGACCGCCTGGCCAAGGGCCTGCTGGAGATCGAAGAGGTCTACATCAACGGCGACATGGAACACCGCGTCCCGCACAACCTGAACGTGTCGTTCAACTTCGTCGAAGGCGAATCGCTGATCATGGCCGTGAAGGACATCGCCGTGTCGTCGGGTTCGGCCTGCACGTCGGCGTCGCTGGAACCGTCGTACGTGCTGCGCGCCCTGGGCCGCAGCGACGAACTGGCGCACAGCTCCATCCGCTTCACGATCGGCCGTTTCACGACCGAGGAAGACATCGACTTCGCCATCAAGCTGCTGAAGGAAAAAGTCGGCAAGCTGCGCGAACTGTCGCCGCTGTGGGAAATGCACAAGGACGGCATTGACCTGAACTCGATCCAGTGGGCCGCCCACTAATTCACCGAACAGAACACCAAGGAGCACTACCATGGCATATTCCGACAAGGTCCTGGACCACTACGAAAACCCGCGCAACGTCGGCTCGTTCGACAAGAATTCCGACGACGTCGGCACCGGCATGGTCGGCGCACCGGCCTGCGGCGACGTGATGAAGCTGCAGATCAAGGTGAACGAAGCCGGCGTGATCGAAGACGCGAAATTCAAGACGTACGGCTGCGGCTCGGCGATCGCATCGAGCTCGCTCGTGACCGAGTGGGTCAAGGGCAAATCGCTGGACGAAGCGCTGTCCATCAAGAACACGCAGATCGCCGA
>CBIHRX010000171.1:0-14471 GCA_966212555.1 uncultured Massilia sp.
TCGGCTCAGTATGGATCCCCGCCTGCGCGGGGATGACGGTTCTGGAGCCGCGGGTGAACGGACACTCATCGCTTCGCGCCCGTAACGACACCCGCCGCGGCCACCCCGCTGCGCACGGCCGCCTCCAGCGTGGCGGGATAATCGCATGCCGTGTAGTCGCCCGCCAGCGCGAGGCCGGGCAGCCCGGTATCGTTGGCGGGGCGGTCCAGCGCGGGCGTGCACGCGAACGTGGCGCGCTTTTCCGTGATCACGCGGCTCCACTGCGGAGACGCCAGCGCCGGCTGCCCGAACGCGGCGGCCAGTTGCGCGGCGACGGCGGCCGCCAGCGCATCCTGGCCGATGTCGCCGGCCGGATCCGCACCGCTGATCACGACGGCCAATAACCCATCCTGGCCGGGATCGAGCCGGCCGCGGTCGAACACGAACTGGCCCCAGCGGTGTGCGGAAGGCGCATCCGCCAGCGCGCAGAACGGCAGCGGCAGGCGGACCCCGCCCGCGTACTGCAGGTAGACGGTGGCGATCGGTTCGTACGCCAGTGCGTCGAGGCGGGCGACGATGCCGGCCGTGCCGTCCAGGGGCCGCAGCAGGGCCGCAGCCTGCCAGGGCGGCGCCGCCAGCACGACGGCGTCGAACGCCTGCACGTCCGCGCCCGCGCGCACGATCCACGTGCCGCCGTCCGGGCCCAGCGCATCGATGCGGCGGCCCGTCTGCACGGCGGCGCCGCGGCTTTCCAGGTAGCGCCGCGCCGCCTGCGGGAACAGCGCGTCCAGCAGCACGCGCGGGACCAGCATGTCCGACGCGGCCCGGTGCGCGCCCAGGCTGTCGCGCAGCACGGCCAGGAACACTTGCGCGGACGCGCGTTCCGGCGGCGTGTTCAGCGCCGCGAGGCACAGCGGGCGCCACATCAGGCGAATGAGGCGTTCGGTCTGGTCGTAGCGCACGAGCAGTTCCGCCACGCTGCAATCGATGTTCAGCTGCCAGCCCATCCACCGTGCGGTCGTCGTGAAGCGGGCGAGGGCCAGCTTGTCGGCACGGGTGAGGCCGCGGGCACGCAGCAGCGCGACGAGCATGTGCAGCGGCGCGGGCAGGCGCGGGGCGACGAAGTCCATGCCGTCGTCGCCCGCCGGGTAGCGCATCTGCAGCGGCAGCCGCATTAACGCCTGTTTCGGGTCGACCCCCACGCGGCGCATCAGGCGCAGGGTGTCCGCATAGGCGCCCAGCATGATGTGTTGGCCGTTGTCGAGCAGGCGTCCGTTCGTCTCGATCGCGCGGGCGCGGCCGCCCAGCGTGCGGGCCGCTTCGAACAGCGTGACGCGGCAGCCGGCGTCCAGCAGCGCGACGGCCGCCGCGCAGCCGGCCCAGCCGCCGCCGACGACCGCGACCTGCCGCTGCTTATCCGCGGACATACGTCTTCCACGCGAGCCACAGCTTGCGCAGCGGCGTCAGGGAGATCTTCTGGGTGAGGACGTGGAAGCCGTCGCGCTCGATCTCGTCGAGCAGCGTACGGTAGATGGCGGCCATCATGAGGCCCGGACGCTGGGCGCGCCGGTCCGCCTTCGGCAGCAGGGCGAACGCTTCGTCGTACAGCTTTTGCGCGCGCTCGGCCTGGAATTTCATGAGGGCCTCGAACTTGTCGCTGTGGCGCGCGTTCAGGAGGTCGGCCGCCGTCACGCCGAACTGCTGCAGTTCGTTGATCGGCAAATAGATGCGGCCCTTTCGCGCATCCTCGCCCACGTCGCGGATGATGTTCGTGAGCTGGAACGCGAGGCCCAGCGTTTCCGCGTATTGCAGGGTCTGCGGATTGGTCACGCCGAAGATGCTGGCCGACAGGATGCCGACGACGCCCGCCACGTGCCAGCAGTATTTCTTGAGGTTCGGGTAGTCGAGGTAGCGCGACTGGTCGAGGTCCATCTCCATGCCGTCGATGATGGCCTGCAGGTGTTCCTGTTTCAGGTCGTAGGGCTGGAGGTGCGGCTGCAGCGCCAGCATCACGGGATGCGTGGGCGTGCCCGTGTACATCTGCGCGACCTCGCCCCGCCACCATGCGAGTTTGATCCGTGCGACCGACTGGTCGCTCGCTTCGTCGACCGTGTCGTCGACTTCCCGGCAGAACGCGTACAGCGCCGTGATCGCCCTGCGCCGCTCGGGCGGCAGGAACAGGAAGCTGTAGTAGAAGCTGGAGCCGCTTTGCGCGGTCTTTTGTTGGCAGTATTCGTCGGGGGACATATTTAGATTGTTATTGCGCGGAGCAAGTCCGCTATCTTAGCCGATGGCGGCCTTACATACGCATGGCGCGCCAGGCAACCGTGATCCAGTCCAGGCGTTTCAGGCGCGGACGGCGGCGGAACACGTCGTAATCCACGCGTTCGATCGCTTCCAGGATGCGCAGGCCGCCCTGGACGACCATGCGCAACTCCCAGCCGATCCGGCCGGGCAGGCGCGTGGCGAGCGGCGCCCCTTCCAGCATCAGGGCCCTGGCCCGGTCCACCTCGAAGCGCATCAGCGCGCGCCACGCGGGACCGGTGCGGCCTTGCTCGATGGCGTCCTGCGTCACGCCGTGGCGGACCAGGTCGTCCAGCGGCAGGTAGATGCGGCCCTTGGCGATGTCGATGGCGACGTCCTGCCAGAAGTTGATCAGCTGGAGCGACGTGCAGACGGCGTCCGACTCGCGCAGGCTCGCCGCGTCGTCGACGCCGTACAGCCCCAGCATCAGGCGCCCGACCGGGTCGGCGGAACGGCGGCAATAATCCAGCAGGTGCGGAAAATCCGGGTAGCGCGTCGTGACGACGTCCTGCTTGAACGCCGAGAGCAGGTCGCGCAGCGGCTGGATGGGCAGTTCGTATTCCGCCAGCACCGCAGCGAGACGCTGGAACATGGGGGCGTCTGGCGGCGTGCCGGCCGCGATGCCGTCCAGCGCCGCCTCGTACGCCTGCAGGGCGGCCAGGCGCTCGGCCGGGGTGGCGTCGCCCTCGTCGGCGAGATCGTCGGCGCTGCGGGCGAACGCATAGATCGCCTCCACCGCGGGCACGAGGCGGCGGGGGAGGAGGATCGACGCGACAGGGAAGTTTTCGTAATGGTCGACGGCCATGCGGCGTTAGATTGCTGACTCTAAAGTCATTTACTGGCGATAATTGCATGATTATAATTGCTAGGTTAAATCCACGACAGTGCCTCGCCTTCCCGGCCGGGCCACCATGAGGAAACCAATGCGTGCTTTTCCGTTCGCCCTTCCTTTGACCCTGGTCCTGGCCGCCGCAACGCTGGCAGGCTGCTCCCGCGATGACGCCCCCGCCGAAGACGTGCGCCCCGTGCGTGCCCTCACGCTCGCTACGGGCGCGGTGGGGTCGACCGCCGAATTCTCCGGCGACGTGCGGCCCCGTTACGAATCCCGGCTCGGTTTTCGCGTCGGCGGCAAGATCAGCGCCCGCAAGGTGGACGTGGGCACGGTCGTCAAGCGCGGCCAGGTGCTGATGCAGCTGGACCCGCAGGACCTGCGCCTCGGCCAGGCCCAGGCGCAGGCCAATCTGCGCGCGGCGCAGACGAGCTACGAGCTCGCGCGCGCCGACCTGAAACGCTACCAGGACCTGCGCAGCCAGAATTTCGTCAGCCAGGCCGTGCTCGACCAGAAAGTGGCCGCGGCCCGCTCGGCGCAGGCGAGCATGGAGGCGGCCCGCGCCGCGTCGCGCGAGCAGGCCAACCAGACCGGTTACGCGAACCTGGAGTCCGACACGGACGGCGTCGTGACGGGCATCGACGCGGAAGTGGGCCAGGTCGTGCAGGCGGGCACGCCCGTCGTGCGCGTGGCGCGGACGGACGAGAAGGAAGTCGTGATCGGCGTGCCGGAAGACCAGGTCGACGAGCTGCGCAACGTCGGCGACGTCAAGGTCCGGCTGTGGGCGGATCCGAACCGCAGCATCCCGGGCAAGATCCGCGAAGTGGCGCCGGTGGCCGATCCCGCCACGCGCACGTACACTGTAAAAGTGACGATCCCGGCGCAGGACGACATCCGCCTCGGCATGACGGCCGTCGTCCAGCTGGCGCATGCCGGCACCGGCAGCGCGATCAAGGTGCCATTGTCCGCGCTGTATCAGAACAAGGGTGCGACGTCCGTCTGGGTGATCGAGAACGGCGCCGTGCACCTCGTGCCCGTGCAGGTGGGCGGCGTGTCCGGCAACGACGTGCTGCTCGCGGGCGGCGTGAAGCCGGGCCAGACCGTCGTCACGGCGGGCGTCCACCTGCTCAAGCCGGGACAGAAAGTGAAAGTGCTGGCGGCCGACGTCGCGCGCAGGGGCGATGCGGAGGCGGAAGCGAACGGAGCGCCCAAATGAGAGGGTTCAACCTGTCGCGCTGGGCGCTGGAACACATCCCGCTGACGCGCTACCTGATTGCCGCGCTGCTCATCGCGGGCATCCTCAGCTACGGCAAGCTGGGCCAGGACGAGGATCCGCCGTTCACCTTCCGCGTGATGGTCATGACGGCGTACTGGCCCGGCGCCACGTCCGTGCAGATGGCCCAGCAGGTGGCCGACAAGCTCGAACAGAAGCTGCAGGAGACGCCGCACATCGACAAGCTGCGCAGCTTTTCCAAGCCCGGCGAGACGACCATCATCATCGAACTGAAGGAATCCACGCCGCCGGCGGACGTGCAGGACGTCTGGTACCAGGTGCGCAAGAAGATCGGCGACATCGCCGGGACCTTGCCGCCCGGCGTGATCGGACCGTTCTTCAACGACGAATTCGGCGACACGTACGGCTCCATCTTCGCGCTGTCCGGCGACGGCTTTACCTATGCCGAGATGCGCGACTACGCCGACTTCGTGCGCCAGCAGTTGCTCACCGTGCCGCTCGTCTCGAAGGTCGAGCAGTTCGGCGTGCAGCAGGAAAAAGTGAACATCCTGTTCTCGCAGCAGAAGTTCGCGCAGCTGGGCATCCCGTTCGAGCAGATCGTGAACCAGATCGCCACGCAGAACGGCATCGAATCGGCCGGCGTGCTCGTGACGCCGCTGGAAAACCTGCAGGTGCGCGCGACGGGCGGCCTCAGGACGGCCAAGCAGCTCGAGGACCTCAGCCTGCGCGCGGGGAACACGACGTTCCGGCTCGGCGACTTCGCCACCGTGCAGCGCGCGTACGAGGATCCGCCGCACGACAAGATGCGCTTCAACGGCAAGGAAGTCATCGGCCTGGGCGTGTCGATGGAGAAGGGCGGCAATATCATCCAGCTGGGCAAGGGCCTGGAGCAGACGGTGGAACACATCCGGCGCCAGCTCCCCGTCGGCATCGAACTGGAGCGCGTGTCGAACCAGCCCGCGGCCGTCACGGCGTCCGTCAGCGAATTCATGCACAGCCTCATCGAGGCCGTCGTCGTCGTGCTGGTCGTGTCGTTCGTCGCACTGGGCCTGCACACCAAGCCGAAACTGCGCCTGGACGTGCGCCCCGGCCTCGTCGTCGCGCTGACGATTCCGCTCGTGCTGGCGATCACGTTCCTGTTCATGCGCGTGTTCGACATCTCGCTGCACAAGATCTCGCTGGGCGCTTTGATCATCGCACTGGGCCTGCTCGTGGACGATGCGATCATCGCCGTCGAGATGATGGTGCGGAAAATGGAGGAGGGCATGTCGCGCCTCGACGCGGCCACGTTCGCATACACGTCGACCGCGTTCCCGATGCTCACCGGGACCCTGATCACGGCGGCGGGCTTCCTGCCGATCGGCCTCGCGAAATCGGCGGCCGGCGAGTACACGTTCTCGATGTTTTCCGTGAACGCGATCGCGCTGCTCGTGTCGTGGGTCGTCGCCGTCACGTTCACGCCCTACATCGGTTTTATCCTGCTGCGCGTGAAACCTCATGGCGACGGGCACCACGACGTGTTCGACACGCCGATGTACCAGCGCTTCCGCCGCCTCGTCGACCGCTGCGTGGAATGGCGCAAGACGACGATCGTGCTGTCGCTGGCCGTGTTCTTCCTCGGTGTGTTCGGCTTCAAGTTCATCGAGAAGCAGTTCTTCCCCGATTCGAGCCGCCCCGAACTGATGGTCGAGATGTGGGCGCCGGAAGGGACGAGTTTCGCCGTCAACGAGGCGCTGGCGAAGAAGTTCGAGGCGTTCGCCCGCGCGCAGCCGGAAACGGACAGCGTGACGTCGTACATCGGCACGGGCAGCCCGCGCTTCTACCTGCCGCTGGACCAGATTTTCCCGGCGTCGAACGTGTCGCAATTCGTCGTGCTGCCGAAGAACGTGCACCAGCGCGACGCGCTGAAACGCAAGATCGAGGACCGGTTCAAGTCGGATTTCCCGGAAGTGCGGGGCAGGGTCAAACTGCTGCCGAACGGGCCGCCGGTGCCGTATCCCGTGCAGTTCCAGGTGATGGGGCCGGACATCGGCGTCGTGCGCAAGGTGGCCGACCAGGTCAAGGAGATCATGATCGCCAACCCGAACACGGTCGGCGTGAACGACAACTGGAACGAGTCGGTCAAAGTGCTGCGACTGGAGCTGGACCAGGACAAGATGCGCGCGCTGGGCGTCACGTCGCAGACCGTGCGCCGCACGATCGCGACACTCCTTTCGGGGACGACGGTCGGCCAGTTCCGCGAAAGTAACCGCCTGATCGACATCGTCGTGCGCCAGCCGCTGGACGAGCGCTCGAACATGTCCGTCCTGGCCAACACGAACGTGCCGACGCCGTCCGGCAAGGCCGTGCCGCTGTCGCAGCTGGCGCGCATCGAATTCGTGTGGGAGCCCGGCGTCGTGCAGCGCTACGGGCGCGAATGGGCGATCATGGTCCAGTCGGACGTCGTCGAAGGCGTGCAGGGACCGACCGTGTCGGACCAGGTCAACGCGAAGCTGGAAGCGCTGCGCGCAAAGCTGCCGGCCGGCTACCGCATCAAGCTGGAAGGCGCGGCCGCCAACAGCTCGCAGGCGGAAGATTCCATCTCGGCGAACGTGCCGCTGGTCCTGTTCATCGTGTTCACCTTGCTGATGCTGCAGCTGCACAGCTTCTCGCGGGCCGTGATGGTGTTCCTGACCGGGCCGCTGGGCATCGCGGGTGCGGCGATGGGGCTGCTGCTGTTCCATGCGCCGTTCGGCTTCGTCGCGAACCTCGGCGTGATCGCGCTGTTCGGCATGGTGGTGCGCAATTCCGTCATTCTCGTCGACCAGATCGAGAAAGACATCGCGGCCGGGCACCCCGCCTGGGAAGCGATCGTGGAAAGCGCCGTGCGGCGCTGCCGTCCGATCCTGCTGACGGCCGCCGCGGCGGCGCTGGCGATGATCCCGTTGTCGCGGTCCGTGTTCTGGGGGCCGATGGCCGTCGCGATCATGGGCGGATTATTGGTCGCCACGGCGCTCACCCTGCTGTTCCTGCCTGCATTGTATGCGGCGTGGTTCCGCGTAAAGCGCCCCGTGCACACTCGGGAGACGGCCGTAAATCCTTGAAATATCGGGCGATTTGGTACGAATTAAAATCTGCCCAATGGTGTCAGAAAATCCAGTAAAATATCGGGTTGAAGTTGTAGCCCCTAGACATTGGATTCAGGGCGGCCGGTTTCATTGTCGGGCGCCCTTTGTTTTTGTGGCAAGATCAGCAATCCTGCGCGAGGATGGCGAAATTGGTAGACGCACCAGGTTTAGGTCCTGACGCCAGCAATGGTGTAGGGGTTCGAGTCCCCTTCCTCGCACCACGAACAATTATTTTTTTGGACGATTTTTACAATGGCAACTGCAGTCGAAAACCTGGGTAAACTCGAGCGTCGCTTGACTCTCTCTTTTCCGCTGAGCGACGTACGTACGGAAGTTGAAAAGCGCCTCAAGAAGCAGGCCAAGACCGCTCGTGCTCCGGGCTTCCGTCCGGGCAAGGTGCCGCTGAAGATGGTGGCAGCCCAGTACGGCTACCAGATCGAATCCGACGTGCTGAACGACAAAGTTGGCCAGGCCTTCAACGACGCCGCCAACGAAGCCCAGCTGCGCGTTGCCGGCATGCCGAAAATCGAGCCGAAGCAGGACGCACCGGAAGGCATGCTCGCTTTCGACGCGACCTTCGAAGTCTATCCGGAAGTCGCACTGCCGGGTCTGGAAGGGATCGAGATCGAGACCGTCAAGACCGACGTGACCGACGCCGAGATCGACAAGACCATCGACATCCTGCGCAAGCAGCGCGTCCACTACCACACCAAGGGCGAAGCCGGTGAGCACGGCGATGGCGGCGAGCCGGTCGCAGCCAACGGCGACCGCGTGACCGTCGACTTCGTCGGCGTCATCGACGGCGTCGAATTCCCGGGCGGCAAAGCCGAAGACTATGCATTCGTGCTGGGCGAAGGCCGCATGCTGCCGGAATTCGAAGCCGCGACCGTCGGCCTGAAAGTGGGCGAAAGCAAGACCTTCCCGCTGCCTTTCCCGGAAGACTACCATGGCAAGGACGTGGCCGGTAAAACCGCCGAGTTCACCATTACGCTGAAGAAGCTGGAATGGGCGCACCTGCCGGAAGTCGACGCCGAGTTCGCCAAGACGCTGGGCATCGAAGACGGCAGCATCGAGAAGATGCGCGACGACATCAAGGTCAACCTGGAGCGTGAAGTCAACGCCCGCATCAAGGCCCGCAACAAGGAAGCCGTGATGGACGCCCTGGTCAAGCACACCGAAATGGACGTGCCGAAGGTCATGATCGAGCAGGATTCGCAGCGCCTGGCCGAGCAGACCCGCCAGGACATGGCCCAGCGCGGCATGGACGTGCAGAGCCTGCCGTTCCCGGCCGACCTGTTCGCCACCAAGGCCGAGCGCCGCGTGCGCCTGGGTCTGATCCTGTCGCAACTGGTCTCGGAAAACAACCTGCAAGCCACGCAAGAGCAGGTGAAGGCCCAGATCGAAGACTTCTCGCAGAGCTACGAAGATCCGAAGGAAGTCCTGAAGTACTACTACAGCGACCGTCGCCGCCTGGGCGAAGTGGAAGCTCTTGTATTGGAAGAAAACGTCGTTAACTATGTGCTCGGCAAGGCAAAGGTGACGACCAAGGACATCGCCTTTGACGAACTGATGGGAAGCGTCGCCCAGGCGTAACTTCCTTTGATGGAGCCGTACGACGTTCTCGTAGGAAATCTGCGATAGTGCGGCTTCGCAACTCTTCTAAAGGAATTGACAGGTATGAATCGTAATCCGGCATTGGATACCCAAGCCCTCGGCCTTGTGCCGATGGTGATCGAGCAGAGCGGCCGCGGTGAGCGCGCCTACGACATCTACTCGCGCCTGCTGAAGGAACGCGTGATTTTCCTGGTCGGTCCTGTCAACGACCAGATGGCCAACCTCATCGTGGCCCAGCTGCTGTTCCTGGAGAGCGAGAATCCGGACAAGGACATCTCGCTGTACATCAACTCGCCGGGTGGTTCCGTGTCGGCCGGCCTCGCCATCTTCGACACGATGAACTTCATCAAGCCCGACGTGTCGACCCTGTGCACCGGCCTGGCCGCCTCGATGGGCGCGTTCCTGCTGGCCGCCGGCGCCAAGGGCAAGCGCTTCTCGCTGCCGAACTCCCGTGTCATGATCCACCAGCCGTCCGGTGGTTCCCAGGGCATGGCGTCGGATATCGAGATCCAGGCCAAGGAAATCCTGTACCTGCGCGAACGCCTGGCCCGCATCATGGCGGACAACACCGGCCAGACGATCGAACAGATCCACAAGGATACCGATCGCGACCGTTTCATGTCGAGCGAAGAGGCCGTGGAATATGGCCTCATCGACAAGGTTCTGACGAACCGCGGCTGAGGCTGATCCGCGCGGTTTTCGAGATCGCGTGGAGTACTCGACAACTGTTGCTCAAATACGCCCGGACGCGACAGCGCTTCGGGCGTTTTGTTTTCAAATCGGGTAGCATGGTGTCGTGTGCACTTGTTGCGCCCTCGTATTAGCGTTATATTCATAGCAATTCAACTGAAACCTGCCCCATGTCAGACAAAAAATCCTCTAGCGGCGAAAAACTCCTGTACTGCTCGTTCTGCGGCAAGAGCCAGCACGAGGTCAAGAAGCTCATCGCAGGACCTTCGGTCTTCATCTGCGACGAGTGCATCGACCTGTGCAATGACATCATCCGCGACGAGACCTCGAACGTCGAATCGGTGGCGGGCGCCAAGTCCGACCTGCCGACTCCGCACGAGATCGCCGAACTGCTCGATCAATATGTCATCGGCCAGCAGACGGCGAAGCGCATCCTGTCGGTGGCGGTCTACAACCATTACAAGCGCCTGAAGCACCTGGGCAAGAAGGACGACGTCGAGTTGGCCAAGAGCAACATCCTGCTCGTGGGCCCGACCGGTTCCGGTAAAACCCTGCTGGCCCAGACGCTGGCGCGCATGCTGAACGTCCCGTTCGTGATCGCCGACGCGACCACGCTGACGGAAGCCGGCTATGTCGGCGAGGACGTCGAGAACATCATCCAGAAGCTGCTGCAGAGCTGCAACTACGAAGTCGAAAAGGCCCAGCGCGGCATCGTCTACATCGACGAGATCGACAAGATTTCGCGCAAGTCCGACAACCCGTCCATAACCCGCGACGTGTCGGGCGAGGGCGTGCAGCAGGCGCTGCTGAAACTGATCGAAGGTACGATGGCATCCGTGCCGCCGCAGGGCGGCCGCAAGCATCCGAACCAGGATTTCGTGCAGATCGACACGACGAACATCATGTTCATCTGCGGCGGCGCATTCGACGGCCTGGACAAGATCATCCAGAACCGTTCGGAAAAGAGCGGCATCGGCTTCGGCGCCAGCGTCAAGAGCCAGTCGCAGCGTTCCGTCAGCGATATCCTGATGGAAGCGGAACCGGAAGACCTGATCAAGTTCGGCCTGATTCCGGAACTGGTCGGCCGTCTGCCGGTCGTCGCCACCCTGAGCGAGCTCACGGAAGAGGCTTTGATCCAGATCCTGGTCGAGCCGAAAAACGCCCTCATCAAGCAGTATTCGAAACTGCTCGATATGGAAGGCGCCGAACTGGAAATCCGCCCGGCGGCCCTGCACGCGATTGCCAAGAAGGCATTGGCGCGCAAGACTGGTGCGCGTGGTCTCCGTTCGATCCTGGAACACGCTCTGCTCGACGTGATGTATGAATTGCCGAGCCAGCAAAATGTCGTGAAAGTCGTTATCGATGAAAATACGATCACGAATGGCGCGAAACCTTTGCTGATTTACAGCGAATCGCCGAAGGCTGCAGGCGAGAACTGAAAATAAGCTGAAAATTTCCGGGCGCAAACACAACAAAGGTATTGAATCGCTGAGTTGAGACGGTACAATCAATCTCAACAAAAGACGGCTTCAATCGAAAAGCCACTCGCGGCCGATGCTGTGAAGTGGCTTTTTTATTTGAATTCAAGACTTTTGTAGAAACGGCTATTATTCGTATCAAGTTAAAGTTCTTTTACTTGTAGAAAATATTTTCCGGCCGGTCTTGTGTTTCGAAGGTGTGCTCCCACATCGTCTACACGCTTTCTATAAGGTATGCCATGACAACTTCCAAATTGACCGAGCAAATGACGCTGCCCTTGCTGCCCCTGCGCGATGTGGTGGTGTTCCCGCATATGGTGATACCGCTGTTCGTCGGCCGCCCGAAATCCATCAAGGCGCTCGAGGCCGCGATGGAACAGGGTAAGAGCATCATGCTCGCAGCCCAAAAGGCCGCTGCCAAGGACGAACCCTCCGCCGCAGACATCTACGAGATCGGCTGCGTGGCCAATATTCTGCAAATGCTGAAGCTGCCGGACGGCACCGTGAAGGTGCTGGTCGAAGGCGCGCAGCGTGCACGTATCGACAACATCAACGACGGTCCGAGCCATTTCATCGCCGACCTGACCCCGATCAACTCGGAAATCGGCGACGACTCCGAAGTCGAGGCCATGCGCCGCGCGATCGTCCAGCAGTTCGACCAGTACGTCAAACTGAACAAGAAAATCCCGCCCGAGATCCTCGCATCGCTGGCCGGTATCGACGACGCCGGCCGCCTGGCCGACACCGTCGCCGCCCACCTGCCGCTGAAACTCGAGCAGAAACAGGTCATCCTGGAAATCTTCAACGTCGCCAAGCGCCTGGAGCACCTGCTCGGCCAGCTGGAAGGCGAGCTGGACATCCTGCAGGTCGAAAAGCGCATCCGCGGCCGCGTCAAGCGCCAGATGGAGAAGAGCCAGCGCGAGTACTACCTGAACGAGCAAGTCAAAGCGATCCAGAAGGAACTCGGCGAAGGCGAAGAGGGGGCAGATCTCGAGGAACTCGAGAAGCGCATCGAAGCGGCTCGCATGCCGAAGGAAGCCAAGAAGAAGGCCGATTCGGAACTGAAGAAGCTCAAGCTGATGTCGCCGATGTCGGCCGAAGCCACCGTCGTGCGCAACTACATCGACACGCTCGTGTCGCTGCCGTGGAAAAAGAAATCCAAGGTCACGATCGACCTGGAGAAAGCCCAGGAAGTCCTGGAAGCCGACCACTACGGCCTCGACAAGATCAAGGAACGCATCCTCGAATACCTCGCGGTGCAACAGCGCGTCGACAAGCTGAAGGCCCCGATCCTGTGCTTCGTCGGTCCTCCGGGCGTGGGTAAGACGTCGCTGGGCGAATCGATCGCCCGCGCGACGAACCGCAAGTACGTCCGCATGGCACTGGGCGGCGTCCGCGACGAAGCCGAGATCCGCGGCCACCGCCGTACCTACATCGGCTCGATGCCGGGCAAGGTGCTGCAATCGCTGGCGAAGGTCGGCGTGCGCAACCCGCTGTTCCTGCTGGACGAGATCGACAAGATGGGCGCGGACTTCCGCGGCGACCCGTCGTCGGCCCTGCTCGAAGTGCTGGATCCGGCGCAGAACCACACGTTCTCGGACCACTACGTGGAGGTGGACTTCGACCTGTCCGACGTGATGTTCGTGGCGACGTCGAACTCGTTCAACATCCCGCCGGCCCTGCTGGACCGGATGGAAGTGATCCGCCTGTCGGGTTACACCGAGGACGAGAAGACGAGCATCGCGCAGCGCTACCTGCTGCCGAAGCAGATCAAGGCGAACGGCCTGAAGGACGAAGAGATCAAGGTCGACGAGGCCGCGATCCGCGACATCATCCGCTACTACACCCGCGAAGCCGGTGTGCGTTCGCTCGAGCGCGAAATCTCGAAGATCTGCCGCAAGGTCGTCAAGATGCTGCTGCTCAAGAAGGACAACAAGCGCGTGATCGTGTCGTCGAAGAACCTGGACAAATTCCTGGGCGTCCGCCGCTACGACTTCGGCGTGGCCGAGAAGGACAACCAGATCGGCCAGGTGGTGGGTCTCGCGTGGACGGAAGTCGGCGGCGACCTGCTGACGATCGAAGCCGTGCAGGTGCCGGGTAAAGGCGCGGTCATCCGCACCGGTACGCTGGGCGACGTGATGAAGGAATCGATCGAGGCCGCCCGCACCGTCGTGCGCAGCCGCGCACAGCGCCTGGGCATCAAGGGCGAGGTGTTCGAGAAGACCGACATCCACATCCACGTGCCGGAAGGCGCGACGCCGAAGGACGGTCCGTCCGCCGGTATCGCGATGACGACGGCGCTGGTGTCGGTGTTCACCGGCATCCCGGTCCGCGCCGACGTGGCGATGACGGGCGAGATCACGCTGCGCGGCGAAGTCCTGCCGATCGGCGGCCTGAAGGAAAAACTGCTGGCGGCCCAGCGCGGCGGCATCAAGACCGTGCTGATCCCCGAGCAGAACGTGAAGGATCTCGCGGACATTCCCGACAACGTCAAGAACAAGCTGGAGATCGTGCCGGTGCGCTGGATCGAGAAGGTGTTGGAAGTGGCACTGGAACGCCAGCCCGAGCCGATCGTCGACGTGCCGGCAGTGGCATCGTCGTCGACGGTGGCAACCGCCACGACCGATGGCCAGGGCGGCGTCGTCAAGCACTGAGCCTGATTGTTGCGGGTTCAAAACGGCACCTTCGGGTGCCGTTTTTTTATGTCACGCTGTTGCTCGTGCGTTACTTGACACAACGCATTGTCGGCTTGTTTAATACGCCCTTGCGGTTTTTGCCGGCGGTCAATCCGACCCGGTCGTGCAGGCCGTGTCCAGAACGTACAACGAGGGAAGAAAGTGAACAAAACTGAACTGATCGAAGAAATCGCGAAGTCCGCGGACCTGACCAAAGCTTCTGCGGCGCGCGCCCTCGATGCCATGATCGACGCTGTGACCAACACGCTGAAGAACAACGACAGCGTGACGCTGGTCGGCTTCGGCACGTTCACCGTCGGCGAGCGCGCCGCCCGCACCGGCCGCGATCCGCGCACGAAGGAAGCCATCAAGATCAAGGCGGCCAAGGTCCCGAAATTTAAGGCTGGTAAAGCACTGAAAGATGCAGTAAACTAATGCCTCCGCTGCGCTGACACGCAGCAGGACGCTGCTGGATTCCAGTCAGTTGTGTAGCACCCAGTATTTCGTGGAGCGGTAGTTCAGTTGGTTAGAATACCGGCCTGTCACGCCGGGGGTCGCGGG
>CBIHRX010000172.1:0-14402 GCA_966212555.1 uncultured Massilia sp.
CCGGGCCCGGACTACAGCGTGATCATCGAGACGCGCAAGGCAACCGCGCCGCAAACGGTACGCGTGGCGGTCGGCGCCGGCCTGTCGACGGAGAACGTGGCCGTGTGGCGCAGCGACGCGCGCGCGCAGTTCGTGCACGTCGCCGACCTGCATCCGGAAGGCGGCGCGGTGGCGCTGACGGTCGATCCGGACGCGATCTATTCGCTGACGACCACGCGCGGCCAGCAAAAGGGCGGATTCGACCGCGTGCCGGCGCAACGGCCTTTTCCGCTCCCGTACCGCGAGACGTTCGCGGGCTACGGCGACCGGCGCGCGTGGGGTTACCTGCCGCGCTACTTCGCGGACATCGAAGGGGCGTTCGAATTGGCGCCGTGTCCCGGCGATCGCCGCACCTGCCTGCGCCAGAGCGTGCCGGTCAAATCGCATTCGTGGGCGCCGGACTGGAAGCCGTACACGATCCTGGGCGACGACGCCTGGACCGATGTCGAGGTAAGCGCAGAGGTGTGGGTGGGCCGCGGCGAGTCGGCGGCCGTCATGGGGCGCATCAACGACGTGGGCAGCGGCTACGGGGCGATCCCGAAAGGCTATTACCTGGAACTGGACGGCGCGGGCGAAGTGCGCCTCGTCGTCGTGCGCGGCAAGGTGGACAAGAAGGCGCTCGTCGGCGACGCCGAGCAACAGGCGCTGATCAAGGCGGCGAACGATGCGGCGGAGGGCGGCGAAAAGGTGCTGGCGCGGGCGCCGCTCGCGGCCGCCGCCGATCGCTGGCATGTGCTGAAGCTGCAGTTCAGCGGGACGCGCCTGCGCGGCTACGTCGACGGCAAGCCGGTCGTGGAGGCGACCGATGGCCTGTACGGCAAGGGCATGGCCGGCCTGCTGGCGGGGCCGGCCGCGTCTAGCCTCGGCATGCCGTATTACCGGGACGTCGTGGTGAACCGCGTCGACGGCGCCCTGCCGGCGCCCACGGCGCCGTTGCCTGGACAGGCCCCGCTGTACGGCCGCGCGCGCTGAGCGTCAGGTCGAGATACCGTACTTGCGCTTGGCCGCCTCCATCTCCGCATCCAGCGCCGCGAGGCGCGGATGCGCGGGATCGAGCGCGCGGATATGGTCAAGCTGTTCTTCCGCCAGCGCCGCCAGCGGGTGATCCCAGCCCATCTCCATGATCTGGCGCAGGACCCCGCCCACGACGGCGATCATGACCTGCAGGTTGTTGGGCGCCATGTGCAGCGCTTCCAGCAGCGTCTGGACGGCGCCGCGCACGTCGCCCATGTTGCGCTTCTCGTCCGCCAGGCCCAGCAGGATCTGGGCCTGGGCGCGCAACTGCTTGCCCATGCCGTCCGCCAGGTCGGGGCGGCCCGCACGGACGAACACGTTCAGCGCCTGCTGGGCGGACAGCGCGTCGTCGCCGCCGTTCAGCGCGCCGAGCATGACTTCCGACGCCTCGTCGTCCATGCGGTGCGCGAGGCAGGTCTGCGCGAGCCCCACGCGCATGTTGGGCGACAGCGCGCCGCCCGCGCGCACGGCATCCACCGCGAGCTTGAGTTCCTTGACGGCCGCCGCGCCGTTGCCGGCCGCATCGTGCAGCAACGCCACCGAGAGCGCCTTGCACGCCTCGACCGCCGGCGTGCCGCGCAGCGAGCGTTCGAGGTCGCGGATCACGGTCGACGCGCCGGCCGGATCGCCCTTGCCGACGAGCGCGCGGACCAGGTTGACGTGGTCCTCGGGATTGCGGAATTCGGAATAACGCGAACGCGTCACGACCTGGCGGAACGATTTTTCGGCGCCGTCCGTGTCGCCGGCGTCCAGCGCCACCTCGCCCAGCCGGCGCAGGCGCCGCACGACGTACGGCGAGATGGCGACGGCGTCTTCCAGCGTCTTCTTGGCGAGGACCGCGTCGCCGCGTTCCTGCTGGCAGCGCGCGAGCAGGTCGTAGGCCGCCATCAGGCGCGGGTTCTCGGCCACGATGTGTTCCAGCAGGGGGATCGCTTCGTCCGTGCGGCCCTGGGCGGCGACGGCGCGCGCGAGGCCCAGCCGCGCCCAGCCCACGGGCTTGTCGGCCAGCACGTCGCGGTACACGGTTTCGGCCAGCTCGTGCTCCTTCAGCGACACGTGCAGTTCCGCCCGCAGCCGCGCGAAATCGGGCGCGTAATGCGGGCGCGTGCGGGCCGATTCGATGGCCGCGTCGATCGCTTCGCGGGGCCTGGCTTGCGCGATCAGCTGGTACACGGGGAGGAGGGCGGCGCGGCGGGTCACGGCCTTCTGGATCCGCTGGTGCAGCACCTGCGCCGTGAAGGGTTTCAGGATGTAGTCCGTGGGCGTGAGCTCGGCCGCGCTGACCACCTTGCCGTACGCGCCCTCCGCCGTCAGCATGATGAAGATGGACCAGGGCGGGATGATGCGGTGGTGGCGCAAGTCTTCCAGCAACTGCTGGCCGTCCTGGCCTTCCGCGCTCGCCGTCCCGCCGCTCAAGTCGTATTCGCACAGGACGATGTCGAACGACTTGCGGCCCAGCGCCTTGATGGCGGTGCTCGCGTTCACGGCCGACTCGATGCGCGTCACGCCCGACTGGTTGAGCATGTTCTGCAGGTTCGCCCTGAGTGCCGGATTCGGATCGACGATCAGCACGCTCAGCTGGCTGCTGAGAGGCGTGTTCTGCGGATTGCCGGCTGGGCCGGGTGAGCTGTTTTCTGGCATGCGTGTCGGTATCCGTGGGCCGTTTTTCGACACTACGATACCGCTAAGCTGCAAGGTCGGCAACTTTTTGCCTCCCGTGCGGGCCCCCTGGCCGACCGGGAGGGTGCTGACGCTGTATAATACCGGGCTTCTTTCACCCGCAGCCACGCTGCATCAACCGACTTCCAAGCCATGTTGATTCTGCCGGGTTCCAACGCCCTCTCTGCCTTCCGTAGCCAACGCCTCCTCGCGCAACTGCAAGCCGTCGCCCCGACGATTGCCGACGTGTCGGCGCGCTACTACCACTTCATCGACGCAAGCGCTCCCCTGACCACGGAGGACACCGAGCGCCTGACGGCCATGCTCACCTATGGGGAGCCCGTGCCGGAAACGCAGTACGAGGGCGTCACCGAGGAATTCTTCGTGATCCCGCGCCTGGGCACCATCTCGCCGTGGGCATCGAAAGCGACCGACATCGCCCACAACTGCGGCATGGCCCACATCCACCGCGTCGAGCGCGGCGTCGCCTTCAAGGTCGTCCTGAAGAGCGGCATCCTGGGCACGGGCTTCGGCGCGCCGAAGAAGCTGGCCGACGACGAGATCCAGGCCGTCGCCGCGCTGCTGCACGACCGCATGACGGAAACGGTGCTGCGCAGCGCCGACCAGGCCCAGGCCCTGTTCACGGACCTGGAAAGCCGTCCGCTGGACCAGGTCGACGTGCTGGGCCGCGGCCGCGACGCCCTCGTCGAAGCGAACGCCACGATGGGTCTCGCGCTGGCCGAGGACGAGATCGACTATTTATTCGAGGCCTTCGCCCGCGTGCAGCGCAACCCGACGGACGTCGAGCTGATGATGTTCGCGCAGGCGAACTCGGAGCACTGCCGCCACAAGATCTTCAACGCCGAATGGACCATCGACGGCGCGAAACAGGAGAAATCCCTGTTCCAGATGATCAAGAATACGCACCAGCTGCAGCCGAAGGGCACCATCGTCGCGTACAGCGACAACTCGGCGATCATGGAAGGCGCCGACGCGCTGCGCTTCTTCCCGCAGGCCGCCAGCCAGGAATACGCGCCGGTCACGCAGCTGACGCACACGCTGATGAAGGTCGAGACCCACAACCACCCGACCGCGATCTCCCCGTTCCCGGGCGCCTCGACGGGCGCCGGCGGCGAGATCCGCGACGAAGGTGCGACGGGCCGCGGCGCCAAGCCGAAGGCGGGCCTGACCGGTTTCACCGTGTCGAACCTGTACCTGCCGGACGCCGTGCAGCCGTGGGAGAACGCGGCCAACGTGAATTCGAGCGACAAGACCGGCGCCGACAAGGTCTACGGCAAGCCGGAACGCATCGCGTCGCCGCTGCAGATCATGGTCGACGGCCCGCTGGGCGGCGCCGCGTTCAACAACGAATTCGGCCGCCCGAACCTGGGCGGCTATTTCCGCACCTACGAGCAGAACGTCGGCCCGACGGCGATCAACGGCAACACCGTGTACGGCTACCACAAGCCGATCATGATCGCGGGCGGCATCGGCAACATCTCGGCCGACCACACGCACAAGAACGACATTCCGGTCGGCAGCCTGCTGCTGCAGCTGGGCGGTCCGGGCATGCGCATCGGCATGGCCGGTGCGGCGGCGTCGTCGATGGCGACCGGCACCAACACGGCCGACCTGGACTTCGACTCCGTCCAGCGCGGCAACCCGGAGATGGAGCGCCGCGCGCAGGAAGTCATCAACAGCTGCTGGCAGCTGGGCGCGGAAAACCCGATCATCTCGATCCACGACGTGGGCGCGGGCGGCATCTCGAACGCCTTCCCGGAAATCACGAACGACGCCAAGCGCGGCGCCACATTCGACCTGCGCAAGGTGCCGCTGGAAGAAAGCGGCATGTCGCCGAAGGAAATCTGGAGCAACGAATCGCAGGAGCGCTATGTCCTGGCCATCTCGCCGGACGACCTGCCGCGCTTCGCCGCCATCTGCGAACGCGAGCGCTGCCCGTTCGCCGCGGTCGGCGTCGCGACGGAAGAGCGCCAGCTGCGCCTGATCGACCCGATCACGAACACATCGCCGGTCGACATGCCGATGGACGTCCTGCTGGGCAAGCCGCCGAAGATGCACCGTAACGTCGAGCACGTGGAGAACCGGTTCCAGCCCGTCGACGTCACGGGTCTGGATCTCGAGGAAGTCGCGCGCCGCGTGCTGCTGCTGCCGACCGTGGCCGACAAATCGTTCCTGATCACGATCGGCGACAGGAGCGTCGGCGGCATGAGCGTGCGCGACCAGATGGTCGGTCCGTGGCAGGTGCCGGTGGCCGACGTCGCCGTGACCACGCTGAGCTTCGAAGGCTACAAGGGCGAGGCGATGGCGATGGGCGAGCGCACACCCGTCGCCGTCATCGACGCGGCCGCCTCCGGCCGCATGGCCGTCGGCGAGGCGATCACGAATATCGCAGCAGCCCCGATCGCAGACATTTCGGCCATCAAGCTGTCCGCCAACTGGATGGCCGCGTGCGGCCAGCCGGGCCAGGATGCCGCGCTGTTCGACACGGTCAAGGCTGTGGGCATGGAGCTGTGCCCGGCGCTGGGCGTGTCCATCCCGGTCGGCAAGGATTCCCTGTCGATGCGGACCACGTGGAATGAAGACGGCGAAAACAAGGCGGTGGTTTCGCCCGTCTCGCTGATCGTGTCGAGCTTCGCGCCCGTCACCGACGTCCGCAAGACCCTCACGCCGCAACTGCGCACGGACCTGGGCGACACGTCGCTGATCCTCATCGACCTGGGCCGCGGCAAGAACCGCCTGGGCGCATCAAGCCTGGCACAGGTGACGCAGCAGCTGGGCAACGACACGCCGGACGTCGACAACCCGGCCGACCTGAAAGCGTTCTTCGCCGCGATCCAGCAACTGAACGACGACGGCAAGCTGCTCGCCTACCACGACCGTTCGGACGGCGGCCTGTACGCCACGCTGTGCGAAATGGCCTTCGCGGGCCGCGCCGGCGTCTCCGTCAACCTCGACATCCTGACGATGGAAGGCGAACACGCGTCCGACCACGGCGACGCCAAGAACTGGGCGGCGCAAGTGGGCGAGCGCCGCAACGACCTGACCCTGCGCGCGCTGTTCAACGAAGAGCTGGGCGCCGTCGTGCAGGTGCGCACGGCCGAGAAGTCGGACGTGATGAACGTGCTGCGTTCGTTCGAGCTGGGCGCCTGCAGCCACATCATCGGCAAGGTCAACGACCGCGGCGTGGTGGAATTCACGCGCGACACGAAGGTCATCTACAACAAGCGCCGCAGCGAACTGCACCGCCTGTGGAGCGAGACGAGCTGGCGCATCGCGCGCCTGCGCGACAACCCGGCGTGCGTCGACCAGGAATACGACCGCCTGCTGGACGAGCAGGATCCGGGCTTCACGCCGAAGCTCGTGCACGACACGAACGTGAACATCGCGGCACCGTTCATCGCGACGGGCGCCCGTCCGGCCGTGGCGATCCTGCGCGAGCAGGGCGTCAACTCGCACATCGAGACGGCATGGGCCATGCACCAGGCGGGCTTCAAGGCCGTCGACGTGCACATGAGCGACCTGATCGCCGGCCGCGCCAAGCTGGACGACTTCAAGGGCCTGATCGCCGTGGGCGGCTTCTCGTATGGCGACGTGCTGGGCGCCGGCGAAGGCTGGGCGAAGACGATCCTGTTCAACCCGGAACTGAAGGCGGCGTTTGCCGCATTCTTCGGCCGCGGCGACACGTTCGGCCTGGGCGTCTGCAACGGCTGCCAGATGATGAGCAACCTGAAGTCCATCATCCCGGGCGCCGACGCCTGGCCGAAGTTCACCCGCAACAAGTCGGAACAGTTCGAGGCGCGCTTCGGCATGGTCGAGGTGATGGATTCGCCGTCGATCTTCTTCCAGGATCTCGCAGGCACGCAGGCCCCGCTGGCGATCGCGCACGGCGAAGGCTATGCGGACTTCTCGCAGACGGGCGATCTGTCGAAGGTCGTCAAGGCGCTGCGCTACATCGACAACCGCGGCGCGGCCACCGAAGCGTATCCGTTCAACCCGAACGGCTCGCCGGAAGGCCTTACGGCCGTCACGACGGCGGATGGGCGCTTCACCGTGATGATGCCGCACGCGGAGCGTGTTGCCCGTACCGTCACGATGTCGTGGCATCCGGATGGCTGGGGCGAGGATTCGCCTTGGGCGCGCATGTTCCAGAATGCGAGGAAGTGGGTGGGTTGAGCTCATAGGCCGCTCGTCTGAAGCGCTCCCGTCGGGGGCGCTTTTTTTTGATATGGCCGTTTCGTCTATGAGACTTGGAAGCATCGGCACTTTCGGTTATTGTTGTTTCGGCATGCCCGTCGATGTTTGGCGCGGCTCGGTTCGCAACGGGCATGAGTAGGAGTCCAAAACATGAAAATTACGTCTGTCGACCTGAAGAACTACCGCATGCATGCGCGACTGTCGGTCGATTTCAAACCCGGCTTCAACGTCATCGTTGGCGTAAATGGCAGTGGCAAGACGTCCTTACTCAAGGCAGTGTGCGATGTCTTGACTGGTTTTACGGATTCCGTATCCGTCCGGCGCGGCTTCGTCGCGATGGCGGAGCGCGACGTTGCGCTGTTGCGAAGGGAGTCGGTCAACGGCCGTTTTCGTTTCGAGCCTCAATATCCAGTCGAGGTGACTGCGAAGGGCGAGGCATTCCGACTGCCGTGTGAATGGACTGTCGTGAAGGCGAACGAGATTGCGCATCCGCTCGTTGTTGGCATTTCTCCTGGCGCTTTCATGCAAAACCTGGGATTGCCGGGTGTCGGGTTTGACCAGGTGGGATTCGATAGCGTGATGCCGCTCGTGGCGTTCTATCGGGCCAACCGTCAATGGAACGGCAGTAGTCCCGGCGAAATACAAGCGGCAACCGAAAAGACGTCGCGCACCGACGCCTATGAGTCGTGGGCCGACGCGTCACTTGATTCGTCGGCGTTTCAAGGTTGGGTGATCGCGAAATGCCTCGAACGTTTCCAGACGTCGTCGGAAACAGGGCGTTCGTTCGATGACATCGATGACGACGAATTGGCGGTCGTGAGCGCGGCGCTCGGCGTTGCGGTCGAGGGGTTCAAGGGCATGCGCTATGACATGCACCAGAAGAGTCTCCTCATCGATGTGGAAGTCGTTCAGGGCGGTCGACGCGAATCTACGAGTTTCGATAACCTGAGCGATGGCCAGCGAGCTGTCATCGGACTCGTCGCCGATATCGCGCGCCGCATGTGTCTCCTCAACCCAATCCTTGGCAGTCAGGTCACGTTGCAAACACCGGGCGTTGTCCTCATCGACGAACTGGACATGCATTTGCATCCGCGTTGGCAGCGCATGCTGACGACCGGCCTCAAACGTGCGTTTCCGGCGCTCCAGTTCATCGTCGCGAGTCATTCGCCGCAAGTGATCGGTGAGCTACTTCCCGACGAAATCATCTTGTTGCGGCCGGAGGGCACCGCACATCCGCAAGTCAGCTATGGCCTGGATTCGAGTCAGATTCTTGAGGAAATCATGGGTGCGACGGCCCGGAATGCCGATGTCGAAAAGAGGTTGGCAGATTTGTTCGAACATATGGAACGCAACCAGCTAGATTTGGTGCGCGACGAGATCGGACGCTTGAAGGCGGACGTTCCCGGCCTTCCGGAACTCGCCGGCGCCGAGGCGCTGCTTAAACGTAAGCAGGTACTCGGCCGATGAAACGGGTTGTCAAAGGGCCTGTTCCAGCGACGTTCGAAAGCTGGAAAGCGCTCGCCAGCGACAGGTGGGCGCCGACCTACGACGACCTTCGGAATCCTCAGAAGAGAATCGTGCACGAAGCCTTGCTGCGGGAGCAGGAATGGGTCTGCTGTTATTGCGGAAGGGAGATCGCTCAACATGATAGCCATATCGAGCATTTCAGACCTCAAGAAACCTATCCTGAACAGGCTTTGTCGTTTGAAAACCTGTTTGCCTCGTGTATCCGCGAACGTGAACCGGGCGCACCGCTCCATTGCGGCCATGGGAAAGGCAATGAATTCGACGAAGCAAACCACGTCTCGCCGACGGACCCCGGGTGCGAGCGTCGCTTTCTTTACACGCTCGAAGGTGCGATTCGTCCCGTCGACATCGGCGACGATGCCGCTGGATACATGAGTCAACTTTTGAAGTTGGATCTCGCGTTCCTGAGGAATCGTCGCCAGGAAGTGCTGGCGAGTGTTTTCGACATCGACTTCCTCTCAACGGCGTCGGACGATGAACTTCGTCGGTTGGCGGCAGCTTGTCGTGAGCCCGATGCGCAGGGTAAATTGACAAACTTTGGTCACGTGATCGCTCGTTACGTAGAGCAATTGCTGGGCCAAACTGCTTAGATGTTACCAAAGCACTTGCCAGTCTGAGACACCGGGATTCCTATCCCGGTCATGCAAGCAGCAATGCGATCAGTGCCAGTACCGCAGGCACCGTCTGCACGAACAGGATGCGCCGCGACACCGTCGCCGCACCCCATACACCGGCGACCGCGACGCACACGAGCCCGAACACGACGAACGCCCGACCGATGACGGGATCCGGATGCAGCAGCCCGACCGCCAGGCTCCCCACCAGGAACCCGTTGTAGCACCCCTGGTTCGACATCAGCGGCGCCAGCGCGTCGACTCGGTCTTCCTTGATGCCGAAGACCTTCCTGCCGCGCGTGCGGAACAGGACGGTCTCGATCAGTACGATGTAGACGTGGATGGCGATGACGACGGCGGTGAGAAGGGTGGCGATCAGCAGCATGTTTATTCCGGTTAATAGAAATGTACATACTGTACAGCAATTATTGCCGTTCGAGTCACATTGCGATCCATATCCCCGTCGCGCCGGCAAGCACCAGGCTGGCGCCCCATAGCGCGTCCAGGTTGAGCCAGGCGTGCCGCAGGAAGCGCAAGCCGGCATACCGATAGACCACCCAGGCCATGACGATGCCCGCGAGCAGGCTTGCGAAGGTGTGCACGGTGGCGACCAGCAGCGCCGTGTCCAGGCTCGCCCGCGCCAGGATGCGCATCACGGTCGCATGGGCGGTCCCGCCGGGCGCCGGCGTCGCGCACAGGCCCAGCATGAACGGCACCAGCATCAGTCCGGCGCCGTGCGCGGTGGCCATCAGGAACGACCACCACGCCAGCCGGCTTGGGGGAATACGGGCCAGCAGGCGTGGATGGCGGCGGTTGGCCAGTTTGAAGGCGCCGAACAGCAACACGACCGTGCCGGCGCCGATGCGGATGGCACGGCTCCATTCCAGATACCAGCCGAGCCAGGCGAACGGCGCGAGCGCGACGGCGATCGCCATGAAATGGCCACCGCCCAGCGGCAGCAGGGTGGCGAAGACGCCGCGGGCGCGCCGTTCCGCCATGCCGTTGGCCACCGCCAGCGGCCAGCCCATCGCGGGGTTGATGCCGTGATACAGGCCGAGCGCGACGACCGTCAGCCAGAGCGCGCTTGTGTTCAAACCGTGCTCAAGCTGACGGATAGCAGAACGAATCGGTCGAACAATCGCCGCCTTGCAGGCGGATCTGGTGCGCGGCGTAGTGTGGACCGAAGTCGACGTAGAACGACGGGTCCAGTTCGAGGCCGCCGTTCGCGCCGACATGGCACATCAGCTGCACGCCGGGCACGCCGTCCGGATAGAACTGCGTGTCCCAGCTGCTGTAGAGCGAATTGGTGAAATAGACGCGCTTGCCGTCGCGGCTGATCTCGGTCATCTGCGGGCCGCCGCCGAACGGCCGGCCGTTCGGGTGCTGCGCATGCCGGGCAATGCCGCCGATGCGTACGCTGCCGGCCAGGGTCGGCTTCATCGGGTCAGTCACGTCGTATTGGCGCAGCTCGCCGGTGCCCCAGCATGCGACGTACAGGAAGCGGTCGTCGAGCGACAGGTCGATGTCCGTGACCAGGGGCGGTACCGCGCCAAAGCTTTTCAGCAGCGGCGGCAGCAAGGCGGCGTCGGCCGGCTCCGGCGGGATCGTGGCCGTCTTCCTGATGTGGAATGTGCCGTTTTCCCGGTACCATGTCCAGATGGAACCTTCGAGATTGGTCGTGTCGACGACCACCCCCAGGAAGCCGTATTCCCGCGTGGGATCATGGGCCGGACGGACCTCCAGCGCCATCTGGTGGTGGGCGCCCAGGTCGATGGTCTGGACGTGCTTGCGTTCGCGCAGGTTCCAGAAATGCACCGCATGGCCGTATCTGTTGGCGAGCAGGTCTTCGGCCACGAGGCCGTTTTCGAACTGCGGCGGCAGGCCCCATTCGCTCGACACCATGTAGTCGCGCGGCAGGTTCCACCAGAAATCGTAGTGCAATCGTTGCGGTCCCCGGTCGATTTCCCAGCGCCCGAGGATCTCGAAGGTTTCGCAATCCATGATGAAGACGCCGGGCGAACCCTGCGTGCCGTCCGGGCCGGCGGCGCCCAGGGTGCTGACGTAGATCCCCTCCGGGCCGCAGTGCACCGTGTGGGGCCGCGAGTAGCCCGTCTTGCGCATCAATTCGTCCGGTTCGATGGTCTTGACCAGGGTCGGGACACGCGGGTCGGGCTGCGTGTCCACGATGTAGAGGCGCGACGAGCGGATGCCGGGAATGACGAGGTAGCGCCGCTGCAGGAAGGCATGGCCCGACATCGGCGACAGCGCCGAGCTGCAGGCGTTCCAGCCGAAGTGGTGAAACTCGTCGCCGGCGTAGGGCATGACGAGGCGGTTGATCACTGCGCCGTACGTCGGCGATTGCGGATCGAGGTCGACGACGGCCAGGGCGTCGGGTTGCGAACGGTCCGGCGACAGCAGCGCCGTGTAGCCGAGCAGTTCGGGCGCCGCTTCCATCGCCAGCCGCGCCGATGGGTGGAACGTGGGATCCGGACGCATGGTCTGCAGCATGATGCCTCCTCACAATGCGCTCGGCCGGGATGGCCGAGACATTGAAGGCTGAGCGCTGCGCCGGACGCCGTCAAGGGCAATGACTGCCCTTGTTGTCGAAGATCAGAAGCAGTGGCGGGCTCAGCGCATCAAGCGGTCGAGCGTCGGCTGCATCTCGCGCTGCCAGATCTTGTAGCCCTCGGCGTTCGGATGCAGCAGGTCGGGCATGATGTCCTTCGACAAGGTCCCGTCCGGCGCCAGGAAGGCCTTGTTCATGTTGAGGAAGAACACGTGCTTGTCGTCGGCCAGCTTCGGCAGCATCGCATTGACTTTCTCGTTGAGGACGCGCAGGGTGTCGTCCGGCTTTTCGCCGCGCGGGAAGATCGCCAGCAGCAGGATCCTGGTCTTGGGCAGGTGCTTGCGGATTTCCGCTATGTCGCGCTTGATGCCCGCGTAGATCAGCTCCGGCGCTTCCTGGCGGAAGCCGGTGTTGTTGGTCCCGATCATCAGCACGGTGACCTTCGGGGCGATGCCGTCGATCTCGCCATGCTGCAGGCGCCACAGCACGTTTTCCGTGCGGTCGCCGCCGTAGCCCAGGTCGAGCGCGTTGTACCTGCCGTAGAACGTTTTAAAAAGCGCCGGTTGTTCCTTTTCCCAGTGGTGCGTGATGGAGTCGCCGATGAAGACGAGTTCCGTGCGCTCGCCGGCGGCATTGCGGCGCGCGATCTCGGCCAGTTTTTCTTCGTGACGCGGCATCCACCAGTCGAGCGACCACGACTCGTTCAGCGGCGACGGCGTCACGCTGGCCGTGCGGTAGTCCGGGCATGCCTGGTTCGGTTTGCCGGCCATGTCGATGCGGATGTTGGCGATCTCGACGTCGCCTTCGCCCGTGCCGTCCAGGGCGAACGGTTTCGTCACGGCGCTGAAGTCGTCGCCCTTGCGGTAGAAGCACGACAGGGCATAGCTGCGGTGCTGCCAACCCTTGCCCTCGGCGGCGCGGGCGGGGATCACATCGGGCACCTTGCGCTCGCAGTTGTTGCCGCAGTCGACGCGGAAGTTCAGGCCGCCCTTGGCCAGCGCGTTGACCTTCAGGTCGAACGAGACCGTGCCCTTGGCGAGGTACGGACGCAGGTCCAGCGGCGCGGTCTCCAGGCGCACGGTGGAGAACCACGCATCCTTCCACTGCAAGCCGAGCGCATCCCCGGCAGCGTCCTTGCCGGTGCGGCGGGCCTCGACGACGGCGTTCTTCAGCTTCGGATCGTCGTCCATGCGGCCCGTGTCGCCGTCCAGCGGCTTTTGCACGTCGAAGTCGCCGAACATGACTTTGGCGCCGGGCAGCGGCTGGCCGACGTAGAGGGGCAGGGTGGAGGCGGCCGTCGCCGCGCTTGCGGCCAGGGCGGACAGGATGAGGGCGGCGGAATGGCGGAGTGTCATGATGTCTCTGATTTTGTTGTTTGGTCGAACAAATTGGTCAAAAAAAAGCGCCCACGAGGAGCGCTTTTTTCATGGGTGACCGGCTTACTGGATCTTGGCCTTCTTCATCAGCTCTTCACGGAACGCGGCCAGCTTGCGCTGCTGCAGCGATTCCGCGACTTGCTGCTTGACTTCTTCCAGCGGCGGGATCTTGGCGGCGCGGACGTCTTCCAGCTTGATCACGTGGTAGCCGTACTGCGTCTTGACCGGGGTCTCGGTGATGGCGCCTTTTTGCAGCGACGTCATGGCTTTCGAGAACTCAGGCACGAACGAGGCCGGGCTAGCCCAGTCCAGGTCGCCGCCGTTCGCTGCCGAGCCCGGGTCTTTCGACTGCTTGGCCAGGTCTTCGAACTTGGCGCCGCCCTTCAGCTTGGCGATGATCTGCTTGGCTTCGTCTTCCGTGCCGACCAGGATGTGGCGGGCGTGGTATTCCTTGTCGCCGACCTGTGCCTTGTACTTGTCGTACTCGGCCTTGATCTCGGCATCCTTGACCGGGTTCTTCTTGATGTAATCGGCCAGCATCGCATTGATGATGATGCTCTGGCGGGCATTGTCGATTGCGTTCTTGACGTCCGGACGGGTGCCGACGCCTTGCTTGTCGGCTTCCTGGATCAGGACTTCGCGGCCGATCAGGTCCTTCTTGATTGCCTCGCGCAGTTGCGGGGAATCGGTTGCCTTGCCCTGGGCGACGACCTGCTTGACCACCTGGTCAACCTTGGCCGCGGGGATGGGCTTGCCATTGACGGTCGCAACGTTCTGCGCGAACGACGGCAGGGCTACCATCGCGGTCATGGCTAACAACAGGCGGGCTGGCTTCACAATCATTTATTCGATCCTATCTAAAACCGGTCTTGATGCTCCGGTGGTCAACACGAAATGTCGCCGTGGCGACGAAAACCGGCGACCTTGGCCGCCGGCGCTGCAATGTTACTGCACCTTTGCCTTCTTGACCATTTCTTCCTGGTACGCGGCCAGCTTCTGCTGGGTCAGCGCTTCGGAGATCTGCGGCTTGACTTCGTCCAGGGTCGGCAGCTTGGCCGGACGGACGTCGTCCAGCTTGATCACGTGGAAGCCCACTTGCGTCTTGACCGGGGCGTCGGTGATCGCGCCTTTCTGCAGGCCGGTGAAGCCCGCTGCGAATTCCGGCGGGAACGACGACGGGCTGGCCCAATCCAGGTCGCCGCCGTTGTTGGCGGTGCCGGTGTCTTTCGACTGCTTGGCCAGGTCTTCGAACTTGGCGCCGCCTTTCAGCTTGGCGATGATCTGCTTGGCTTCGTCTTCGGTAGCGACCAGGATGTGACGGGCGTGGTATTCCTTCTCGCCGACCTGTGCCTTGTACTTGTCGTACTCGGCCTTGATGTCGGCATCCTTGAC
>CBIHRX010000173.1:0-14213 GCA_966212555.1 uncultured Massilia sp.
CGCCCCGGCGGCGCCGGTGCCGGCCCCCGCCCTTGCTCCCGTGGCGGCCGCGGTCGTGCCGGTCCGCGCGGCGCCCGAGCCGACCTGGACGGTGCTGCAAAGCGATAAAACCCTGAACGGGACCCTGCAACGGTGGGCGGCCGGCGCCGGCTGGCAGCTGATGTGGGAACTGCCCGTCGATTACGCCGTCGCGGTGCGCACCGAACTGCACGGCTCCTTTGCCGACGCCGTCGGCATGGTCGTGAAGAGCATGGAGGGAGCGGACGTGCCGATGAAGGCGATTTTCTACGACGGCAACAAGGTGCTGCGCATCGTTGCGAAAGGAACCGAACCATGATGACGACGCGCTTGCGTGCGGTGCTGCCCTTGCTGCTGCTGTCGGCGTGCGGCGGCATGTCGGCCCGGCTGGACAAGACGATCGACGACACGGGCGGCCAGGTGGCTACCCTCGTCCGCGACACCGGCCACACCGCGAACGGGATCGTGGCCAGGGCGCCGTCGTCGGTCAGCCACGAGTCCGGCATCTGGCTGGGCAAGGACGTCGTCAAGCTGGGCCAGCCCGCGCTGCCGAAGATTTTTTATGAGACCGCCGTGTTCGACAAGACGGTCGCGTCGCTGGCCGAGCTGGCGGAACGCATCAGCGTGCGCACCGGCCTGCCGGTGAAGGTGACGCCCGACGCGCTGGACGTCGCCGCGGCCATGCGCGGCGCGGCGGGGGCGGCAGGCGCACCGTTGCCGTCCGGCGCTCCCGTGCCGCCGCTGCCGGGCGGCGCGCCGTCCGCGCGCAGTGCCCCGGTCCGCATCTACTACACGAACGGCAACCTGCGCGGCCTGCTCGACACGGCGGCGGCGCGCTTCGGCGTGTCGTGGAAATATGCCGACGGCACGATCCAGTTCTTCCACACGGAGTCGCGCACGTTCCAGATCAACACGCTGCCCGGCGATTCGACGTTCAACGCCACCGTCACCAGCGGCGCCGCGTCGAGCCCCGGTACCGGCGCCGGTAGCGGGGGCGCCGCCGCGGGGGCGGGCGGCGGCGGGTCCGGTGCGACGTCCGGCGTGACCGCGAACAACAGCCAGAACACGGCGGTGGCGTCCAAGCTGTCCGTCTACGGCAGCATCGAAAGCGTGATCAAGGCGATGTTGTCGAGCTACGGCAAGGTGGTCATTTCTCCGGCGACGGGGTCGATCACGGTGGTCGACACGCCCGACACGCTCGACCGGGTGGCCGCGTACGTCGAGAACGAGAACAAGACCCTCGAACGCCAGGTGGTCATCAATGTCACGGTGCTGGCGGTGAGCCTGAAAGACAGCGAGAACTACGGCATCAACTGGAACCTCGTGTACAACACCCTGCGCCGGACGTACGGGCTGACCAGCGCGCCGTTCGCGATGGACGGGACCCGTTTCTCCGCCGGCATCCTGGGCGATTCGCGCTTCGCCGGCAGCACGGCGATCATCGATGCGCTGTCGAAGCAGGGCAAGGTGCGGCGCCAGACCACCGCGTCGGTGATCACGCTGAACAACCAGGTGGTGCCGCTGCAGGTGGCCAAGCAGACCTCGTACCTGCAGCAGTCGCAGACGACGGTCGTGCCCCAGGTCGGCACCACGACGACGCTGATGCCGGGCACCGTCACGTCGGGCTTCAACATGAGCATCCTGCCGCACGTGCTGGCCAACGGCACGGTGCTGCTGCAGTTCTCGACCGACATCTCGGCGCTGAACACGATCCGCGAAGTGGAGAGCGGCACCAGCAAGATCGAGACGCCGGAGATCGATACCCGCAACTTCCTGCAGCGCGTGGCGATGAAGTCGAACGAGACCCTGATCATCAGCGGGTTCGAGCAGACGGACGACAACCTCGACCGCCAGGGCGTGGGCAGCCCGCGCAACGCCGCGCTCGGCGGCGGCATCAAGGCGGCCACCGACAAGGAGTCCATCGTGATCCTGATCACGCCCACCCTGGTCGGCCCCTGACGCGAAGCGACCGGCATCATGGCCATCCACATCATCCAGATCGAGAAGCACCGGTTCGTCTGCGGCCTGTTCTGGCAGTCGCTGTCGCGGCCGCGCGAACTGGCCCGGGAGGCGCGCGAACTGGGCGCCAGGATCGATTCCGACCTGTACGTGCTGCGCACCGACCAGTCGACCGCGCAGGCCGGCTTCGGCCAGAGCGCGGACGGGGCGCGCCGCGGCATGTTCTCGCTGGGCGCGGTGATCTCGAAGACGCTGGCGCTCGAGGGCGCGTACTACGACGGCGACAAGCAGCGGGTCCACAACTGGCTCGCCGCGCTCAGGCTGCCGGACGGCATGTGGGCCTATTTCGCGGCGCGCGACGCGAACTTCCTGCCGAACGGCGATTTCGCCGGCACCCGCGAGGAAGTCATGGAACGGCTGCACGGCGACTATGGCCTGGGCGGCTGGAACGTGGTCCTCGGCGATGCGGAACTGGCCGACTACGGCTTCCACAATTTCGAAGCGCGCACCGTCGAGAGCTTCATCCCGCACCGCAAGGACGGGCGCATCCGCGCGCACCGCTGGTGGGGCCTGCAGCCCGTGCAGGCCCGGCGCAATGTCTGGCCGGCGCTGGCGGCGGGCGTCGCCGTGCTGGCGCTTGCCGGGGGCTGGGCGTACGTACAGCACGTCCAGCGCCTGAAGGCCGAGCAGCTGGCGGAAGAGACGCGCCTCGCCGAGCGCCAGGCCGTGCTGCGGCGCGTCGCGCCGGCCGTGCAAGCGCCGCCGTGGGGCGCCAAGCCGGCGCCCGCGAGCCTCGCCCGGGCCTGCGTCGACGGGTTCGGCCATCTGGCCGCCGGCGGCTGGCTGCTCGACGAGTACGTGTGCACCGCCGACACGGTCAGCTACGCATGGTCGCGCCACGGTTCCACGCTGGCCCTGCTGCGCGAGGAAGTGCCGGACGCCGTGTTCGACCTGAACGGCGAGAAGGCCACGCTGGCCGTGCCGCTCAAGCTCGCACGGCGCGCGCCCGAGGCGCTGCTCGAGCGCAAGGCGTTGATGGAACCAATCATCTCCGATCTGCAACACATGGGCATTGCATTCAGGATCGCCAGCCTGCCGGCGCCCGCGGCGAAGCCGCAGGAAGCCCCTCCGCAGTGGCAGGCGTATTCGTTCACCTGCGACAGCCAGGGGTTGTTGCCGACGGCGCTGGCCGGACTGCTCGACCGGCCCGGCGTGCGGATCGACCGGATCGTCAACCGGGCCGGTCGCTGGTCTTTGGAAGGAGTCATGTATGTCAAATAAGTCCCTCTGGTGCGCGCTGCTCGTGTCCCTGCTCGGCTGCACGTACGCGGTCGCCGATCCCACCGCCGAAAAGCTGAGCCGGATCGAAGGCGAGACGCTGCTCCTGAAGGCGCGCGAACGCCAGCTCGACGTCCAGGGCAGCATCCTCATGAAGCAGAACCAGATCGCGAACATCCAGGCGGCCACCAGCGCGCTCACGCATGCGCCCGGCGCGGGCGATCCGCAGGTGCGCAGCGTGGAGGGCGTGGGGCGCGCGGTGTTCGCCACGCTGCAACTGGGCGACGGCGGCGTCATCGAAGTGCAGCCCGGCGACATGCTGCCGAAAGGGATGCAGGTCGTGTCGATCGCGCCGGGCAACGTCATCGTCAGGAAGGGCAGGCAGCGCGTCCGCCTGGCGCAGGCGGCGCCCCAGCCGCAATACGGTCCCGCGCTGCCGGCGGTGCCCGCGGTCCCGGGGCCGCCGCCGGGCATGCCGACGGGAGCCGCGCGATGAACCTGCTCGCGTTGGACCGGCCGGAACCGCGCGCCGCGGCACGAACCGAACCGCAGGCCGGCGACGTCGGCACGGCCGTCGTCCTGAGCGGCGCCGGCACGTTCGAGGCCAGCGCCGAGGAGCGCAAGCTGCTGTGCCTGCTGAGCGACGGCCGCCTGCTCGTCGCCGAAGGGCAGAGCCTGAACCGCCACGTGCTGTCGTACATCGCGCGGCTGGAAAAGATGCGCCGGCCGTTCCAGGTGACGTTCGCCCGGATCGAGGCCATCGCTCGCGCCTACCAGGGTGGCGGCGCGGGTACGCAGCCCCAGCACGAACACTCGCTCATGCAGGTGACGGCCAAGGACTTGCTGAACCGGGCCTGCCAGGCGCGCGCGTCCGACATCCACATCCGCGTCCGCAAGGACTGCACCGAGACGTGGTTCCGCATCCACAACGACCTGGTGCCGAAAGGCGTGCAGACGCGCGAATACGGCGAGCGCCTGCTGGCGACGCTGTACGGAGCGATGACGTCCGTGTCCGACAATTCGTACAAGCCGATGGAACGCCAGGACGCGGCGATTTCCGACCGCGACAAGCTGCCGCCCCGGCTGTACGGCGTGCGCATCGCCACCGCGCCCACCAGCGAAGGCGCCGTGATGGTGCTGCGCCTGCTGTACAACGACGCCGGCGACAACGTCGACCTGCGCCCGCTCGGCTTCAGCGACACCCACGCGAGCCTGCTCCAGCAGATCAAGGAACAGCCGGTCGGGATGAACATCATCAGCGGCCCCACCGGCTCGGGCAAATCGACGACGCTGCAGCGCATCCTGAGCGGCGAAATCATCGAGGCCGGCGGCAAGCTGCACGTGCTGACCGTCGAAGACCCCGTGGAATACCCGATCGAGGGCGCGGTGCAGACGGCCGTGACCAATGCCTGCACGGAAGCGGACCGCGCGCGCCAGTTCTCGGCCGCGATCTCGAACGCGATGCGGCTCGATCCCGACGTCATCATGATCGGCGAGATCCGCGATGCCGCATCGGCGCAGAACGCCCTGCGCGCATCGATGACGGGCCACCAGGTATGGACGACCGTGCACGCCAACAGCGCGCTGGCGATCGTCGACCGGCTGCTCGACCTCGGCCTGCCGTTGAGCCTCGTGGCGGACCACACGATCATCACGAGCCTGATCAGCCAGCGCCTCGTCAAGGTGCTGTGCCCGCACTGCAGCCGGCCGCTGGTCGACACGCCGGACGCGGTGCCGCCGGCAATGTATGCCCGCGTGCGGCAAGCGGTGGGCGGCGCGCTGCCGCGCGTGCGCGTGACCGGCGCCGGCTGCGAGCATTGCGCCATGCAGGGCACGGTGGGGCGGTCGGTGCTGGCGGAAGTGATCGTGCCGGACGCGCAGTTCTTCAAGCTCCTCCGGGCCGGCGACAAGTGCGCGGCGGTCGCGTACTGGCTCGAGCACCTGGACGGGCGCACGATGCTGGGCCACGCGATCGACAAGGTCGCGGCCGGCGAGATCGATCCGCGCATGGCGGAAAAAGTCGTCGGCCACCTCGCGGGACCGGCGTGCCGGCTGGAGGCCGTCCATGCGGTTTGACGTCTCCCGCGCCTGGGCGAAGACCCAGTTCTCGGCATCGGCGCGCGTGCGCCTGTACCGCAAGATCGCCAAGATGCTCACCAACGGCCTGCCGCTGCTGCGGATCCTGGAAGTCCTGCGCGAACGGGCGTCGGACAATGGCCGCAAGCCGCAGGAGCCGCTGGCGATCGTGCTGGACGACTGCCGCCGCCAGGTGCAGAACGGCAGGATGCTGTCGGAAAGCCTGGAAGGCTGGGCGCCCCGGCCCGAGCGCATGATCCTGCTGGCCGGCGAACAGTCCGGCAACGTGGAGGCCGCGCTGCTGGCCGTCGTCGACGTCGTGCAGGCGCAGCAGCGCATCAAGGGCGTCATCGTCGGCGGCCTCGTCTACCCATGCGCGATCCTGGCGCTGATCCTCGTGTACGTCTACCTGTTCGGCACGCGGGTGATCCCCGAGTTCACCCGCATCACCGACCCGGCGAACTGGCATGGCGCGGCAAGGTCGCTGTACGTCATGTCCGAGGTGGTCCAGCACTGGATGGTCGCCATCGTCGGCGTGCTGGTACTCGTCGCGGGCGGCATCGCGGCGGCGCTGCCGCGCTGGCGCGGCAACCTGCGCGTGTTCGCCGACCGCTTCGCGCCGTTCTCGATCTACCGGCTGGTCGTGGGCAGCGGTTTCCTGCTCGCGTTCTCGGCCCTGCAGACGGCCGGGGTCACGGTCGAGAAGTCGCTCAGCCGCCTGTCCGACATGGCCGACCCCTGGCTGCGCGAACGCCTCGACGGCGCGCTGCTGGGCGTGCGCTCGGGCCTGAACTGCGGCGAAGCCATGCGCAACGCGGGCTACGGATTCCCGTCGGCCGAAGTGATCGACGACCTGTGCGTGTATGCCGAGTTCCGCGGATTCGGCGAGGCGCTCAAGGTGCTGGCCGACGAATGGCGGGAGGAGGGTATCCAGCAGATTTCCAATCAAATGAAGATCCTGAACGGCGTCGCCATCCTCGTGATGGCGGCCGTGATCGGCTGGCTGGTGACGGGTTTCTTTGGCATCCAGCACGAACTTGCAACGATGACACGCGCAGTACATTGATTCCAACATAAGGAGAAAAGAGATGTTTGCTACCAAGCACCAACGCCGTGCCCGCCTCGCCCACCTGCACCGCCAGCGCGGCGCGTCGCTCCTCGAAGCCATCGCCTACCTGGGCGTGGCCGCCATCGTGGTGCTGGCCGCGGTATCGCTGCTGCAGAATGCCTTCGGCAGCGCACGGTCGAACCAGACCACGGAAGAGCTCACGGGCTTGCGCACCACCCTGCGCAAGATGTATTCGGGCCAGCCCTACACAGACCCCGACATGCTGAAAAACATGATTACCGCGAAGGCCATCCCGGGCACGCTGTCGGTCTCGACCGACGGTACGGCGATCAACAACACGTGGGGCGGCACCGTGACCCCCTCGTCGGCGAACGATGCGACGTTCACCATCACCTACACCCAGATGCCGCCGGACGTGTGCATGACCGTGGTCAGCGGTGCGACCGGCTGGACGAAGATTGCCGATGGCGCCGATGCCAATCAGATCACTGTGTTTCCCGCCGCTGCAGCCAAAGCCGCGAAGCTGTGCGGCGCGGCGGCGAATACGGTCGCGTTCACGGCAAACTGAGCCTGAGTAAATGTGGGCTGTCCTGATCATGGTCGTTGTGGTCGCGCTCGGTGGCTGGTACGGCTGGCCGGCCGAACAGCGGCGCGAAACCGTGGCCGAGCAGCAGGCCGGCGACGATGCCGGGACCATGGGGATCTACCGGGACGCGGTGATCGCCTGGTTCAAGGCGAACAACGTCACCGACGCCAGCGCGAGCCTGGCCGACCTGAAGGCGGCCGGCGTGCTGCCGGCGTGGTCCAGGCTGGCGACCGGCGCCACGGCAACCTGGACGAATTACCGCGACAGCGCGGGGCAGATCTATATTTTCCCCGCCGCGGCCGGCACGCGGCCGATCGTCGCGGAACTGTTGGCGCTGTCGCGCAACTCACTCAACGTCGGCGTCTACCGGGCGGCGGACCATACCCTGTTGTCGCCGGTGGACGGGACGCGCATCGCGCTGCCGCCGCTGGGCGACGCCGTCATCCCGGACGGCGCCCCGGTGTGGCTGGCGCAGGCGCACTGCGATTGAGGAAAGAACGATGAACACGATGCGGCGGCAGCGCGGCATGACCCTGGTCGAAGTCCTGGCGGCGCTCGCCATCGCGTCGGCGCTGCTGGTCGGCCTGTCCACCATGATCGGCGATTCGATCGACGAAGTGAAGGAACAGCAGGCGGCCCTGCAGCAGGCGCAGGTCGTGGCGGCCGCGTCCCGGTACCTTGCGGCGAATTACAGCGACCTCGTCGCCGGCACGGGCGGGGGCGCCGTGACGGCCGTCACCGTGGCGCAGCTGAAAACGGCGGGTTTCCTGCCGGCCGGCTTTGCCGCGACCAACCCGTACCAGCAGGCGGCGTGCGTGCTGGTGCGCCAGCCCACGCCGGGCCGGCTGGACGCGCTGGTGGCCGGCTACGGCGGCACCGCGATCCCGGACCGCGCCATCGCGGCGGTGGCCATGATGGCGGGGCAGGGCGGCGGCTACGTCAGCGCCGCGCAGCCCGGCACGGCGCGCGGGTCGTCCTGGTCGCTCGCCACGGCGGCGTACCAAAACGTGGCGTGCGGCGGCACGACGGTCCTGAACGGTACCGCCGGCCACGATGGCGGCCACCTCGTGTCGGGCCTGTTCTACGACGGGCCGGGCCAGTTGTCTACGGACTTCCTCTACCGCGACACCGTGCCCGGCCGCCCGCAACTGAACCAGATGAACACGCCGCTGGGATTCGCCGGCGCCGCGCTGGTGACGCTGGGAACGGCATGCGGCGGCGCGGCGGCCATCGGGATCGACAGCGCCAGCAGGACGGTGGCGACGTGCGGGGCCGACGGCCTGTGGCAGGCGGTGTCGACGTGGAAGGCGCCGGTGACGAATTTCGCCGACCTGCCCGCGACGGGCAACACGGTGGGCGACGTGCGCATGGTCACCGCGCTGAACCGCGGCTTCACCTACAGCGGCAGCGCGTGGGTGGCGCTGGCGGTCGACGAGAACGACGACCTGCACGTGCCCGGGACGGTGTACGGGGACAAGGCCGTCGTCAGCGGCGGCCCGGTGACGGCGGAAAAGACGGTCACGTCGAACCACGGCGGCATCATCGGCGACTGGATGGTCGGCAGGACCTGGATGGAGGGGCCCACGCTGTACCTCAACGAAGCCGTCGCGCCGGGCACGCCCTGCAATATCCAGAATGCGGACGGCAGCATCACGTACAACATCGGCTCGTTCAAGAAAGATGCGAACGGCGTCCTGATGGCGTGCCAGCCGCCGGACAACGTCTTTAAATACTTGAATGGAACGTTGACCCCATGAGCGGCACCTCCACCTCGCGCCGCGCGGCGGCCGTGCTCGCGTGCGCGCTCGCCTGCGGCCCCGCACACGCGTGCTGGGACGATGCGGGCGCGCGCTACGGCGTGAACCCCTACCTGCTGTATGCCATCGCCAAGACGGAATCGGGCCTGAACCCCGCCGCGATCGGTCCGAAAAACAAGAACGGTTCCTACGATATCGGGCTCATGCAGATCAACAGCAGCTGGCTGCCGACCTTGCGCCAGTACGGCATCGGCGAGGCCGAGCTGATGGATGCCTGCACGAACATCGAGGTCGGGGCGTGGATCCTGTCGGGGAAGATGCAGAAGCTGGGTAATTCATGGACCGCCGTCGGCGCCTACAACGCCGGCAAGCCCGAGCTGCGCATCGCCTACGCGAAAAAGGTGTATCGCAACCTGCCGCGCGCGGCCCTCGAGGCCAGGCCTTGATCGGCTTGCTCCCCATACATCATTGTTGAGACGTTTGCGCGACCGCGCGCATGACCTTGGAAGTTGATATGAAAACGATTTCATCGACGGTGAGACCGCTCAGCGACAGCCCGGCTGCCGAGACCGCGTCCAATGCCAGGCCCCAGACCAGCCGCGCGTCCAGGCGCACGTTCGGATTCTCCTTGCCGGTGCTGGGCCGGCGCCCCAAGACGCAGCCGCCGGCGGCGAACGTCCAGGCGCCGTTGCAGCGGCTGGAACAGTTCAGCGCCCGCCACGCGCAGGCGCAGGCGCCGGCGCGGGTCACGCTGGAGCAATTGATGAAGAAGGAGACCGTGACGCTGGCGGACCTGATGCGCGCGGATGACGAGGCGAACGCCGCGCGCCCGAAGACGTTCGGCAAACTGGCGTCCGGGCCGAAGATCGATTGCATGGCGGACACGCTGACGTCGATTCACGGCCTGGACGACCAGCAGGTGTCGCACATCACGGAAGCGCTCGGCATGGGACCCGCCGCCGCGCCGGGCCGCGAACGGGATGCGCAGTTGAAGGACGTCGGCCGCCTGCTGCGCGCGCCGCTGGATCTCAATCCGCCGATGCCGGACAGCGCGTCGATCGGCCGGACGCAGTTCGGCCGGGGCATGCCGCCCGACGTGCTCGCCTCCCTGTCCCGGGCGGCGAGGGCGGCCAATTGCTTCATCGGCGAGCGCCAGGTCACCGGCCCGGACGGGAAGACAGTGAACATGCTGCAGGTGCATTTCGCGAACCGGGCCGACCAGGAAGGCGAGCCGCTCGCGACCCAGCCGGAGTCGGTCGGCTACCATGCCGTTCAACGGCTGGCGGCGCGCTTTGCCGAAGCGCTGTCCCCGATCCTCCGCACCGACGACACGGAATACCGGATCGAGCACGTGGCGTGTCTCCGCACCCAGGGCGGCAGCGCCGACGTGTTCACGGAACAGCTCGCCCGGCACATGCCGATGACCTACCGGCCGCCGAGTACGGCACTGACTTCCGACCACTACATGGACACGGCGATCCGCACGTCGCGCCTGTTCAGCCTGTTGCCCGCGGCCGACCGGGAAAAGCTGGTGCGCGCGGCCCACGTTGCGCACATGGTGTGGGATGAAAAGGTCGGCATGGACGAGCACGGCAACCAGCGGCTCGAGGTGCGCGTGCTGTTCGGCGGCACGCAGAACGCGCGCGACGTCGGCCAGGCCTTCAGCAGCATCGGCCGGTCGGTGGGGAAGGTGTTCCAGGCGAACCACGAGGCGGCCGTGCTGGTGGCGCAGGCCATCGAGGCCGCCCAGGACAAGACACGTAACGTGAAATTCGACTTCATCGCGGGCGGATCGATGGGGGGAGCGACCGCGCAACTGTTCGCCGCCGCGGTCGAGAGCCGGGTGAAACTGCATGACCCGGCGCCGCTGATCCTGTTCGATCCGCAACTGCCGAACGAGGCCCAGGCCAGGCATGCCATCAAGGACGGCAAGCTCGGCTACGACTATGCCAAGCCGCGCGGCATCGCCATCACGCTCGACTATGCGGAGCGCTCGCGCAAGAGCCTGATGGGCCGCATGAAGGGGCTCGGCTTCAAGTCGCCGGGCCTCGTGCGCCTGAAACTGGGCCTGAGTGCCTACGACCGGACCAAGCGCCTGCGGGACGGCGGGACGGAGATGCGGCCGCCAAAGACGTCCGGGCCGCCGGGCATGGGCTACCATGCGGATCCGGGCCTGTACAAGATGGCGATCAACCGGTTCACCGGGCTGGTGGGGCTGCGGCGCTGAGCCGGGGCGGCAGCCGGGTGACTGGTCAGCAAAACACAGCCGCGCTATACTCGAACAAGTCCTACATCACCCAGGTGCATCATGTCCGACGATTTTTCGATATCCCGTGAGTTACTGGAGGAGCTGATCGCCCTCGTCAATTCTGGCCAGAGCTTCTCGGATATTCACATCGAGCAGGACATGCCCGTGATGATCAAGTCGCCGCGCGGGTGGCGCCAGGTCGGTACGGAGCCCGTCACGCTCGAGGACATGCTGCCCGTGCTGAACGCCATCGACGAGGATTGGGAAGACAAGATCGTCGAAAGCGCCATCGACCGGCCGTTCATCCTCACCGACTACCGGCTGCGCTGCAACGTGTTCCGTTCCTCGTCCGGCTCGAAGACCACCATTTCGATCCGGCGCCTGCCGCTGCGGCCCATCGCGCTGGACCAGACCGGCCTGCCGCACTACGTCAAGACCGTGCTCGAGGCGACCCGCGGGATCATCCTGATCACGGGGCCGACCGGCTCGGGCAAGACGACGACGATCGCCTCGATGCTCGACCAGATCAACGCGACGCGCAGCGCCCACATCATCACGATCGAGGAGCCGATCGAGTACCAGCTGCGGCGCAAGCAGTCGATCGTCTCGCAAAAGGAAGTCCCGACGGACACCGCCACGTTCTCGTCCGGCCTGCGCGAGGCGCTGCGCCAGAAGCCGGACGTCCTGATGGTGGGCGAGATCCGCGATTTCGACACCGCCGACACCGTCCTGCACGCCGGCGAATCCGGCCACCTCGTGCTGGCGACGATGCACACCAACAGCGCCGTCAGCGCGATCTCCAAGCTGCTGGGTTTCTTCCCCGCCGAACAGCGCGAGCAGCGCGCGGCCGGGCTGTCGAATTCCCTCGTCGCGGTGATTTTCCAGACGCTGCTGCCGAACGAGCAGGGCGACGACGTCGTGCTCGCCTATGAAATGGTGTTCAACAACAACCAGCAGGTGGCGCAATACATCGCCGACCCCGGCAAGCTGCACCTGATCGGCGACTTCATGCGCCGCAAGGAGGACAGCATGTCGCGCAGCCTGAACGACGTCCTGGTCCAGCTGATCGCAAAGAAGGCGATCAACGTGAAGGATGCCATGCGCGCCACCTACAACCGTCTCGAACTGCACGAGATGGCCAACGCCAAGCGCTGACCTCCGGGCGGCTTCGCCCGCGGGGGCGCGGCTTCGCCGGGCCCGGTCGCGTCCGGGCCGTGTTCCGTCATCCTGTCGAGGGGCTCCCCCTCAACCTAACCGTACAGGAACCGACATGAGCACATGCGTGCATTCCCATTATTCCCCACAGGCATTTCCCGACATTCCCAAGCCCCCGGCCGGGCCGTCCCCGCAGCAGCAGACGGACGACTGGGTCAAGCGGCTCGAACACTTGTCCGTCAAGCTGAAGCAGCAGGCCAGGGACGACGACCACGTGCACCGGCCCAAGCGCAAGGCGCACGTGGAGATGACCCATGACGACGCGGACGGCGAACCGGAAACCAAGCGGAAGAAGACCTCCAGCCCGCCATCGAACACCAGCGTGCCCGGCGGCGCCAAACCGGAACGCGGCCAACCCATGCCGAAGCCGACCGGCATCGTCGACGTCGACAAGCCCATCATCGTGAAGGCGGGCGAGACCTTCGACGGCGGCGGCAAGTATTACCGGCCGACGAAGGCGATCGGCGACGGTTCTCAAAATGAGCACCAGCTGCCCGTCTTCATCCTCGAACCGGGGGCGACGCTGAAGAATGTCCAGTACTCGGGCGGCGACGGCATCCACCTGATCGGCGACGCCAGGCTCGACCACGTCGTCAACCGCGACATCGGCGAGGACGCCATCACGATCGACGGCGAGAAGAACCGCATCCACGACGCGAAGCTGTCCGGCATGTCGCTCGACGACATCCCGAAAGGGCCGGCGAAGGTCGTCATCACGAACAGCTCGTTCTACAACGGTTCCGACAAGGTGGTGCAGGACAATGGCGACGCCGAGGTGCTGATGAGGAACGTCTACGTCAACGGCGCCGGCAAGCTGTTCCGCACGAACGGCGGGCAGCCGATCACGAGCAAGCTGACGGTGGAGGATTCGACGTTCGAGAACGTCAAGGAATCGCTGTTCCGCACGGATTCGAAGACGTCGAGCGCCAGTTTCTCGAACGTCGACGACGGCGGGATGAAGGTGGTGGCATTGACGCCGGATGCCGCGCAGGTCAGCGGGACCCGCAAGGTGTCGTACAAGCCGTATTCGGGATGAGGTGATTCGGGTAAGGTGGAAGCGGGCGGCGCGCCAGCGTCGCCCGCGCGGGGCGGGATCAGAAGGCGTCGGGATCGTCTTCGTTCATTTCGGCGCGGCGCCGCTTGGCGCCTTGCAGGATCTTCTGCAGCATCATGATGCCCAGCGTGCCGATGGCCTGGTCCAGCGCGTCCTGGTCGGCCTTGTCCTTGTCTTTGTCCTTGTCCTTGTCCTTCGTCTTGTCCGTCTTCTCGGGTTTCTCCGGGGGCGAAGGCGGTTTGCTGCCCGTCTTGCTCGTGGATGTCATGTCGTCCTCCTGAACGTGTCGGTGGTGGGTGGTGGATAAAGGTCCTGGCTCATGCGCGCAGCCACACGTAGTCGCCGCGCGCGAGGTTCTCGAACATGTCGTCGCGCGCCTTGAAGATGTTGTCGCGCCAGTAGCGCCCGTGTTCGACGTAGTGCTCGATCATGGAAAGCAGCCACGTGCCGTCGACCTCGTCGTTGAGCGCCACGCGGGCAATCAGGACGATGGCGCCGGTCTCGACTTCCAGGCCGAGCTGCGCCTGGTCCTGCGCGTAGACGGCGAGGTTCGCTTCGAGCAGCAGGCGGAACACCCGCAGCGTCCGGCCCGCGGTGACGACGCCGTACTGGAACGTCACGTACACCGCATCGCCGTCTTCCTCGAAATGGTCGACCGCCACGTCGAAGCTGTCGATGTCGAGCACGCCGCGCGCGAGCACCTCGTCGGCGCCGGGCACGTCGCGCAGTGCGCAGATTTCGCGGATCAGTTGATCGCGTCGTTCGAGACTCATCGTTCGTCTTCCGTCGCACAGGTGAAAAAAAAAGCCGGCCGGGAGCGGGTTGCGGCTCCCGGCCGGCGCGCCCTGCGCGGCCCGATGGCGCGCCGTAGGCCGTAGTTGGCGATGTCCTTGGCCGCCTTCAGACCCAAGGGGTTGTTGTTGGCGTGCCGGGTGGCCAGGGGGCTCGGGTTT
>CBIHRX010000174.1:0-14207 GCA_966212555.1 uncultured Massilia sp.
CGTTTGGATGTTGTTGTGATGAACCGATGTTCACAGCTACGATGCCCGATGCGAGCGGTAAAAACCACTCGCCGGAATGTAGGGTGGGCGGCCTCCGCCCACGCGTGACGTCCGCGATTCGTTGGCGTCAAGCCGCCGCGGGTGCCGCTTCCAGCGCCGGCCAGTCGAGCAGCACGAGCCACGCGAGCAGGACGAGCGCGGGCAGGAAGCACCAGAACCCGACCGCCATCCACGCCATGCCGCCCGCGATGCAGCCGAGCGCGAACGCCAGCACGGGCCAGAAGAACTTCACGAAGCGCGCCTTGACGGCCGGCGTGGCGCGGCCGGTGGCCAGGTCCGTCATGTCGATCAGCAGTTCCGTCACGTTACCGGTCATGACCGTCGTCGGGGCGATGCGGCCCAGCTGCAGCTTGCCGACCGCGTTCTGCACGCCCATCGCGGCCGTGCCCAGCATGCCGGTGATGAGGACCAGCGGCGCTTCCGGACCCGCCAGCGGCGACGCCGCCAGGCCCGCGACCATGAACAGTGCCAGCAGCGCGAGCTGCATGCCCAGCAGCGGGCGCGCCGGGTTGTGGCCCAGGCGCGCGCAGCGCACGTCCATCAGTCGCGCCACGACGACGCCGGCCGCGAACGCGGGAATCGCGAGGAATTTCAACGGCAGCACGCCGGCGTGCGACGGCCGTGCGAGTTCGCTGCCGATGAGGACGAAGTTGCCCGTCACGTGCGCCGTGAACAGGCCGAACAGGCCGACGAATGCGGATGTGTCGATGTAGCCGGCCAGCAGGCCGAGCCCGACGCCGAGCGTCAAATCGCTGGGTTTCATGGACATGGTCCCTCCTTAGAACGCAAAACAGCTGCAGCCGAACGCGCCCCAGAACGCGCTGAAGTCGGACACCGGCACGTCCGACTTGCGGGCGCGGTCGTGCGCGTGCGCGTGCACCGAGCAGGCGCCGCGGCACTGGTGCGGCAGTTTCGCGGTGACGGGTTGCTGGACGGGGCGGTAATGGCCCGGCACCTTCGCGACGGGCGACCACTCCGGCAGTACGGGCAGCGCCGGCGGAGCGAGCTTGTCGAACGGCCCCTGGCCGAACACGATGCGGCCGCCCACGACGGTCAGCACGGATTCGATGGCCTTGATGGCTTCCTCGTCCACGCGGAAGTAGTCGGCGGACAGCACGGCCAGGTCGGCCAGCATGCCTGCCTGGATGCGTCCCTTGTGCCCCTGCTCGCTGGAGAACCAGGCGCTGCCCGCGGTCCACAGTTCCAGCGCCGTGTGGCGGTCGAGGCGCGAGCCCGCGTCGTACAGGCGCAGGCCGCCCACCGTGCGGCCGGACACGAGCCAGTACAGCGCGGTCCACGGGTTGTAGCTGGCCACGCGGGTGGCGTCCGTGCCGGCGCCGACGGGCACGCCGGCGTCCAGCATGCGCTTGATCGGCGGCGTCGATTCCGCGGCTTTCGCGCCGTAGCGGTCGACGAAGTATTCGCCCTGGAATGCCATGCGGTGCTGGATCGCGATGCCGCCGCCCAGCGCCTTCACGCGCTCGATGTTGCGCGGGGTGATGGTCTCGGCGTGGTCGAACATCCAGCGCAGGCCGGCGAACGGGATCTCGCGGTCGACCTTTTCGAACACGTCCAGCATGCGCGAGATGGATTCGTCGTACGTCGCGTGCAGGCGGAACGGCCAGCGGTTCGACACGAGGTGGCGCACCACTTGCTCGAGTTCATCCTCCATGCCGGCCGGGAGGTCCGGGCGCGGCTCCAGGAAGTCCTCGAAGTCGGCGGCGGAAAACACGAGCATTTCGCCCGCGCCGTTGTGGCGGTACCAGTCGTCGCCCTGGCCCGGCGTCACCATCGCCGTCCACTTCTTGAAATCGTCGAGTTCCTTGCCCTTGTTCTGCGTGAACAGGTTGTAGGCGATGCGGATGGTGAGCTGGTCCTGCGCGGCCAGCTGTTCGACGACCTGGTAATCCTCGGGGTAGTTCTGGAAGCCGCCGCCCGCGTCGATGGCGCTCGTGAGGCCGAGGCGGTTCAGTTCGCGCATGAAGTGGCGGGTCGAATTGACCTGCTGCTCCAGCGGCAGCTTCGGGCCCTTGGCCAGCGTCGCGTACAGGATCATCGCGTTCGGGCGCGCGATCAGCATGCCGGTCGGGTTGCCGGCGGCGTCGCGCACGATTTCTCCGCCCGGCGGGTTCGGCGTCGTCTTGTCGTAGCCGACGGCGCGCAGCGCGGCGCGGTTGAGCAGGGCGCGGTCGTACAGGTGCAGCACGAACACGGGCGTGTCCGGTGCGGCCGCGTTGAGTTCCTCGAGGGTCGGCATGCGCCGTTCCGCGAACTGGAATTCGTTCCAGCCGCCGACCACGCGCACCCATTGCGGGTTCGGGGTGCGGTCGGCCTGCTCCTTCAACATGCGCAATGCATCGGCCAGCGACGGCACGCCTTCCCAGCGCAGCTCGAGGTTGTAATTCAGGCCGCCGCGGATCAGGTGCAGGTGCGAATCGTTCAGGCCCGGGATGACGGTGCGGCCGTCCAGGTCGACCACGCGGGTGGCGTCGCCGCGGTGGCGCATGACGTCGGCGGCGTCGCCCACGGCGAGGAAGCGGCCGTCGGCGATGGCGACCGCGTCCGCCTGCGGGTTGGACCGGTCCAGCGTGTGGAAGCGGCCGTTGGTAAGGATCAGCTCGGCGATGGCGGGTGTGTTCATGGGTTCCTCCGGAATGTAAATATACTACTGCGCGCGGCTGTACTGCAGCGGCGACTGGCCCGTGCTGCGGCGGAAGCTGCGGCAGAAATGGCTCTGGTCGGCGAAGTGCAGCAGCATGGCGATCTCGCACACGCTGTGGCGGCGGTCCAGCAGCAGCGCGCGCGCGTGCTCGAGGCGGCGCCGCATCAGGTAGCGCATGGGCGGATCGCCCGTGGCCGCACGGAACAGGCGCGAAAAATAATGGCGCGACAGGCCGGCGTGGCCGGCCAGGTCCGTCAATGTGAGCGGTTCGGTCAGGTGGTCGTCGATGTAGCGGCAGACGCGCGCCACGTTGGCGGCGGGCGGGATCTCACGCATGGTCGCGGCTTTCAGTGGCTGGCTTGAGCGCGGCCGCGCTGCGCACGGGCAGCACGACGCGGAACAGCGCGCCGTGCGGCTCGGCGGCCGTGCATTCGATGCGGCCGCCGTGGGCCTCGACGATTGCGCGGCTGATCGACAGGCCGACGCCCGTGCCGTGTGCCTTGGTCGAATACAGGGCGTCGAAGATGCGTTCGCGGTCGGGCGGCGCGATGCCGGGGCCGTTGTCGCGCACGCGCAGCTCGACGAGGGCGGGGCCGGCCGGCACGGATTCCAGCACGATGCGGCGCGGCGGGTCGCTCACGCCGGCCAGCGCCTCGATCGCGTTCAGCAGCAGGTTGATGAGCACTTGCTGGATCTGGGCCCGGCTCGCGTGGATCTGGCGTTCCGGCAGCAGCAGGCGCGTTTCCAGTTGCACGTTCTGGCGCACCATCAGCGCGCGCAACAGCTGCGCCACCTCGCCGATGGCCGTATCGAGCGCGAACATGCTGGCGGCTTCTCCCTCGCGCCGCGCCAGGCCGCGCACGCTGCGCACGATGTCGCCCGCCTGCCTGCCGCCCGCGCTGATCTGCTCCCGCGCTTCCAGCGCGCGCGTCGTGTCGGGCTGGCCGCGGCGCAGCCAGCGCCGCGCGGCGGCGGCGTGCAGCAGGATCGCGGCCAGCGGCTGGTTCACTTCGTGCGCGATCGTGATGCCCAGTTCGCCGACCGTGCCGGCGCGGGCCGCGCGCGTCTGCTGGTCGTGGTCGGGCGTGCCGGGTGTCGCGTCCCAGGCCTGCATCAGGTCGCGCACGCGGCCGTGCGCGCCCCAGTCGCGCCAGGCGTCCAGCGCGAGCTTGCGGTAGCCCGGCAGCGCGCCGGCCAGGCCGTGGCGGACGCACAGGCCGGCGGCGCCTTCCCAGGCCAGCGCGGCGATCCATGCCTGGCCGCCCGTCTGGGCCTGCGCGGCGGCGCGCTCGTACGCAGTGAGGGCACGCGCGCCACCGGAAGCATCCTGTTCCGCCGCGAGCGCGAGCAGCGCCATCGCGCCGGCCACGTCGGGCGCGCGCCGGGCCCAGGCCTGCAGCGCGCGGCGATGGGCGCGCAGCGCGGCCGTGGCGCCGGGGACATGCTCCACACGCGCCAGGGTCAATGCGCCGAACAGGTGATAGGGCAGCAGTTCGCACGGTGGAGTAAGCGGCGTGACGAGCTGGCGGGCCGCGGCCAGGGCCGCGCGGGCGGCATCCGTCGCGCCGCGCAGCCAGGCCGCCTGCAGGCAGCCGAGCCAGCACCCGAACTGCATGGCCTCGGCCGGCACCGGCGGCACGAACGGCGTGCGCGGGCCGTCCGCCAGCGCGCGGAACAGGGATATGCGGCCGTCCAGCTGGCCGGTGGCGACGGAAACGTTGCCAAACGGGGCCGACTGACGCACGGCGTCGGCGTAATGCAGCAGCTCGGCCAGCGGCGCGCCGCACAGCAGGCGCGTCCCCGTCCACAGGACGGCGTTGCGGGCCACGGTATCGGGACGGCCGGCCTCGAGGCGGCAGGACTCGGCCTGCAGCAGCGCCGCTTCGCGCAGCGGTGCGCAGCGGGGCAGCACGAGCGTGGCGTGGGCGCGCAGCACGGCGCCCGCGACGGCGCGCGCATCGTCGTGGCGGGCGCGTACGGCGCAGGTGTCGGCCAGCAGCATGGCGCGGCGGCCGCCGTGCAGGCGGTCGAGCGCGACGGCCGCCAGCAGGACGGCGGCCAGCAGGGTCGCGTCGCGCGGGCCGTCCAGCAGCGCGCGCCGGATCTCGGCTTCGATCAAGGCGCCGGGCAGGCGGCCGGCGTCGAAGGCGTCCTGCAGCGCGTCGGCCAGCGCGGGATCGGCCGGCAGCAGGGGGGTAATCTCCAGCGTGGGCAGGCCGGCGTCGCACAGCAGCTGCCACGCGCGCCGGCAGGCGGCGATGTGGGGCTCGGACGCCGCCGCGCCGGCGTCGAGCGGGGCTGGCGGGGCACAAGCAGGTTCGTCAGGTACGGTCGTTCGATTCATCTGCGCGCTCAAGTGTGCCGGCGGCGGGAGTTGGGCCGGGGCGGAACCAGTATCGCGGTCTTGCCGGACAATACCCTCATACGAAAGGATGATCGATGCGGGTGTCGGAGGACGGATGGCGTGGGCGAGCATCGCAACCTCAGGCGGGGAAAGGCCGGCCGAGCAGCGGCAGGTCGTGGCGGCGCGCGCCGGTGGCGTCGGCCAGCCCGTTCGCGAGCGCGGCCGCCATCGGGCCCTGCGCGGCTTCCGCCACACCCAGGAAGGGTAGGCCGGGCTGGTCCAGCAGGTCGACGTCGATGCGTTCCGGCACCCCGGAAAAACGCATGATCGGGTACGTGCTCCAGTCCATGCCGGCGATGCCGTCCGGGCCGTAGCGCAGCTGCTCGTGCAGGGTCCAGCTGGCCGCCTGGACGATGCCGCCTTCCAGCTGGTTGCGGGCGCCGTCCGGATTCACCACCTGGCCGCAGTCGGCGGCGCAGGCCACCCGCACGATCCGCACGGTGTTCCGGTCCTTGTCGACCGCCAGTTCGAGCGCGATCGCGACGTACGCCATGATGTTCTTGTACTGGCCGAACCCGAAGCCGTAGCCGCGACCCGGCGCCGGCTTCGACTTGCCCCAGCCGAAGCGCGCGGCCGCTCGTTCGATCACGGCGCGGGCCCGCGGCTCGGCGCCCAGGTGGTCGAGGCGCAGGCGCACCGGGTCGACGCCGGCCAGCTTCGCCAGCTGGTCCATCGTGCCCTCGATCGTCGTGATGTTGATGTGCGCCCCGAGCGAACGCATCGCGGAACTGCGCAGCGGCGTCACGGGCAGGAAATGGTTCACCACGCGCGCGTTCGGGATGGCGTACAGCGGCAGCGCATTGCGGTCGCCGCCGCCTTCCGGCATCGGCATCGGCTGCGACGGCGCCGGCGCGATCGGTGTCGCCAGCAGCCATGCGGGGACCAGCTTGCCCGCGTTGCCGGGCCGTTCGTTGTGCGAGCCGCTCCACAATTCGTAGTCCCAGTGCGAGATGCGGCCGTGGCCGTCGAGCGCGGCGCGCACGGTCGTCACCATCGCGGGCGCGTACGGCTCCCACAGGTTTTCCTGGTCGCGCATCAGCTGCACGCGCACGGGCACACCGGGGACAAAGCGCGCCAGCAGCGCGGCATCCGCCGCCACGTCGTCGGCGCCGTTCTGGCCGTAGCAGCCCGACCCCTCCACGTGGATGCAGCGGACCTTTTCGAGCGGCATGCCGGTGAGTTCCGCCAGCGCGGCGCGCAGCGGGTACACGCCCTGCGTGTGCGTCCAGACGGTCAGCATGTCGCCGTCCAGCCGCGCGACGGCGCACGACGGCCCGATCGACCCGTGCATCACGTACTGCTTCGTGTAGCGCGCCGACACGCCCGGACCCGCGGCCGGCGTGTTCACCTTGCCGCGGTCGAGGATCGTGATGTGCTGCGCGGGCAGCTGCTGCAGGGTCGCGTGGATGGCGTCCGCGTGCGGCAGCGGCGTGCCGCCGCGCCACTGCGCGTTCGCGGCCAGCGCGTTCATCGCCTGGATGGCGCGCCATTCGTCGTCCGCCAGCACGGCGAGATAGCTGCCGTCGCGCACCACCTGGCGCACGCCGGGCAGGCGGCGCACGGCGTCGAGGTCGACGTGGCGAAGCGTCGCGCCCGGACGCGGCGGCCGCACGACGCGCGCGTGCAGCATGCCGGGCAGGCGCATGTCCTGCACGTACGCCGCGCCGCCCGTGACCTTGGCCGGGATGTCGAAGCGGGCGAGCGGCTTGCCGATCAGGCGGTAGCGCGCGGGCGGGCGCAGCGGCGACGTCTCGCTCGCCGCCCGGTGCAGCCCGGCCGCGTCCAGGCCGCGCAACGCTGCGCCGTAATGCATGCTGCGGCCGTCCGGCGCGACCACGCGGCCGGACCGCAGCGCGACCGTCTCCGGTCCCACGCGCCACTGCGCCGCCGCGCCCTGGCGCAGCAGGGCCGCCACCTGGCTCGACGCATGCAGCAGCGCGGTGCCGCTGTCGGCCATCGTGTGGCTGCCGGCCGTGAAGCCTTCGTTGGGCGTGCGGGCCGTGTCGCCCTGCACGAATTCGATGTCGCCGGGCCGCAGCTCCAGCTGTTCGAGCGCGACCTGCGCCAGGGCCGTGCGCACGCCGGTGCCCAGTTCGACCTTGCCGCTGAAGACCGTCACCTTGCCGTCGGGTGCGACGCGGATCCAGGCGTCGAGGAACGGCGTGCGCTGCAGGCTGCCCGCGAGTTTCGGATTGGCGACGGGCGGTACGCCCATGCCGTTGAATTCGGCGCGCGCGGCGCGCGGCAGCAGCGCGAACGCGAGGACGAGGGCGCCCCCTTCGAGGAAGGCGCGGCGGCCACGGTGCACATTGCTCATGCGGGTTCTCCCGCCGCGGCGCGGATGGCCGCGAGGATGCGGTGGTGCGTGCCGCAGCGGCACAAATTCGGTTCCATGTGGCGGCGGATCTGTTCGTCGGTGGGGCGCGGGACCTTGTCCAGCAAGGCTTGCGCGCGCACGATCATCCCGGCGATGCAATAGCCGCACTGCGCCGCCTGGTGCTCGATGAACGCGGCCTGCAGTCGGCCCGGCCTGGCGGCGCTGCCCAGGCCCTCGACCGTGCGCACGCGGCGTCCGGCGCAGGCGGCCAGCGGGGTCACGCAGGAAAACACGGGCTTGCCGTCCAGCTGGACGGTGCAGGCGCCGCACTGGCCCATGCCGCAGCCGAACTTGGCGCCGTTGAGGTTCAATTCATTGCGCAGCACGTACAGCAGCGGGGTGGCGGGATCCGCGCGCAGGTCGTGCGCGCGGCCGTTGATCTCGACGTTCGTGATCGTCATGGTTGCATCTCCTTGCGCAGCTTGCCGCTGGCGGCGGCCACGGCGGGCCAGGCGGGACGGCCGGCGCCGGTGCGTACCCACGCGGCCAGCTCGGCGACCTGGGCGTCGGACAGCACGTCGGCGAACGGCGGCATGTAGGCGGGCGCCGCGCCGCCGGGCGCGGGACGTTCCCACGGGATCCCGTGCAGCACGGTCTGGATGAAATTGGCGGGATCGTCGCCCAGCACGGCGCTGCTGCGGGCGAGGCCCGGGCGGCCGCCCAGGCGCATCATCGGCGCGGCCGGCGCGTGGCAGCCGGCGCAGGCGGCCGCGAACAGCGCGGCGCCGGACGTCCCGGCCCGGGCCGCGACCGGGACCGCAGCGGCGGGCGCCGGGGCCGGCTGCTGGATCGTCATCAGGTACGCGGCCATCGCCTCGACGTCGGCGCGCGGCACGCCGGCCAGGCGCTCGGTCACGGGCCGCATCGGCCCCTTCGCCGCACCGTGCGCGAGCGACAGGCCGCCTTGCAGGTAGTCCGCCAGTTCGTCGCGCGTCCACGGTGCCGTGCCTTGCGCGAGACGCGTGAGGGCGGGCGCATGCCAGCCGTCCACGGTGCCGCCCTGGAACGCGGGACTGCGTTCGCCGCCCAGTAGATTCATGCCGCTGTGGCAGGACGCGCAGTGGCCCAGCGTATCGACGAGATAGCGGCCCCGCTCGACCTGGCCCGCGCCGGGCGCGGCGCCGTCGCCGGGACGCAGGTACAGCGCATTCCAGAACGCGAGCAGGGGACGGAAGTTCAGCGGGAACACGAGGTCGTTGGCCGGCCGGTTTGCCTTCACCGGCGGGCGCGACATCAGATAAGCGTAGGCCAGTTCGATGTCCTCGTCGGACATGCGCGCATAGTGAATGTACGGGAACGCGGGGTAGAGCAGGTGGCCGTCGCGGGCCACGCCTTCGCGCAGGGCGCGCTTGAACGCGGCGATCGTCCAGCGGCCGATGCCCGTGTCGGGATCGGGCGTGATGTTGGTGCTGTAGATGATGCCGAACGGCGTCTTCAAACCCAGGCCGCCCGCATAGGCGGGACCTGCGGGCGCGGTATGGCAGACCATGCAGTCGCCCAGCGCCACGACACGGGCGCCGGCCGCGAGCACGGCGGCGGACGGCGCAGAGGGCGGCCCGGCCGCCGGCGCGATCGGGGCCGGGCGGGTCCAGGCATACAGGCCGCCGATTGCGACGGCCAAGAAGGCCGTGCCGGCGGCGGCGAGGGTGCGAAGTCTCATCGGGGGTTCCTGGATGTTGTTGCGGCGATTGTCGATTCGGTCCGGCCCATCGTCTAGTTATACGAAGGGATACGGACCGGCGCTCACTGTAACGCCGCACGGCGCGGCCGATTGATGCTTTTGGCGCAAGAGTGTCTTGCGCGCCGGGCGCCGACGCGCGCGTCGCGGACGCGGTATGCTGGGGGTTCGCAGGAGACCGCCATGACCGATGTCGCTTTCAACCGTGCCTGGGGCCGCGTCCTGGGCGCGGGCCACCTCACGCTGGGCCTGATGACGCCCCTCGCACGCGCGCCCGGCGAGCCCGCCGACCTCGCACGCGAGACGGCGCTGGCCGCCCGTGCCGACGCGCTCGGCGTCGCCGCGCTGTGGACGCGCGACGTGCCGCTGATCGTCCCGCAAGGCAGCACGAGGGAGGCCGCCGTGCTGGACGACCCGTTCATCTGGCTGGCCGTGCTGGCCGGCGCGACGGCGTCGGCGGCAATCGGCACCGCGGCCGCCGTGCTGCCGCTGCGCCACCCGCTGCACGTGGCCAAGGCCGCGTGGTCGCTGGACCGGCTGAGCGGCGGCCGTGTCATCCTCGGCCTCGGCTCGGGCGACCGGCCGGAGGAACTGGCGCCGTTCGGCGTGGACACGGCGCCGGAAGTCCTGTTCCGCGAGCGCTGGCACACGCTGGCGGCCGCGTTGGCGCCCGACGGTACGGCGCGACATGAATTGCTCACGTCCACGGGCGGCTACGCGCCCACGCCCGCGCCGACCCGTCGCATCCCGCTGCTCGCGGTGGGCACGGCGCGCCAGTCCCTGCAATGGATCGCGGCGCATGCGGACGGCTGGGCCACGTACCACCGCGAGGAAGCGCGCCAGCAGGGCCGCATCGCGCTGTGGCAGCGCGTGCTGGAAGAACGGGCCGGCGGCGCATGGAAACCGTTCGTGCAATCGCTGCAACTGGAATTGCTGGCCGACCCGGACGCGCCCGCGACGCCGCTGGAACTGGGCCTGCGCGCGGGCCGCCATGCGCTGCTGGCCTACCTGGAACGGATGGCGGCACTGGGCGTGGCGCACATGCTCGTCAACCTGCAGGGGCCACGGCCCGTCGAAGACCAGATCGAGGAACTGGGGCGCGAGATCGTGCCGCGGCTGCCTACGCTGGCGGTGGGCTGAGTTGATTGCCGAGGTCCTGTTCCCCGAGATGGTCGGCCAGCAGGTCGACGAACGCGCGGATCTTCGCCGAGTTGCGCCGGCTGGTGGGATACAGCGCGTACAGCCCGACGTCCATGGGGCCCGGATTGACGCGCCAGCCGGGCAGGACCTGCACGAGCGTGCCGGCGCGCAGGTCGCGCTGCACGAGCCAGCGCGCCAGCATGGCGATGCCGAGGCCACCCAGCGCGGCCTGGCGCAGCACTTCCGCATTGTTGGCATGGACGACGCCGCGCACCTCGACGTCTTCCGGCTCCGCATCCCCCGCCTGCAGGCGCCACGTGCGGCGGCCCGCGCCGAACGCGAACTGCAGGCAGTCGTGCGCCGCGAGCGCGGTGGGGGTCTCGGGTGCCCCGTGCGCGGCCAGGTAGGCGGGACTCGCGCACAGCACGCGGTCGTGCGCGGCGAGCTTGCGCGCGACGAGATTCGATTGCGGATCGAGGCTGCCGATGCGGATCGCCACGTCGATCGCTTCGTCGACGAGGTTGGCGGGTGCATCGTCCAGGCGCAGGTCGAGCGTGAGGCGCGGATGGCGCGCGCGCAGCGCGGGCAGGATCGGCGCGACATACAAGGTGCTGAACGTGACGGGCGCCGCCACGCGCAGCACGCCGGCCGCGCCGTCCGCCGCCGCTTCGTCGGCCGCGTCCAGGCGTTCCAGGATGCGCAGGGCTTCCTCGTAATAGGTGCGGCCCGCATCCGTCAGGGTGACGCTGCGCGTGGACCGGTTGAGCAGCACGGCCCCGAGGCGGCTTTCGAGCGCGTCGACGAGGCGCGCGACCGACGACGTGACGAGCCCGAGCCGGCGCGCGGCGGGCGAAAAGCCGCCGCTGGCGGCGACGGTGCAAAAGGCTTTCAGTTCGGCGAATCGGTCCATCGTATCCTCAATTCGTGTGTCGTCTTACGCTACTCATACCAAAGGATACTGTCCCGTGCGCCGATCTGCGCCTACCATGATTGCATGATCGATGTGGCCGGATTGGGGAGCGGATGATGCGTTACTACCTGACCTTCGTGATGCTGGGCCTCCTGATGGGCGGCCTGTGTCTTTTGCTGGAAGTGCATACGGCGGCGCCTTCCGTCGCGATGACGGGGCTGTTCGGCGCCGCCGGCGCGCCGGCCTCCGTGGCGGAGGCGGCGCTGCCGGCTTAAGGCGGACCTGTGACCCGATCAGGAGCGCAGGAACGCCAGCAGGTCGGCGTTCAGGCGGTCCTTGTGGGTGAAGGCCAGGCCGTGCGGGCCGCCTTCGTAGACGACCAGGCGGCCTTGCGGCAGGATCTCGACGGCGCGGCGCGCGGTGGTGTCGATCGGGACGATCTGGTCGTCGCTGCCGTGGATGACGAGGGTCGGGACCGTCATCTTTTTCAGGTCTTCCGTGAAGTCCGTTTCCGAGAACTGCTTGATGCATTCATAGGCGGCGCGCAGGCTGCACTGCATGCCCTGCAGCCAGAACGTGTCGCGCGCACCCTGCGAATCCTTGGCACCTTCGCGGTTGAAGCCGTAGAACGGGCCGGTCAGGTCCTTGAAGAACTGGGCGCGGTCGGCCTGGACGCCGGCGCGGATGCCGTCGAACACGGACATCGGCACGCCGTTCGGATTGGCGTCGGATTGCATCATCTGCGGCGTCACGGCGCCCACCAGCACGGCGCGCTTGACGCGGCCGGTGCCGTGGCGGCCGATGTAGCGCGCGACTTCGCCGCCGCCGGTCGAGTGGCCGACGTGCGTCACGTCGGTGAGGTCCAGCGCTTCGACCAGCTGGGCCAGGTCGTCCGCGTAGTCGTTCATGTGGTTGCCGTGCCAGGGCTTGCTCGACAGGCCGTGGCCGCGGCGGTCGTGGGCGATGACGCGGTAGCCGTGGTTCGCCAGGAACATCATCTGGTCTTCCCAGGCATCGCCCTGCAGCGGCCAGCCGTGGCTGAACACGACGGCGGGACCGTGGCCCCAGTCCGTGAAGTGGATGATGGTCCCGTCGCGGGTCGTGATGGTGTTGGCGGTGCGGGTGATGGTCATGGCGTTCCCTTCGGGTTGGTGGCTGGAAGCCGGAAGGGACAGCGCCTGCCGCCGCATCCGGACCCGGACATTGTCGGGAGCCCGGCGCGGGCGGTCTAGTCATACGAACGTATAGGTTTTACGTGGCAGCATCGGGTGTTGCCCGCTCGACCGGACAGTTGAGGGCGAGCATGCGCTCGACCGGCGACGACGCCCGCATGCGCTCTCTCCACCACTTCAGCGCCGCGCCGTCCTCGCCCGTGCGCCAGGCCATGTACAGCGTCTCGTCCGGCTTCGGTTCCTCGACGTCCTTCTCGACCAGGCGGCCGGCCGCGATGTCGGCCCGGGCCCAGGGCTCGGGCAGGAAGCCGAAGCCGAGGCCCGCCAGCTGGAATTCGTACTTCGTCTGCATGTCGGGGACGGTCAGGGTGTCCTGGCCGAACAGCAGTCCCACCGTGCGCGCCTGCAGCAGGCGGACCGAGTCGGCGACGGACACGGCGCGGTGCGCCGTCAGCTCCGCCTTGCCCAGCCGGTGGCGAATCTTCGCCAGCGGATGCGAGGGCGCGACGACGAACACGAACGACATCGTCCCGAGCGGTTCGGCCGTGTAGCCGCCGCCGGACGGGCCTTCGCCGGCCGCGCCCACGAGCAGGTCGACGCGGCGGTCGAGCAGGCTTTCCCACGTGCCGGACAAGGCTTCGCGCACGATGCGCAGGCGCGTCTGGTCCGCCACTTCATAAAAGGCGCGGATATCGTCCTGCAGGCCGAGCGGGGCGAGGGCGGAATCCATGCCGATCGTGAATTCCGTCTCCCAGCCGGACGCCACGCGGCGCACGCGGCTCTCCAGGTCGCCCGCGGCCTTGAGCAGGTAGCGGCCTTCCTTCAGCAGTTCTTCGCCGGCGGGGGTGAGGACGACGCGCGGGCCGAAGCGTTCGAACAGCTGCACGCCCAGGTCGTCCTCCAGCTTGGAGACGGTGTACGAGATCGTCGACGGCACGCGATACAGTTCCTTCGCGGCGGCGGAAAAGCTGCCGCGGCGGGCGATGGTGTCGACGGTGAGCAGGGCGTCCAGGCTGAGTCTGAGCATGTGCGGGCAATCGAGGGCGGGGAGCGCATCGTATCAGGCGCGCGCCCACTTCGACAACGTCCTTCCGATACGGGCGCGGAACGCCTGCACCGGGCCCGGTGCGAGCGACTCGGCCCGGTACAGCGACAGCATCCCGAACCGGCACTGCGGCGCGCACGTGCCCAGCAGCGCCGTCTTGAGCACGCGTTTCACGGGTTGGCGCAGGATGAAGCGGTCGACCCACCACGGCGAGCCGAGCGAGGTGATCGCGAGCGCGTGCCGCAGCTTGTCCAGGCGCGGCGTGATCGGACCGAGGTCGCCGGCGTGGTCGTAGGCGACGCCGGGCGCCCATACGCGGTCGAACCAGCCTTTCAACATCGCCGGGAAACCGAACCACCAGGTCGGGAACACGAGTACCAGTGCTTCGGCGGCTTGCAGTTTCTCGATGTGGGACCGCGCGGCGGCGGGGTCGAACGCCGGGCCGTAATAGCTCGCGCGTTCCGCCGCCGTCAACGCGGGCGCGAAGCCCGCGCCGTACAGGTCTTCGACGATCACGTCGTGGCCGTGGGCGGTCAGGGTGGAGATGGCGTGCTGCGCCAGGGTGCGGCACAGGCTGTCGTGGATGGGGTGGGCGATCACGACGAGACACTTCATGGTTGAGTTCCTGGAGAAAATGAGACGTCGCCCCCGCGGAGGCGGGGGCCAAATTTTGCATGCGATAACACAGCGCGAGCAAACTTGGGTCCCCGCCTGCGCGCACTGCTGTCCGGAATAATTTTTACCGTCGAAAATAGGCCC
>CBIHRX010000175.1:0-14130 GCA_966212555.1 uncultured Massilia sp.
ACAAGCCCGCGCGGGGCCGGTGGGGGCCGCGCCGGGCCCCGGGGGGCGGGCCGCACCACCCCAAAAAAAAGAAACCGCCTGCGCATCGCTGCGCCAGGCGGTAAATCCAAGTTTGCACGTGGAGGAGACAGAGGTGAATCAGGATGGCAAATTGGGACGGCCGCCGCGCCTGCAAGAGGGTAGGCCCAACTATTTTTTCCCGTCGACCTGTAGGCCTCGTCGGACAATCACTGCTAGACTTCCCGTCATGGAAACCGACCTCCACCTGCGCACCTACGGCGCCGACATCGTCACCGACCGCCACGTGTTCGCCCAACTCGTGCTGCCCGTCCGCGGCGCCGTGCTGCTCGACATCGAAGGCCGCCAGGAACGCCTCGACCCGCTGCGCGCCGCCTGCGTCGCGCCGCACGCCTGGCACGCCCAGTGCGGCATCGGGGCCAACCAGTCGCTGATCCTCGACGTCGAACCGGACGCCATGTCGCATCCGGCCTGGGAGCGCATGCTGGACCGCCCGTTCATGCCGCTCGGACCGGGCGCCCGCAAACTGGTCGAATTCATGGGCATGATGCGCACGCAGGCGTTCGACCGGCGCCTGCTGGGCGGGTGGGTACCGCTGCTGCTCGACACCATCGCGCTGGACGCGCCGCGCCCGGCGTCCCGCCTCGCCGCGCTCATGGCCCGGGTCGAAGCGGAGCCCGGCCTCGCCTGGACGACGGACTCGATGGCGCGCTGCGCGGGCCTCTCCGTCAGCCGCCTGCACGCCCTGTTCCGCACGGACCTGGACACGAGCCCGCACGCGTGGCTGCGCGACGTCCGCCTGGCGCGCGCGCAGGCCTGGCTGGCGGACACGTCCCGCTCCATCGCCGACATCGCGCTGGCGGCCGGGTTTTCGGACCAGAGCGCGCTGACGCGGGCGCTCAGGGATGTGACGGGGATGACGCCCGGCGCGTATCGGCGGGCGCAGCGGCATGCGTGAGCGCGTGATGTCTCTCGCGCGGCTGGTTGCCGTCGTGGCAGGGCTCGGCTGCAGTGCGTCTGTCCTCGCAGAGCCGGTGCCGTTCGCCGGACGCTGGCTGGCGGACGATCAGGCGGCATCGCCCTACACGACCCTCGTCGTCAAGGGCGACACGCTGTCCTGGCGCGGACCGGACAAGTCGGTGCCCAACTGCGTGCGGCAATTCGCGGTGCAACCGGAAAGGCCGGGCACCGTGTACGTGAACGCGCGCGGCACGAAATTCGTGGCCGGGGCCAAGGGCAGCATACCGACGTACCTGCTGCGACTGGACGAAGGAACTTGCGGCGGCGGCGGCTCAGCCGTGCGGATCAATTACCCGTTCATTTACGATACCCGGCATATCGAATTGATCGAGTATGCCGGCGGGAAACCGGTGGGGGTGCAGCGGTTTCATCGCAAGAAATGAGGCCGGCGGCTGCCGTGCTTCACGTCGGCCGCGGAAGTTTCGAACACCTTGTCCTTGTCCGGACCAGCCATTTCCGACGCTTTTTCGTACAGCGCGTCGTCGATTGTCACAGAGCGACATCTGCATGGCAATAGAATACGCGCCAAGGTTCGCCTCCATCGCCAACGCTTCGCCGACCTGACATTGCCTCTCCCGAGGCACTGCCATACTGGGCTAAAAAACACCCATGGCCAGGAAAGGAATTCAAGATGGTCCGATTGAAGTCGGCAGACAATGTCGGGGCGCCGCAACCCTCGCACGGTACCGGGGACAGCCATTCGTCGGAACCCTCGGCCAGGCCGTCCAGGCACCTCACGCGTGACGCCCGCCTGAAACCGCGCCCACCCAGCGCCACAGGCAGCGAGCGGCCGGACGCCTCATCCCAGGCGCGCGTCAGGTCCGCGTCACCGCACCGCAGCGCGGTGCCCGGCACGGCGGCCGATGGCCATGCGCCGCAGGCGGCTGCTTCGTTCGCGGCGCGCGCGTCGGGTCTGGCGCGCAACGCGCTCAACCTGTCCTGGAAAACCTACGTCGGGATCGCCGCCGTCGCCGCCGGCTACGGCGCGATGAGACAGGCCGGCAACGCGAGCTTGCGCAGCGCAGGTGGCGCGCCTGGCGCCGGACCGCTGATCGACTTGCCGACCGTGAACCAGGCCAAGGCGGACGTCTTGCAACGCCACGCCGCGTACATTCCGGCCGATAGCGCTTGCCATGCGATCGAACCGCAGGTCACCCTGGATTTGCCGCCCGGCTTCCGGGGGCGGGTCTACCGGAGCGGCCAGAAACCGGTCAGGCTGGCGGTGCGGAAAGGCCTGCCGCGCGAGGTCGGGGCGCATACGGCGCGCCACGAGGCCTTGCACTGCTACAGCCATCCCGCTTTCGTGCTGTTCATGGAACGCAGTCCCCACGGGCAAACGGTCGAGGAAGCCTTGACGGAGCATTATGCCGATAAGTTCCCCGATCATCCCGATACCACGGCCAGTGCGGATCTGAAGCTAGCCAACGGCAAGGTCGGGGTGCACGCGGCAGCCGAGCTCGAACGGGCGGTCGGCAAGAAGACCCTGGAACGCGCCTACTTCGGAGGCGATCCGCGCGCCATCCAGAAAGTGAGCGACGCCCTGGTCGGCATTTGGCCCAAGCGGACATCGGGGATGGCGTGGGCAGGCATTTTCAGGCTGCAGGGGCAACCTGCGCGGCAAATGGTGCTGGCCGAGTGCTTCGTCGGCGCGACCCTGCTCTACACCGGCAAGCCGCCGGAAGACGGGGCGATCAAGTCCTACCACCTCTTGCCGGTCCGCCGGTTCGCCGACATTTCCGAATCGCAGGCGTCGGCGCTGCGCCGCCAGGCCGAGGCGGCACAAGCCAAACACGGGACCACCTTCGATCAGGCGTTCTGCAACTGGGAGGCGAGCCGGCAACAACAGGCGATGGACAAGATCGCCCCCGCCCTGCACGCGGACTGGCAGCGCGTGCTCCGATAGGGCGGCGCGATCATACTGCAGGAGTCGCTGCCATGAAACGCCTGATGTTGTCGATGCCGAACGTGGACTTGACAGCCTGAGCCGCCGATTTCGATGATTTTTTGTTATTATTAATCATCGAAACGTCTTGTGACTGCCATGGCCCTCGTGATTCACCCTGATCGACGCTCGGGAGATCGACGTACCGATGGCGTCACCGCAAAAATCTTGCGCACCATGTTCGCCATGCGGCGCAGTTTCGGCAACGCCGCAGCGAAAAACCTGCTCTTGCGCAGCGGCCTCGAGGAGGACCTGGTCGAGCGTGTGCTGGCCATTCCCGAGGAACGGCGCGCGCAGCGGCGTCGTAGCGACGAAGCGCCGTCGACGTCCGTGGAACAGGATCCAACGTCGACCGCCGACGACGGACCGGTCACGCTCGACGCGGCGACGATGGCGATCCTGCACCGCCTTCGCTTTGAAGCGGACACCGGCATGCACAGGATGACGATTGCCGAATGTCCCGCCGAATTGCAACGGTGTGCCCTGATTCGGCTGGATGACGACGGCAAGCCCGTGATCACTGTGAAAGGCCGGCAAGCGCTGAAGCATTTTGCCTGCGTGCGTGCGCTCAACAGCATCCAGTGCGGCCTGGGTGCGCTCATGATGAGCGAGGAAATCCGGAGCTGGCTCGAATCGAATATGTTTTTGCAGCGCATCGGTAATGATTACCGGATCACGGAGCTCGGCAATCGTTGGCTCGAATTCAACCGGTCGATTTCGCAGGATCGGGCAACGCTCTAGCGCGCCAGGCAGACATCGAGAGACCCGGTCAACTCGCCAGTAGTTCCAGCCAAGACACCCCGTCCCCCGCCCCCGACAATGGATGCTTTCCGCATCTGGAGCATCCCGTGTCCACGCATAACACCCTTCTCGGCATCGCCGCCGGCATCGTCGCCGGCGCGTTCTGGGGACTCGTCTTCCTGGCGCCCAGGCTGGCCGCCGATTTTCCGCCACTGCAATTGTCCGCAGGACGCTATCTCGCCTACGGACTCGTCGCCGCCGTGCTCGTCGCGCCGTCCTGGCGCCGGCTGAAAGGCGCGCTCCGGTGGCCCGAGTGGCGGGCTCTCGCCTGGCTCAGTTTCATCGGCAATATCCTGTATTACGTGTTGCTGGCCAAGGCCGTGCAGACGGGCGGCGTCGCGATGACGGCGTTCGTGATCGGCCTGCTGCCGCTCGCCGTCACGCTCGTCGGCAGCCGCGAGCGTCAGGCGCCGGCGTTGCGCGAGCTGGTGCCCTCGCTGGCCTGCAGCACTGCCGGGCTCGTCTGCATCAGCTGGCAATCGCTGGCCACGTCCGGCTGGGGCTCCCTGACGGGCCTGCTGTGCGCCGGCGGCGCACTCGCGTCGTGGACGACGTATGCCGTCAGCAACAGCCGCTGGCTCGCGCGGCTGACCCACGTGTCGGCGCAGGACTGGAGCCTGTTGACGGGCGTCGTCACGGGTCTCGAAGCCATCGTGCTGGCCGTGCCCGCGTTTCATGGCGACACGCTCGTCCACGCGGGCGCGGACTGGCTGCGTTTCGGCGGGCTCATCGGTGCGATGGCGCTGTTCTGTTCCGTGCTCGGCAATGGATTGTGGAACGTCGCCAGCCGCGCGCTGCCGCTCGCGCTCACGGGGCAGATGATCGTGTTCGAGACCATCTTCGCGTCGCTGTACGGTTACCTGTGGGAAGGCCGCTGGCCGACGCGGCTGGAAGCGCTGGCGCTGACGCTGCTGGTCGCGGGCGTCGTGATGTGCGCGCGGGCGCACCGCGGGGAGGCGCGCGTCGCAACGGCGCTGGAGGCCGACATGCGCACAGGGTGAAGCACCGAACAGAGGCGGATGGCCGCGCCGGGCACGATGGGAACCTGGCACAGGAGAACATCATGAAGCGTCCAGTTAGACTGCTGAGCATCATCGCCGCCGCGGTACTGGCGGCGCCGGCACTGGCCGGCGAGATCGTCAAATGTGTGGACAGCAACGGTCACATCACCCTCACGGACCAGCCCTGCGCGTCCGGTTCCGCCACCATGCCAGTGTCGCGCGACACCGGTGCGCCGCCGTCGCAGCGCCACGTGCTGCCCGCGGGCGAGCTGCCGCGCGTGACCTGGAAGCGCCCCAACCTCGCGGCGCCGGTAAAGCTGGCGCGCGACATCGCCACGCTGAAGGAAGCGCGGCGCATGCTGATGCTGCAGGATGCGCGCCCGCGCCTCGCAGGGTTGAATTAGTAGGGTGGGCGGCCTCCGCCCACGCGTAATGCACGCGTGACGCGAACGCCGCGTGGGCACGGGGTGCCCACCCTACAGCAGGTGCTCGTCGTAGGGGGCGAACCCCAGCAGGTCCGACTCGTTGGCCGACATACCGAGCGTGCGCACGAGCTGCAGCACGTCCTCGCCCTGGATGAAGCTGGCCGATGAACTTGCGGCCAGCAGCTTTTCCGGCGGCTGCGAGCGCGCCACCGCATAGCCCTGCACGTAGTCGACGCCGATCTCCGCCAGCGTACGGATCGTGGCCGCGTCCTCGGCCCATTCCGCGATCGTGCGCATGCCCAGGTTGCCGGCCAGGTTGACGATCGCTTCCACGATGGCCACGTTGGCCGGGTGGGCGTTGATGTTGACGATGAAGTTGCCGTCGATCTTGAGCACGTCCGCCGGCAGTTCCTTCAGGTACGAGAACGACGTGTAGCCCGCGCCGAAGTCGTCCAGCGCCACCTTCACGCCGAAGTTGCGCACCTGGTCGATGAAGCGGCGCGTGTTGTCCAGGTCGTGCAGCGCCACGCTTTCCGTGATCTCCATGCACAGGCGGCTCGCCACGTGCGTGTAGCGGGCCAGGACTTCCAGCGTGTCCTGCACGAAGCGCTCGTCGTTGAGCGACGCGCCGGACAGGTTCATGCACACGAAGCGCGTGTTGACCAGCGATTCCAGGTTGTCCTCGATCCAGGACAGCGTCGTCGACAGCACCCAGCGGTCGATCACGCCCGCGCGCCCGCTCTTCTCGGCGGCGGCGATCAACGGGCCGGCCGGGGCCACGCGGCCGTCGGCCTCGCGCATGCGCAGCAGCACTTCGAAGTTCAGCGATTCGTACGGCGATGAGAGCGACATGATCGGCTGCATCTCGAGGAACATGCCCTCGGTGGCGTCCGGGCCGGACAGGCGCGCGACCAGGTTCAGTTCGTTGGCGCGCTCCTGGAACGCGTTCGAGCCGCGCTCGTACACGACGAGGCCTTCGTGGTGGCCGCCCTTCGCCTCGCGGCAGGCGCGGTCCGCGGTGGACACGGCATCCTTCATCGGCATGCCCGGCGACACTTCGATCAGGCCGACGGAGCCGCGCACGTGGAACGCCTTGTCGCCCACGCGGTACGGGGTGCCGCCGATGCGGTCGACGATGCCGCGGCAGATCAGCGACGCCAGCGGGATCGCGGTGTCCGGCATGACGATGACGAATTCGTCGCCGCCCACGCGCCCGATCTTCTGGCCGCCGGCCAAGGTCAGCTCCATGCGTTCGCACACCTGCTTCAGCACTTCGTCGCCGGCCGCATGGCCGAACAGGTCGTTGATCAGTTTGAAGCGGTCGAGGTCGATGTAGGCCAGCGCCAGCGGCTTGCCCGCGCCCAGCAGCTGGGCCGCGCCCTCGAACATCTTTTCGATGCCGCGCCGGTTGTAGACCTTGGTGAGCGGATCGTTGTTGGCCATGAAGCGCAGTTGCTCGGTGGCCTGGTATTGCTCGGTGACGTCCTGCAGCACCGCTTCCACGCGGCCGCGCGCGAGCGTGGCGCTGACCATGAAGCGCTGGGCGCCGTCGCGGCTGGCGATCTGCATCTCGGCGTTGCTGCGCAGGTGTACCTGTTCCAGCAATTCCGTCCACAGGCCGTCGGCGAAAAATTGCTTCCACGACGTGCGGCCGGGGACGACTTCCGTGATGCCCAGCATCTTGCGCATGGCCGGGTTGGCGCTCACGATATTGCCGTACATATCGAGCGTAAACAGGCCGACGGGCATCGCCTCGTAGGCATGCTCCAGCTTTTCCTGGGCTTCGCGGCGCTTCTGCGTCTCCATGCGCATCTGCTCGGCCACGGCCAGCGCGGCCAGCAGGCTCGACGCGAGTGCCGCCGTCACGCTGTTGATCACGTTCAGCACCTGGTGCATGCCCAGCGCCGCCGACACGACCTCGGCCAGCGAGGCGACATAGGTCAGCGCGAACGAGGCCGCGAACCAGCCCGCCACGCGATTGCGCGAACGCAGGATGATCGTGACGAGGCCCAGCGTCATCAGCGAGAAGCCGAAGGCCATGATGACCCACAGCATCGGCAGGAACGTACCGTAGGGCATGGCGACGGCGCCGATGAGCAGCGGGATGCACGCCCATTGCGTGATGCGCAGCGGGATCGCCCAGCGCGTCTTGACGAGCTCGTCGCGGAACAAGGCCTGGTACAGCGTGAGCGTGGACACGCCGTACAGCGCGATCGTCAGCGAGCGGCTCAGCAGCATCCATTGCGGCGGGACGGTCATGCCCAGCCACTGGGTATCCCAGCCGGCCGACAGTCCGGCGATGCGCAGGTTCAGGATCAGCCAGCCCGAGAACAGGACATACAGCGGCTGGCGGTTGATGAGCGCCGTGATCAGGACGAACAGCGACAGCACGATCATGCCGCCGTCGAGCAGGCCCGACTTGCGGTGGTAACCCTCGACGGACAGGTCGAACTGCGTCTCGGGCCATTGCACGACGTTTACGCGCGCGGGGCCGGCGAAGGTGCCCCGGCACAGGATCTCGCGCGGCAGATCGGTCAGTTGCAGGGCGAAGCCGGCCTTGGCCGTATGCAGATAGGGTGTGCTCTGCCCGCGGGTGGCCGTTCCGAGCAATTGCAGGGTGGTGGCGTCCCAGCAGGAGATATCGACCGCGTGGCGCGACGGGAATTCGATCACGTCGCCGACGATGCTGCCGGGCGTGCGCGGCCGCGTGCTGAAACGGAACCACACGGGCGCTTCGGACAGGTGCGTGTCGAAATACGACATCGGCACGGCGGCACGCAGGCGTGCGTTGGCCGCGGGCGGGCTCAGCGGCGTTGTTTCCATCAGGACCCGGATGTCGCGCGCATCGCTGCTGCCCGACACGTACTGACTGTCCCAGCACACGAGGGCAACGATGGAAACGACACCGATCGCGATCGGAATCAGATAGTAGGCGAACGTCCGGAACGTCAGGTCAAGCGCCGACTGCGCAAGGCCCGGCAGTTTCCAGCGACCGGATGATGTGAATTGCATGAGTATCTGCGAAGCTCGTATCGCGGCCCGTTGGCGCGGGCGGCCATTATCGTCTCGCAAGGATACAGCTTTACAGTAGTGCCGTCATGCAATTAATGGATCATGCAACGAGTTCATGCCATTCCGATGCCTGCCTTACAACACCCGTACGACCCGCATTGGGCAGCGGCGGCCGCACGCCGGCCCGGCCACTGACGTCGATGTCCGGATGGTGCGTGTGGCAGAAGAAGTTCAGCAGCGGGTGCCGTGCGGCCGTCCAGCGTTCCTCGATCGTCGTGATGTCGAAGGCCATGATCCGGTGCGGAATATTGCCCACGTGGCGCAGCGGGACGAAGCCCAGTTCCGGGAACACGTCGACGAACGTCAGCTGTTCGTATTGCCGGTCGATCGGCGCGCGGCCCGTCGCCAGTGCCCAGTGGATGCCGTTCTGCTGGCAATACATGACGCCCGCCTTCAGCAGCGCCGTCTTGACCATGCGGCCGATGCGGCCGTTGTCCACGCCCAGGCGGCTCATCTCGGCGAGGGGTTGTCCACGCAGCCAGTCGGGCAGCTCGACGGACTCTTCGACGTGCAGCGGTTCGTACAGGTTCGTCTGCATGCGGGCCGTGCCCAGCGGGGCGCCGTCCAGCTTGGATTCCGCGAGGAAAACGATTGCGTCGTCGCCGTAGTCGGAAGCTTCGGGCTGGACGAGCTGGCGCGCGAAATCGGGGACGTGACGCGCATAGGCCGCGTGGCGTACGCGGACGGCTTTCCAGAGGTCGGCCTCATTGTTCACGCGGCGGATGGTGAAGGGCAGGCGTTCGGTCGGCTTGCCCGCGAACCCGGCGGGGCCTGTGATGACGGGGCGAAGAACGCCGGGGTGGCGCATTTCCATGTTGACTCCTGTGTTGATGGTCAGAAACGTATCGTGCTTTGAACTTTATCAACGTTCCAGGGGTTAACAATTTGTCGAAAAGGCGTGTCTTTTGCCCCTATTTCAATTTTCAATAGATCATGATCAATTTCATTATTCTTTCGATAACGTTCTTGCCGTCCCGCTAACGCGGATGGAACCGCCCTGTTCCGCACCGATTTCCGCGCGCAATAACGAGCGCATGCCCATGTCTTCGCCCTGCACGACGTCGATGACGCCGCCGTGCGGCCAGCCGAGGTCGCGTAAATATCCGGCCAGCGCGGCCGTCCCCGCGCCCGTGGCCGGGTCCTCGTAGACGCCACCGATGGCGAATGGATTGCGGGTGTGGAAGCGTTGCGGATTTTCCACCCAGGCCAGCACGATCGTCGTCAGGCCATGCTGCGCCATCAGCGCGCGGCCCGCCTCCAGGTCGTAGCGCATGGCGGCGAGCAGGTCGCGGCTGGCCAGCGCCAGCACCAGGTGGTTCGCGCCCCCGTGGGCCAGGGCGGGCGGGATGCGCGGGTCGAGGTCGGCGTCGTGGTAACCGAACAACAACAACGCGTCCGCGACGAGGCCGGGGTCGGCCGGCCGGCTCCACGTCGGCGGCGATTGCAGCGCGGCGGCCACGCGGCCACCCTCGCAGCGGCCTTCGACCGTGATGTGTGCATCGTTCAGCGCCAGCGCGTACACGCCGTCGCCGTCGCGCCGGGCCAGCGCGGCGCCGAGCGCGATTGTCGCGTGGCCGCAGAACGGCACTTCGGACGCCGGCGAGAAGTAGCGCACGCGCCAGCCCTGCCCCTCCTGCGCCGCGAACGCGGTCTCCGAATAGCCGACGGCGTGGGCCAGGCGCTGCATCTCGTCTGCCGGCGGCAGCGATTCTCCGATCCAGACGCCGGCCGGATTGCCGCCGGTGTCGCCGTCCGAGAATGCGGCGATGCGAAGGATCTGCGAAGTCATGATGGTCATGTGGTCTCCTTGTCGGGATGAATGATTCAAGGTTCGAGCACGCCGGCCAGCCGGTCGGCGAGGAAGTCGACGAGCGCCTTCACGCGCGGCGCCAGCGCGCCCTGTTTGTAGAACACGGCCCACACGGGCTGGGTCCAGGGCAGGGACGCGTCTTCCAGCACGGGCACGAGGCGGCCCGCGGCGACGTCGGCGCGCGTGAGGAAGTCGGACAGGCTGACGATGCCCGCGCCCTGCAGCGCCAGGTGGCGGACCGTCTCGCCGCTGGTGGCCGTCACGTGCGGCGCGATGCGCCAGCCTTCCTCCGCGTCCGCGCGCAGCGGCCATGTGTTCAGCGACGCGGGCGCGACGAAGCCGACCAGCCGGTGCCTGGCCAGGTCGTCCACGTGCCGCGGGGTGCCGTGGCGTTCGAGATAGCCGGGCGCCGCCAGCACGCGAATGCGGCTGCGGCCCAGCCGGCGGGCATTGAGCGTGGAGTCGGACAGGTTGCCGATGCGGATCGCGACGTCGGCCTTTTCCTCGATCAGGTCGACGACGGTCTCGCCGCTCGTGAGTTCCACCTGCACCTGCGGGTAGGCGTCGAGGAAATCCGCCAGCTGCGGCGCGATCAGGTGGTCGAGCGTCGGCGTGGCGGCGTTGACGCGCACGAGGCCCGCGGGTTGCGCGCGCGCGAGGGCGGCCTGCGATTCCGTCTCTTCCAGGTCGGCCAGGATGCGGCGCGCGCGGGCCAGCAGCCAGCTGCCTTCCTCGGTGAGGTCGAGGCGGCGCGTCGTGCGGTGGATCAGGGTCATGCCCAGCTGCTGCTCCAGGCGCGCGATGGTGCGCGACACGCCGGACGGCGTCTGCCCCAGCTGCTGCGCGGCGCTGGAAAACGAACCCGTGTCGATCACGGCGACGAATGCGATCAACGCGCCCACGTCAAGCATCTTTGCTCCCAGGTCAAAAGTCTATTGTACGGCGACGGGTTTTTCTTTGCGGGCGGGACGGCCAGAATGCGCCATCGATCAACCACGTCGCCCCCGCAACCACCGTCGCCCCCGCGAAGGCGGGGGCCCAATTTTGCAAGCGTCTCGACGGCGCCTGAAACTTGGATCCCCGCCTTCGCGGGGATGACGGTTCTTTTAGGAGAATAGGATGCCTCTCGCTTTATGGGCCCTCACACTGAGCGCCTTCGCCATCGGCACGACGGAATTCGTGATCGTCGGCCTGATCCCCACCATCGCCTCCAGCCTGAACGTATCCGTGCCGTCCGCCGGCCTGCTCGTGAGCCTGTACGCGCTCGGTGTCGCCATCGGCGCGCCGGTGCTGACCGCCCTCACCGGCAAGGTGCCGCGCAAGACGCTGCTGCTCGGCCTCATGCTGCTGTTCACGGCCGGTAACCTGACCGCGTGGATGGCCCCCGGCTATGCCGCCCTGATGGCCGCGCGCGTGCTGACCGGCCTCGCGCACGGCGTCTTCTTCTCGATCGGTTCGACGATCGCCACGAGCCTCGTGGCCAAGGAAAAAGCGGCCAGCGCCATCGCCCTGATGTTCAGCGGCCTGACCGTGGCCCTCGTGACGGGCGTGCCGCTCGGGACGTTCATCGGCCAGCACTTCGGCTGGCAGATGACGTTCCTGGCCGTCGCGCTGCTGGGCGTGATCGCGTTCGCCGGCATCGCCCTGCTCGTCCCGCGCGGCATCTCCGGCAGCAAGCCGTCGAGCCTCCTCACGCAATTGTCCGTGCTGAAGAAACCGCGCCTGCTGCTCGTCTACGCGATGACCACGCTGGGCTATGGCGGCTCGTTCATCGCCTTCACCTATCTTGCGCCTATCCTCGAACAGGTCGCCGGCTTCTCGTCGAACAGCGTGGGCCTCGTGATGCTCGTGTACGGCGTGTCGGTCGCCTTCGGCAATATCTGGGGCGGCAAGCTGGCCGACCGCAAGGGACCCGTGCGCGCCCTGCAGATCGTGTTCGCGCTGCTGGCCGGCGTGCTGTTCGTGCTGGACTTCACGGCCGCCAACAAGATCGCCGTCCTCGTCACCGTGCTGGCCTGGGGCGCCGTCGCCTTCGGCAACGTGCCGGGCCTGCAGGTCTATGTCGTGCAGCGCGCGGAACGCGACGCCCCCGGCGCCGTCGACGTGGCGTCGGGCCTGAACATCGCCGCGTTCAACGTCGGCATCGCCATCGGCGCCTGGGGCGGCGGCCTGATCGTCGCGCACCTCGGCCTGATGCACACGCCCTGGATCGGCGGGCTGATCGTCATCGGCGCCCTCGCCCTCACCACGCTGGCCGGCTGGCTGGACCGGCGCGACCCGGCGCCGCAGCACGCCGTCCGCGGCGAACGCGCCGTCGCCATGCATTGATTCGAAAGGAAAACCATGACCACCAATATTCCACAACTGGGCCTCGGCACGTTCCGCCTGAAGGAACGGCAGGCCATCGATGCCGTCGCCACCGGCCTGGCACTGGGCTACCGCCACGTCGACACCGCGCAAATCTACGGCAACGAGGCCGAAGTCGGCCAGGCGCTGGCGGAATCCGGCGTGGCCCGCGCCGACGTCTTCGTCACCACCAAGATCTGGACCGAGAACCTGGCGGCAAGCCGCCTGCGCGCCAGCCTGGAAGAAAGCCTGGCCAAGCTGCGCACGGACTACGTCGACCTCACGCTGATCCACTGGCCATCGCCCGGCGCCGCGGTGTCCGTCGCGGAATCGATGGAAGCGCTGCTGGCCGCGCGCGAGGCAGGGCTGACGCGGGCCATCGGCGTATCGAACTTCCCGATTACGCTCCTGCGCGACGCCATCGCCGCCGTCGGCGCGGACGATATCGCGACGAACCAGGTCGAGCTGCATCCGTTCCTGCAGAACCGGGCATTGGACGCATTCATGGTCGATGCCGGCATCCACCTGACCGCGTACATGCCGCTCGCCTACGGCAAGGTGATGGAAGACGCCGCCATCGCCCGCATCGCGCGAAGGCACGGCGCGACGCCGGCCCAGGTGGCGCTGGCGTGGTCGATGGCGAAGGGCTATGCCGTGATCCCGTCGTCGACGCAGCGCGCGAACCTGGAGAGCAACCTGCGCGCGCGCGACCTGATCCTGTCGCGGGAGGACATCGCCGCCATCGACGCGCTGGACCGGGGCGAACGCCTCGTCAACCCGGATTTCGCGCCGCAGTGGGATTGACGGCGTTTATTTATCCAGCCGGTAGGGTGGGCACCCCGTGCCCACGCGACGCGTGCGGTATGCCGGCGTCGCGCGTGGGCGGAGGCCGCCCACCCTACTTGTCCAGCTCCGTGTAGTGGCGGAAGATCCCTTCCTCGTTGAAGGGAATCCGCCGCTCGGACTTCAGGTAGGCCGCGATGCGCGGCCGCGCGGCCACCCGGTCGTGCAGGGCCGTCAGCAGCGGATAGCCCGCGTCGATGCGGCCCAGCGCCTTCGGGAAGGCGTAGCGCAGGCCCGCGACGAGCTGGAACAGCGACAGGTCCGCATACGTAACCGTGTCGCCCAGCAGGTAATCCTTCGGCTCGGGCCGGGCCAGGAGGTTCTCGAACCAGTCGAAGAACTTCGGGATGCGCGTGTCGATGAAATCGGCGGACCGGCGCTTGGCTTCCGGGCGCTGGTCCTCGAAATACAGCGACGTCGCGATCGGATGGTGCGTGTCGTGCGTCTCGGCGACCAGGTCGGCGATGGTCAGCTGGATCTGGTTCACCCAATATTTACCTTGCACATCCTGCGGCGCCAGGCCATGGCGCTCGCCCAGGAACATCAGGATGTTGGCAGTCTGTCCGACCGTCACGTCGCCCGCCTTCAGGAAAGGCGGCGCGAACGCCGGGTGGTCGGCGCCATCCATCGCCGCGATCATGCGCGCCATGCCGCCCGGCTCGCGCGCCACGTCCACGTATTGCACCCCCGCTTCTTCCAGCGCCAGCCGCACGAATTCGCCGCGGCCCTGGATGCTCGGCCAATAAAAAAGTTCATACACCATGCCATGCTCCTCAACTTGTTCGGTCTGACTCAATTATCGAGCAGGATTTTGATGTTCGGCGCGGCAATCGTGCTAGTCTTGCGTCTGGC
>CBIHRX010000176.1:0-13852 GCA_966212555.1 uncultured Massilia sp.
TCGGCCTGGATCTCATAGGCGGCGCTGCCGTTGTAGCGGACCAGCTGGCGCGGACACGGGCGCGACGCACGCGACGCTCGGCTATGACTACGCGCTCAGCAAGCGCAGCAGCCTGTACGTGTACACGACGCGCCTCGAAAACCGCGCCAACGGCGTCTACGACTTCGCGATCAACAGCATGGGCGCCACGCCGGGCGCGACGCTCAAGGCGTACGTGCTCGGCATGCGCCACAACTTCTGATCACACGTAACGTTCCAGCGTGATGACCCGAGGATCGGCATACACGGCCTTGATGCGCGCATCGTCGTTGGCGGCCGTGATGTCGACCCAGGACATGAAGAACGACCACGGCGCACCGCCTTCGAGGCTGCTGTCGATATCCGGCATCGGACCGTTCTCGGTCATGGCGATGAGCTTCGTGCCGTTGCTGAGTGCATAGGCCTTGTCGAACTCCGCCTTGTTGTTGATGTGGACGAAGTTGCCGGGATAGGAATCGATGCCGACGAGATCGACCTTGTCGTTCCCCGGATACCAGGCCGCGTCGTTGCCGCACCAGCACCACAGCAGGTTGTGCAGCCCGTGATGATTCACGAGGCGGTCGTACATCAAGTCCCACAACTGCTTGTACACGGTGCTGCCTTTCGCGCTCCACCAGAACCACGTGCCGCCGGCTTCGTGCAAGGGCCGCCAGACGATGGGCACGCCGGCATCGCGCAGCTTCGCGAGCTGGACGGCGATGGCGTCGATGTCGCGCAGGGTGTCCGCATATTCCTGCGTCCCCTTCCTCACGGCCCGCGATGCGTCGAACGTCGTGAACTCGGTGTAGAACGTGTTCGTCCCGACGGCGCCGCCCGACGGCGAATGCCAGTGCCACTGGTAGGCGATGACCGGCCTGTCCCCGTGATCCCGGCGCCATGCGATCGAATTGGCGATCGACGGGTCCGCCGCATCGGGACCGAAGGTGAAATAGCCCGGCTGGCCGGTACTCGGATTGATGGCATTGCCGTCCCACAGCCAGGAATACATCGGGCTGTAGTGCTGCATGTCGAAGCCCCGCAGCAAGGGATAGTTTCCCGTCAGGTTTTTCACGTAGTCGAAATGGTCCTGGTCGGTCTGGCCCGAGACGATGAACTTGCCGAACTTCGACAGCAGCCAGCCGTACAACGCTTTGGCGGCGGGCGTCGCGGCCGGATCGACCGGATCGGTGTTGATCGTGAAGCGGCGCACGACGCAGCTCGGGGTCGCGCCCGCCTGGCCGCAGGAATCGATCGTCACGGTCGCGGGTTTCGGCGCCGCCTGCCGGGACGCGGCGACGGCGTCCTCGTTGCCGGCGCGGCTGGTGGTGCCCCCGCAAGCGCCAAGAAGTGTCGTGGCCGCCGCGGCGCCGGCACCCTTGAACAACAGGCTGCGGCGGGTCAAAGAAAATTTTGTATCGTTAGACATGTTATCTCCTCCATGAATGGGTCGCGTTAATTTCTCGATGTCTTACGCATCAAAAAATTAACGGAAGCGATTATTCCACCCGCCCATGCACCCCAATCGAACACCCTTCCCCCTTCTCACTGTTTAGTGACGTTTCCCGCAACAGTGTCGACTCCACCACCACGCACCCGGCGTGTTTCGCGAAACAACCCTAAACAAAGCCGATTTCGCGTCTCTTTCCGCCGGTCGGCAAAACCCGATGGCAATAATTCGTATATCCGGCGTTAATAAATCTGCTTTTGCAAGACGTTTTTTTATTAGCACCGGATTTACGTACATGCATATCGGTAATCGCCGCACTCGACGGCTGGACAACCAGAAGGGGACACATGAAACGCACCAACAAGACTGCCATCGCACTCGCCGTCGCTCACCTGGCGTGGGGAGCGGGCACGGCGCACGCGCAAACGGAGACCGAAGGCAAGGCGGTCGTCGTCGTGACCGGCCAGCGCGCCGCGCTGGCCTCGGCGCAAAAACTCAAGCAGGATGCCGACGAGATCGTCGACTCGGTCGTCGCCGACGACATCGGCAAGCTGCCGGACCGTTCCGTCACCGAGGTCCTCCAGCGCGTCGTCGGCATCAGCATCAACCGCCAGGCGGGCGACAACGAACGCTTTTCGGTCGAAGGCGCCGGGGTCAACATCCGCGGCCTGAACTACGTCCGTTCGGAGCTGAACGGACGCGAGGCGTTCGCCTCGAACGGCGGGCGCTCGATCAGCTGGGGCGACATCCCGCCCGAACTGATGGCCGGCGTCGACGTCTACAAGAACCCGTCGGCGGAGCAGACCGAAGGCGGCATCTCGGGTCTCGTCAACCTGCGCACGGCCCTGCCCTTCGATTTCAAGGGCCAGCGTGGCGCGCTGTCCGTCGAGGCGACGCACTCCACGCTCAGGAAGGGCAAGCCCGATCCTTCCGTGTCCGGGCTGTATTCGAACCGCTGGAAGACCGGCTTCGGCGAATTCGGTGCCCTCATCGATATCGCGTCGTCGGACAGCTCCACGCAGACGGACACGTTCCAGTTCGAACCCTTCTTCCCGCGCACCGACATCGAACCGGGCCGCACGGTGTGGATTCCGAAAGGCGCGCAATGGCGCAACTACCAGTACGACCGCAAGCGGCAAGGTGCCTACGGCGCCCTGCAGTGGAAGCGCGACAACCTCCGGAGCCACCTGACCTATTTCCAGTCGCGCTACAAGGACAGCGCGAACGAGCAGTCGATCTTCTCGTCGGCCAGCCCATATGACCTGAAGGTGAGCCCCGATACCGTGTACGACGCGAAGGGCGCGTTCGTCACGGGCACCCTCAGCGACACGACGAACGGCGGCATCCCGTTCAGCAACGCGGGCGGCTTCAACAAGGGCGATTCGAAGACCACCGACGTGTCCTGGAACGTGCAGTGGAAGGTGGCCGACAACTGGACGCTCACGAGCGACCTGCAGCACGTGCGCTCCACGGGCAGCCACTTCACCTCGGCGGTCGGCCTGGGCATGCTGATGCCGAACGAGACCCTCGACCTGCGCGGCAGCCTGCCGACGATCCGCTTCACCGATGCCCAGCGCGCCTTCCTGGCCGATCCCGCGAATTACTACTGGGAGTCGACCATGGAACACCTCGACAGGACGAAGGGCACCATGAAGGCCTGGAAAGGCGATGCGCGCTATGCGTTCGACCATCCGGTCCTGCGCGACGTGCGCTTCGGCGTGCGCCTGACGGACCGCGAAGCGCGGACGGTCAATTCCGATCCCAGCTGGAACTGGGCCGGCGTGACGCCGCCGTGGCTGCTGGGCTGGGACATTCCGAAACTGGCCTACCTGAACGACCCGCGCTTCAACGCGCCGCACGTGACGCAACAGTTCAACGACTTCTTCGGCGGCGACGTCAGCGTGCCCGCGGTGGTGTTCCCCGCGCCGAGCGTGGCCAGCGGCTATCCGGCTTCTTACCAGACACTGCACGACTACCACGACGCGATCCTGTGTCCGGAGCGGATCGCGGCCAATGGCGGCGATGGCGGCAACCCGTGCCAGATCTGGAAGGCGGCGAAGTTCGGCGGCGACAATCCGGCCGGCACCAACGACCAGAAAGAGAAGACCCGGGCGCTCTATGCCCAGCTGCGCTTCGGCTTCGACGACCTCAAATACCCGATCGACGGCAACGTCGGCCTGCGCTACGTGCAGACCCGCTCGCACTCGACCGGCTACATGTCGTACACGCCGGGCGCGCCGTTCGGACAAGGCACGCAGGCTACCGGCATTCCGGTCCCGTACATTCCCGCTTACCTGAACAAGAGCGATGTCGAGAACAGGTACAACAACTTCCTGCCGACCGTGAACCTGCGCCTGAAGGCCAGCGACACGCTGCAGTTCCGCCTGGCCTACGGCAAGTCGATGTCGCGTCCGGACTTCTCGCAACTGCAGGCCTACACGACGCTGTCGCAGGAAATCGTGTCGTCAGTGAACGAGGAGACGAAGGTCGTGAACGTGACGGCCGTGAACCGGACCGGCAACGCGCAGGGCAACCCGGCGCTGCGCCCGATCACGTCGACGCAGCTCGACCTCACCGCGGAATGGTACTTCGCCAAATCCGGATCGCTGACGCTGGCGCTGTTCGACAAGCACCTCAAGGATGTGATCATCAACCAGACGACGTCGGTGAGCCTGCCGGACGTCACGGGGACGCCGCAGCAATTCCTGGTGACGTCGCCGGTGAATGGCGCGAAAGGCATCGCGCGCGGCGGCGAGATCGCGTACCAGCAGTATTTCGACAACGTGCCGGACTGGCTGCGCGGCATCGGCGTGTCGGCGAACTACACCTACGTCCACAGCAAGCGCAGCCTGTACAACCCGGTCTTCAGCGAATACTGCTCGGGCGGACAGAACGCCGCGAACATCAACCTGAACCTGAACGGATGCGACATCGACGGACGTGCCTTCGGCAACCTGCCGCTGACCCAGCTGTCGCAGAACGCCTACAACCTGGCGATCCTGTACGACAAGGGACCGTGGTCCGCGCGCCTGGCCTACAACTGGCGCTCGCGCTACCTCCTCAGCACCAACACGAACGGGACCCAGGGCAGCAACGGCACGGACACCAATCCCGCCAGCCCGACCTTCGGCCAGCGCAACGTGGCCTGGGGCCTGCCGCTGTGGGCGGATGCGTACGGCCAGCTGGACGGCGGCGTGTCGTACACGTTCAGCGAGAACCTGAAATTCGACTTCCAGGCGCAGAACCTGACGGACGCCCGCTACAGCCAGACCATGCACCAGGGTATCGGCGACAAGGTGCGCGCCGTCTTCGTCTCCGGGCCGCGCTACAGCCTGCGCGTGGGCTATACGTTCTGATCTCCACGTTTTGATCTCCTTGCCCGGGCAACCGGGCTTTTCGGCCGCGCCTCCCGGCGCGCGCCTTTTTTATTCGGAATCATCATCCTATGTTGAAAGCATTCTTCACCGTCCTGCTGCTCGGCGGCGCCGTCTCGCACCAGGCGTACGCGCAGGGCGTGACGGTCCGCACGGCGCCGGGCACCCCCGGCAAGTTCACCGAGCTGGGACAGCGTCCGCAAATGGGCTGGAACACCTGGAACACGTTCGCCTGCAGCATCAACGAAAAACTCATCCGGGAAGCGGCCGACGCCATGGTCGCCAGCGGCATGCGCGATGCCGGGTACGTCTACCTGAACATCGACGACTGCTGGCAGGGCGAGCGCGATGCGCAAGGCTTCATCCATGCCGACCCGCAGCGCTTCCCGTCCGGGATCAAGGCGCTGGCCGACTACGTGCACGGCAAAGGACTCAAGCTGGGCATCTATTCGGACGTGGGCGACAAGACCTGCGGCGGGCACGCCGGCAGCCGCGGACACGAGTACCAGGACGCGCTGACGTACGCCGCCTGGGGCATCGATTACCTGAAATACGACTGGTGCAATACCGAGGGCCTCAGCGCCAGGGGCGGCTACACGACGATGCGCGACGCGCTGCGCGCCGCCGGCCGCCCCGTCCTGTTCTCGATCTGCGAATGGGGCGACACCAAGCCGTGGGAATGGGCCGGCGACGTGGGCCACTCATGGCGCACGACGGGCGACATCTATCCGTGCTGGGACTGCGAATTCAACCACGGCGACTGGTCGTCGTTCGGCGTGCTCCCTATCCTCGACAAGCAGATCGGCCTGCGCAAGTATGCCGGGCCCGGACGCTGGAACGACATGGACATGCTGGAAGTCGGCAAGGGCATGACGGAAGACGAGGACAGGGCCCACTTCTCGATCTGGGCGATGATGAATTCGCCGCTCATCGCGGGGAACGACATCCGCTCGATGTCGGCCGCGACGCGCGCGATCCTGACCAACCGCGCCGTCATCGCCGTGAACCAGGATGAACGGGGCATCCAGGCCTGGCGCTTCATGAACGACGGCCAGCTCGAGATGTACGCCAAGCCGCTGGCGAACGGCGAATGGGCGCTCATGTTCCTCAACCGCGCCGACCACGCGCGGCGCTACCGGTTCGACTGGAACAGCCATGGAATTTCCGACCGCGTCAGCAACAACAGCGTCGACTTCGGGCAGAAGCGCCACCGGTTCACCGACCTGTGGACGGGCGCCACGGGCGACACCGGCAAGCCGCTGGCGCTGACGGTGCCCGCCCATGGCGCGGTGATGCTGCGTCTCTCGCCCGACTGACGACGTGGATGCCCGGCCCGCCTTGTGATAAGGTTGGGCGCATGACTGTTTCGCATGTATTCGCCGCCCTGGCGGCTTGCCTGGCGCTGTGCGCATCGACGCCGGCGCGGGCGGGCGAGCTGGAGGTTTTCCATTACTGGGACCTGGCCGGCGACGCCAGGGCCATCGCCTTCCTGAAAGCGACGCTGACGCGGGAAGGCGACACCTGGCGCGATTTCGCGGTCGCGGGCGGCGGCAACGGCATGGCGCTGGCGCTGCTGAAATCCAGGGTCGCGGCCGGCAACCCGCCGACCGCGGCCCAGATGAAGGCGCCGGCCATCGCCGCGTGGGCGCAGGCCGGGCGACTGGCCAATCTCGACGACATCGCCCGGGCCGGGCAATGGGACAAGATCCTTCCCGAGGCGATCAGCGCGCGCATGAAATACGACGGGCACTACGTCGCCGTGCCCGTCGACCTCCACCGCAACAACTGGTTGTGGATCAATTCGCGCGTCCTGAAAGCAGCGCGCGCGAAGGCGCCGACGACGTGGGACGCGTTTTTCCGGACGGCCGAAGCGATGAAGCGCGCGGGCTTCGTCGCGGTGGCCCATGGCGAACAGCCCTGGGAAGACCTGCGCCTGTTCGAGAACGTCGTCATCGGCCTGGCCGGCGCGGAATTTTACCGGAAAGCGCTCGTGCAACTGGACCCGGCCGCACTGTCCAGCCCCGGAATGGAGCGCGCGCTGGCGACCTTCCGGCGGATCAAATCCTACACCGGCCGCTCGAGCTATCAGAACGACTGGATCCAGGCGTCGGCCCTGCTCACCAGCGGCAAGGCCGGCATGCAATTCATGGGCGACTGGAACAAGCCGGTGCTGATGGATGCGCAGGAAACGTCGAACTTCGAGTTCGAATGCGTGCCGGTGCCCGGCGCCACCGACGCATTCGTGTTCGACGTCGATTCGTTCGTCATGTTCAAGGTGCAGGGTGCAGCGAAGCGCGGCGCGCAGCGCCACCTCGCCGCCGCGCTCCTGCGCCCGGACATCCAGGAACGGTTCAATCTCTACAAGGGCGCGCTGCCCGTCCGGTCCGACGTCGATCTCGGCCGGTACGACCGCTGCGCGGCAGCCTCCAGGGCGGCGTTCCAGCAAGCGGCACGGAACGGCGTCCTCGTCCCGAGCATCAACATGTCGCAGCCGCCGCCCGTGGAAGACGCCATGCGGGCCATCATCAGCGATTTCTGGCGTGACGACCGGGTGACGGCCGCCACGACGATCGCGCGCATGAAGGCGCTGGCGGCGAGCCGCTGATCACCCGGCCTGCTTCCAAGTCTGCTTCTGTGCCGCGATCCAGCGCTGAACGATCTCGCCCAGCACGTCCAGCGGCACGGACCCGTTGCGCAGCACGACGTCGTGGAACGCGGGCAGCGAGAACCTCGCGCCCAGTTCCTTCTTCGCGTGCTCCCGCAGGTCGATGATGCGCAGCATGCCGATCATGTACGCGCACGCCTGGCCCGGCCACGCGACATAGCGTTCGACTTCCTGCGCGCCGATGCCGTAGTCGATGGCCTGCTGGCGCGTCCAGCCCTTCGTGTGCAGGCCCGTGTCGACGACGAGCCGGCGCGCGCGGAACAGTTCCGAGCCGAGGGCGCCCAGCAGGCCCGGGACGTCGCCCTCGTACCAGCCCTGCTCCACCGCGAGCCGCTCCGCGTACAGCGCCCACCCTTCGCTGTGCGCGCTGCCGCCGCCGAAGATGCGCTGGGCGCGGAACTTCGGCAGGTCGGTGCGCTCCTGCTGGATCGCGAGCTGGAAGTGGTGGCCCGGCACGGCTTCGTGGTACGACAGGCTGCGCATGCGGATCACGTCGAACGTCGGACCGCGCATCGGCACCCAGAAGATGCCGGGCCGGCTGCCGTCCGGCGCGGGCAGCGAGTAATGCGCGGCGGCCGACGGTTCCGTCAGCGGCGGTTCGCGGCGCACGTCGACCGGCGCGCGCGGCTTCAGGTTGAACAGCGCGTCGCTGCGTTTTTCCGCATCCGCCACGATGGTCGCGTAGCGCTGCAGCAGCTCGGGGCGGGGATCAAGGTTATCCAACCCCGCGCCCTTCGGCTGGAACGTCGCGTCCAGCTGCTTCATGCGCTCCTCGATGCCGCCTTCCGCGTAGCCGAGGGCGCGCAGGTGCTTGTCCATCTCGGCCTCGATGCGCGCCACTTCGCGCAGGCCGATCGCGTGGATCTCTTCCGCCGTCAGGTTCGTGCTCGTGTACGTCTTGAGCGCCTGCTGGTAGGCGGCCGCGCCGTTCGCCAGGCGCGAGATGCCGGCCGTGTCGTTCGTCTTCGGGTGCAGCTCGGCCATGTACGCCTGCACGCGCCGGTAGGCCGGCAGGATCTTCGCATCGATGATGCGGGTGGCGTCGGCGATGGCCTTGGCGCGAGCGTCCGGCGCCACGTCCGCGAGTTTTTCCGTGCGCTGGGCGAAGGTCGTCACGAGGACGTTCTGGTCCGCCGCCGGCTTCAGGAAGAGGTCGACCTGGTACTGCGCGCGCTCGAGGATGAAGCGCGGCGGCACCAGGCCGCGCGCCGTGGCGGCGCGGGCGCGGGCGAGCGCTTCGTCCATGCGCGTGGCCACCTGGTCGAGGCGCGCAAGATAGCTCGCGACGTCGGACGCGCGGCGCAGCGGATGCGTCGTCGTCATGAAGTTGACGAGGCCGACCTGCGTGCCGCCGAACTGGTTGAAGACGAACTGGTAGTCCTCGTACGGCTCGCCCGTGACCGTGTTGGCCAGGCTCCAGCGCATCACGGACGCGGACGTGCGCTGCTCCTCGCTCAGCGGTCCGGCGAGGAATGCGTCGAGCCGCGCGACGCCGCTCTTCGCCAGCGCGATCATCGTCTTGCGGTGCGCTTGCGTCAACGGCGTGAGCTGGCGGTCCAGCGCATCCTGCTCGGCGCCGTTGAAGTATTGCGTCGACGTGGCCAGCTGCGGGTTGGCGCGCACCCAGTCGGCGGCGAAACGGTCGGACCAGGTGTCGAAGGCGGCGTTGGGTTTGACGGCCTGCGTGGTCGTGGCGGCCGCCGCGGCTTGTGGCGCGGCGGTGCCGAGGACGAGGGGAACGAACAGCGTGGCGATCGCGGCGGCCGTGCGGGCGCGCGCGTAAGGACGGGGTTGTGGCATCTCTCTCTTCCAGTGGTAGTGGGTTCTTGTTGCCGCCGGGTAGGCTGGGCGACAAGAATCTACCATGGATGAGTACCAGATCGTCGCCCCTGCGCAGGCAGGGGCCCAATTTTGCTTGCCTATCGACTGCTCAAGGAAACTTGGGTTCCCGCCTTCGCGGGAACGACGGCTATTCTGCGTCCGCCACGATCTCCAGCGTACGTACACCGTCCCACCCTTTTGCCAGCCGCCAGTCGCGCAACGCCCCTTCCACGACGACCTGCCAGTGCGTCCGCTCCAGGTCCGGCAGCGCGACGCTGAACGATCCGTCCGGCGCGGGCCGCACGAACACGCGCAGGTCGCGCTGCGGCAGGGTCGGATGGGCAAGGTAGATCGTGAACGGCGCCGCCTGCCCCGCAAGACGTCCGGACAGCGTGCCCGCGCTCGGGTCGTATCCCGCCCGCAGCGACAGGCCCAGTGCCGTGGCCGCGCGGTCGCGGCGCAGGTCCTGGTTGATGGCCTTGCCCTGCTTGTAGTAGTCGTCGACGACGAGGGCGTCCGGGTGGCCGGCGGCCAGCCAGGCGATGTAGGCGCCGCCGGCCAGCGTGGTCGCCGGGCCGAGCATCAGCAGCCACGGCCAGCGGTGGGTGTACCAGGGGCCGGCCCCGGTGCGGGTTGAAGTCGCGTGCATGGTTCTTGTCCTTGTCAACGTTCAGCGCGGCACGATGAAGACGGCCTTCTCGGTCACGCGCAATGCCGGGTCGTCCTGCGCCGTCACGGTGAACGTCAGCGAGTTCGAGCGCGCCTGCGCGGCGCCGTGGTTCACGCGCACGCGCACGGGCACGGCGCGTGCGGAGGCGCCTTCCATTTCGACGAGATCCTCGTCGGCGATGGCCGCGGTCGGGATGCCGTTCACCTCGATGCGGAACAGGTGTGGGCGCTCGCCCGTGTTCATCAGCTGCAGGCGGTACACGTTCTCGATCTTGCCGTCTTCCACCTCGCGCCCCATCGAGCCGCGGTCGCGGATCACGTCCAGCTTGAGCGGGGTGCGCAGCGCCAGCGCGGTGCTCATGCCGGCAGCCATCAGGACGAACACGAGGCCGTAGCCGATCGTGCGCGGGCGCAGCAGGCGCGCGCGGATCTGCTTCGCATGCCAGCCGCCGGCCAGGGCATTCTCCGTCGAGTAGCGGATCAGGCCACGCGGCCTCCCCACCTTGTCCATCACGCCGGAGCAGGCGTCGATGCAGGCTGCGCAGCCGATGCATTCGTATTGCAGGCCGTCGCGGATGTCGATGCCGACCGGGCAGACCTGGACGCACAGGCTGCAGTCGATGCAGTCGCCCTTGGCCGGATCGCGCGCCGCCCCGCGCGGTTCGCCGCGCGCCGCGTCGTAGCTGACGATCAGCGTGTCGTGGTCGAACATCGCGCTCTGGAAGCGGGCGTACGGGCACATGTACTTGCACACCTGCTCGCGCATCCAGCCCGCGTTGCCGTACGTGGCGAACGAGTAGAACAGGATCCAGAACGCCTCCCACGGGCCGAGGCCGAGATGGGCCACCGCGTCGCCGAGCGTGCGGATCGGCGTGAAATAGCCGACGAACGTAAAACCCGTCCACAGGGCGACGGCGCCCCACGCCAGGTGCTTGGCGCTGCGCTTGCCCAGCTTTTCGAGCGTCCAGGGCTGGCGGTCGAGGCGGATGCGCGCGCTGCGGTCGCCTTCGATGCGGCGCTCGAACCACAGGAAGATCTCGGTGTAGACCGTCTGCGGGCAGGCATAGCCGCACCACACGCGCCCCGCGACGGCGGTCACGAGGAACAGGCCGTAGGCGCAGATGATCAGCAGGCCCGCGAGATAGATGAAATCCTGCGGCCACAGCACGAGGCCGAACAGGTGGAACTTGCGCGCGCCCAGGTCGAACAGCACGGCCTGGCGGCCATGCATGGACAGCCAGGGCAGGCCGTAGAACAGCGCCTGCGTGAGCCACACACATGCCCAGCGCAGGGTGGCGAACGGTCCCTTCACCTCGCGCGGATGGATGTCCTCGCGCTTGGCGTACATCTTGATGACCGTCTCCTTGGGCGCGCGCGCGTTCATTTTGCGGCCACCTGATGCTGCAAACCCGGCTGCGCGCCCGGCGCGTTGGACAGCGACCAGACGTAGGCGGCCAGTACGTGCGCCTTGCCTTCGCCGAGGAACTCGCCCCACGCGGGCATCGTGTTGTTGCGGCCCTTGCGGATCGTCTCCATGATCGTCTCCGGGCTGCCGCCGTACAGCCACACCTTGTCCGTCAGGTTCGGCGCGCCGAGCATCGGGTTGCCGTGCGCGTCGGGGCCATGGCACGCGGCGCAGGCGGCGAACTTCGGCTTGCCGAAGGCGACCTTGATCGGGTCGGCCGGCGCGCCGGAGAGACTCATCACGTAGTGCGCGACGTTCTCCACGTCCTTGTCCGAGCCGAGCGCCGCGCCCATCGGCGGCATCTGGCCGTTGCGGCCCTTCATGATCGTTTCCTTGATCACCGAGGGCTCTCCGCCGTACAGCCAGTCGGTGTCCGTCAGGTTCGGATAGCCCTTGTTGCCGCGGGCGTCCGAGCCGTGGCATTGCGCGCAATACGTGAGGAACAGGCGCTCGCCGATGGCGTGGGCCTGCGGGTCGGCGGCGACGTCCTTGAGGTCGCGCTTCAGGTATTGCGCGAACAGCGGGCCATAGTCGGCATCGGCCTTCGCCAGCTCCTGCTTGTACGCGCCGGCCGATTGCCAGCCGAGGCGGCCCGCATAGCTGCCGAGGCCCGGATACAGGACCAGGTAGCCGATGCCGAACAGGATCGTCAGGTAGAACATGAACATCCACCAGCGCGGCATCGGCGTGTTCAGCTCCGTCAGGTCCTCGTCCCACACGTGGCCCGTCGTCTTTTCGGGCTGGCCCTTGTCGTCCAGGCGCACCTTGTGGCGCGACTGCGACCACAGGAGGATCGCGCAGCCCGCGATGCCCAGCACCGTGATCAGGACGATGTACCAGTTCCAGAAACCGCTCGTGAAGTCAGACATGGTCGTCCTCCACATCGTCATCCGCAAAGGGCAGCGCGGCCGTCGCGGCAAAGTCCTGCTCCTTGCGCAGCACGAACGTCCAGGCCAGGATGCCCAGGAAACAAACGAAACTCACGACCGTCATCACGCGGCTCGCGTCGTCGAATACATGTTGGATGGCCATCTCAATTCCTCGATTTGATTTGCGTGCCGAGACCCTGCAGGTAGGCGACCAGCGCGTCCTGCTCCGTCTTGTCCGCCAGTTGCGCGGGCGCGTCCTTGATGTCCTGTTCCGTGTACGGGACGTTCAGGCGCTGCATCGCGCGCATCTTCGGCACGATCGATTGCGGGTCCAGCTTGGCCGTGGCCAGCCACGGATAGCCGGGCATGTTCGATTCCGGCACGACGTCGCGCGGGTTGTCGAGGTGGGTGCGGTGCCACTCGTCCGAATAGCGGCCGCCCACGCGCGCCAGGTCCGGGCCGGTGCGCTTGGAGCCCCACTGGAACGGGTGGTCGTAGACGAATTCGCCCGCGACCGAATAGTGGCCGTAGCGCTCCGTCTCGGCGCGGAACGGGCGGATCATCTGCGAGTGGCAGTTGTAGCAGCCTTCGCGGATGTAGATGTCGCGGCCGGCCAGGCGCAGCGGCGAATACGGCTTCAGGCCGGCGACGGGTTCGGTGGTCGAATGCTGGAAGAACAGCGGCACGATCTCGACGAGGCCGCCGAACGAGATCACGACGAGCACGAGGCCGATCAGCAGCCAGGGGTTCTTCTCGATCCACTCATGGGTGAATTTCATGTTTGCTCCTATCGATTCGTGTCAGGCGTGATCCGGGACCGCATGCGGCGTCTTGTGGGCTGCCGGCAGCGCCGGGATGCGCGCGTCGACGGACTGCGTGCCGCGCATCGTGAGCCACGTGTTGTACGCCATCAGGCACATGCCGGTCAGGTACATCAGGCCGCCGCCGAAGCGGATCACGTAGTACGGGTACGTCGCCTTGACGCCTTCGACGAAGGTGTAGGTCAGCGTGCCGTCCGGGTTCACGGCGCGCCACATCAGGCCCTGCATCACGCCCGCGATCCACATCGCGGCGATGTACAGCACGATGCCGATGGTGCCGAGCCAGAAGTGCGCCTCGACGAGGGCCATGCTGGCCATCTGTTTTTTACCGGCGAGGCGCGGGATCAGGTAGTACAGGGAACCCATCGTGATGAAACCGACCCAGCCCAGCGCGCCGCCGTGCACGTGGGCGATGCCCCAGTCCGTGTAGTGCGACAGCGAGTTGATGGTCTTGATGGACATCATCGGGCCCTCGAACGTGGCCATGCCGTAGAACGACAGCGACACGATCATGAATTTCAGCAGCGGGTCCGAGCGCAGCTTGTGCCAGGCGCCGGACAGGGTCATGATCCCGTTGATCATGCCGCCCCACGACGGTGCCAGCAGGATCAGCGAGAACACCATGCCGATCGACTGCGTCCAGTCCAGAAGCGCCGTGTAGTGCAGGTGGTGCGGGCCGGCCCACATGTAGGTGAAGATCAGC
>CBIHRX010000177.1:0-13737 GCA_966212555.1 uncultured Massilia sp.
TTTACCCGGGGCTATCACCCGTTTTTTTTCATTTTCAAAAAATTGGGTTTTTCACCCCGTTGTTTGCTAATTTTTAATTCTAATAACTTCACACGACCCTGCCATGACCGACCTCGTGCTCGCCATCGTCCACCACCTGATCGTATTCGGCATCGCGTCCGCACTCGCCGCCGAACTGGCGCTGATGCGGCCCGCCGCGATGTCGCCGCAGACCGTGCGCCTGCTGGGGCGCTTCGACGCGGCGTACGGCGTGATGGCGCTGGCGATCCTGATCGTCGGCTTCCTGCGCGTGATGTACGGCGCGAAGGGTGCCGCGTTCTACATGCACAACCCGATGTTCTGGGCCAAGGTCGCCGCGTTCGCCGCCGTGGGCCTCATCTCGATCAAGCCCACCCTGCGCATCCTCGCGTGGCAAAAACGGGCGAAGGCGGATGCGGCGTTCGTACCGGCGCTGGACGAGGTGAGTGCCCTGCGCCGGACGATGCTGCTGGAGATCCACGTGTTCGCGCTAATCCCGATCTTTGCGGCCATGATGGCGCGCGGCGTCGGGTACAGCTGACCCTTACGCAGCGACCGCCGCGCCGGCCGGCAGCGTGCGGACCGACGCCATGTCGCCCACCAGCCGGCCGATGAACCAGCCGTTGAAGACACCGAACAGGCCGCACACGATGCAGGCGAACACCGTGTCCTGACGCAGTTGCGGCGCGACGGCCATCGTCACCGAGGCCACGTACTTCGTGAAGAACACGGCCATCATCATGACGAGCGGCAGGCCGCTGCCGCGCACGCGCACGTGGCCCGGGACCGCGCTCGCCGCGATGCGGTCGGAACCGGCCAGTCCCGCCACCAGCGCCATGCCGGCGGCACCCGCCGCCCACGCGGCCAGCGCCCAGCCGCCGAGACCGAATTTCGCGCCGATGTCCTGCAGCGACAGCACCAGCATCACGGCCGGGATCATCACGAGCTTGCGGACTTCCACGTCGCGGTCGCGCATGGCGGCCATGCCGCGGTAGACGAGGAAGGCGAGGATCGCCCAGACGTAGAGTGGGGTGTGGGTCAGGATCTGGATCAGCATGGTCGGCTCCGCGAGGTGAGTTAAGTGAGTGCGTCAAGTGGATGCCACTGTGCCAGCGCCCCCGCGCGCCCGTGCACCCATGCGACGACATGTCGCGATCGCGGCGCGAAATGCGGCAGGGCGGCGCGAAATGCGCGTCTTTACAAAGCTTTACAGCCGTTGACCGCGCTTAACGTTTTCCCATCCGACAATTCTCCCCGAGCCTGGCACGCCGCACCCACACCGATAAGCCAGGCGGGACACGCATTCAGTAACCCAGGGAAACTCATGGATCACTCACACCACAGCCTTGCCGAAGACCTCGAGCGCATGCTCGCCACCCAGACCAGCCGGCGCCAGTCGCTGCGCTGGCTGTTCGCGTCCGCGGCCGCCGTGCCGCTCGCGAGTTGCGGCGGCGGTGGCGGTTCGTCCGGCGACACGGTCGCGTCGACGACGACATCGTCCACGGGCAGCACGGGCACCACGGGCAGCACCACCACGACGACGACGACCGGCACCTGTTCCGTCATCCCCGAGGAGACGGGCGGCCCGTACCCGGGCGACGGCACCAACAGCAACGGCAACGGCGTCGCGAACGCGCTGGCGCTGTCCGGCATCGTGCGCAGCGACATCCGCACGAGCGTCTCACCCGGCAGCGCGACGGCCGCCGGCATCCCGACGACCCTGAAACTGCAGATCGTGAACGTGGGCGCGAGCTGCGCCAGCGCGGCCGGCGCCGCGGTCTACCTGTGGCATTGCGACCGCGACGGCAACTACTCGATGTATGCGAGCGGCCTGACGAACGAGAACTACCTGCGCGGCGTGCAGGAGGCGGACAGCACGGGCACCGTCACGTTCACGACGATCTTCCCGGGCTGCTACTCGGGCCGCATGCCGCACATCCACTTCGAGGTCTACCCGAGCCTCGCGAAGGCGACGAGCGCCGCCAATCGCGTCAAGACCTCGCAGTTCACGTTCCCGATGGCGACCCTGAACGAAGCCTACGCGACGACGGCATACAGCACCAGCTCGCGCAACCTGGCGTCGATGAGCTATGCGACCGACAATGTGTTTTCCGATGGGACGTCGCTGCAGATGGCATCCGTGAGCGGGGATCCGGTGAATGGGTATGTCGTCACGCTGACGATCGGCGTGTCATTGTGACGGCGGCAGCCGGTCAATGGATATGTTCGGCGTCGGGTGGCGGCACGACCCAGCCGTGCATGCGCTCTTCATAGACCGATACCGTCGGCGCCGGAAAAGTCGGATCGGCAAAGGCGCCTACCGGAATGGTGAGGAAAGGCTCCAGCCCTTGCGCTTCGTAGTACACCGTCGCGCCGCACTGGTGGCAGAAATGGAAGGTCGCGCGGCCGCCTTCGTCGCCCGTGCGGGTGAACGTCGCCGACGTGCCGGCGACCGCGACGTTCTCGCGCGGGAAGCGGGCCTGTGCGCCGAACACGCTGCCCGTCCGGCGCTGGCAGGCCAGGCAGTGGCAGATGGACACGCGGACCGGGTCGCCGGTGACGCGCGCCGATAACTGGCCGCAGCTGCAGGATGCAAGTCGTGTCGTCATGCCCGCCCACGCGAGCGCGTCCTGCCGGTCGCCGAACGTCCGGTATTCCGTGATCTTCCCGTCCCGGAATACGAACCCGTCGGCGAACCGCCCGTCGATCCAGTCGGTCGCATCTTTCAGGCGCACGTGCACGACCAGGTAGACGACGACCTTGTCGCCGTTGACGAAGAATTCCTCGGGCTCGCAGGTGCCTTCGGCCCAGGTCCCGCGTCCCGCGCCGACGTGCTCGCGTACCTGGGCGATGCCGCGATACGTGCCCGCCGTCGGAAAGCCTTCGGGCTCGACGCGGACGATGTCCGGATCGAAGTCCTTGGTGATGGCTTGCATGTCGTTGCGATTGATCGCCGCGAAGAACTGCTCGAGTGCTTCGACCTGGTGGCTCATGTCTCTCTCCATGGCGTCATAGCCTGCCGATAGCGCCGCGGCGACGCGCCCGTCGCGGCGCGGAAGCGATGGCCGAAGTGCGACAGGTCGGCATAGCCGCACAGGTCGGCGATCTGCTGCAGGGGCAGGGCGGTGGTCTTCAACAGGCTGCGGGCCTGCTCGAGGCGGCGCTGGGCGATCCACGCCGACGGCGGCATGCCGAACGAGACGCGGAACATGCGCGCCAGGTGGAACTCGGACAGGCAGGCCACCGTCGCCAGTTCGCCCAGGGTGATGGGCCGCGCGAGGTTCGCGTCGATGTACTCGGCCAGCCGGCGGCGCAGCAGCGGCGCCAGGCCGCCCTTGAGCCGCAGCTCGCGCCGCGGGACACCTTGTGAGCGCAGCAGTTCGCTCAGCGTGTCGTGGGTGATCTCGTTGGCGCGCAGCAGGTTGTCGGCGCCTTCCCACGGCGTCGCGATCAGCGACTGGCACAGGCGCAGCAAGGCGGGGCTTTCGAAGTAGGTGCGGTCGGCCAGCGTGATCTCGCGCGGTTCGCGGTCCAGCTCCACCACGGCCCGGCGCGTGAAATGCTCCGGCATGAAGTACACGTGCAGCAGGCGCAGATGGTCGCGCACCACCCATTCCGATGCGTGATCGTCCGGCAGCGTGCACAGGCGCAGCGGCGCCCCGTACTGCCTGGGCGCACTGCTGCGTTCCGTGCGGTAGCCGCCGTCCAGGTAGCAGGAGAGGGTGTGATGGCCGGGCCGGTCGTACACCGTCAGCGCTTCGTCGGTGTCGCGCTGCCAGATCGCCGCCGCCATGCCGTCGCCCAGCCACACGAAACGTTCGAGGGTGGCGTCGGTGCCGCACATGGTGTCGAAGACGGCGTGCGAGATAGGGGCGGGGCGTGCGTGCATGAGAAAAAGTCTAGCATTCTTCCGCGGCCCGTACCGACAGGGCAGCGGAAAAGCGCAAGACCAGACAAGTCGGCGCTGCCGGCCGCGCCGATCATGGCGGCATGAACATCTTCCTTTACCTGCTCACTGTCGTCATCTGGGGCACCACCTGGATCGCGATCAAGTTCCAGCTCGGCGTCGTCCCGGCGCCGGTGTCGATCGCCTACCGCTTCTGGATCGCCGCCGCCGTGCTGCTCCTGTTCCTGCTCGCCACGCGCCGCCAGGTGTGGCCGCCGCGCCAGGCATGGCGCTATCTGCTCGCGCAGGGCGTGGCCCTGTTCTGCTGTAATTTCCTGTGCTTTTATTACGCCAGCCAGTGGGTCCCCAGCGGCCTCGTGGCCGTGGTCTTTTCGACCGCGCCGATCTGGAACGCGGTCAACCTGCGCCTGTTCATGGGGCGTCCGATCCGGCGCCAGGTGCTGATCGGTTCCCTGCTCGGCCTGTCCGGCATCGCGCTGCTGTTCCTGCCGCAGATGCAGGGCCACTGGAACGACCACGGCATGTTGCTGGGCCTTGGCCTGTCGCTGCTGGGCACTGTGTGCTTTTCGACGGGGAACCTGCTGTCGAGCCGGATGCAGGCGCTCGGACTGACGCCGCTGCTGACCAACACGTGGGCCATGCTGATCGGCTCGACCATCGTCGGCTGCGGCGCGTGGTTGCTGGGCATGCCGTTTACGCTCGACGCCAGCCCGCGCTACCTGGGCGCGCTGTTCTACCTTGCCGTGCCCGGTTCCGTCATCGCGTTCACGGCGTACCTGGTGCTGGTCGGCCGCATCGGGCCGGATCGCGCGGCGTATTCGACGGTGCTGTTTCCCGTCGTGGCGTTGAGCGTGTCGACCGTGCTCGAGGGCTATCACTGGACGTTGCCGGCCTTCGGCGGCGTCGCGCTGGTCCTCGGCGGCAACCTGCTCGCTTTCAGGAAGCCGGCCGCGCCGGGCGAGGGGATCAGGGCCGTTTCAACTGCCCGATGACGCTTGCCACCTTGGTGGTGATGACGTCCACGGCGGGGTCGTTCGCGCCGTGGGGCAGGATGACGTCGGCGTAGCGCTTGGTCGGCTCGATGAATTGCTTGTGCATCGGGCGGACCGTTTCCAGGTACTGGTTCACGATGCTGTCCGTCGTGCGGCCGCGTTCCGCGATATCGCGCTGCATGCGGCGGATGAAGCGGACGTCGGCGGCCGTGTCGACGAAGATCTTCAGCGACATCATGTCGCGCAGGTCGGCGTCGTACAACGCAAACAACCCTTCGATCACGATGACCGGCGCCGGCTTGACGGGAATGGTCTTGGCGGAGCGGTTGTCGATCGTGAAGTCGTACTCCGGCATCTCGATCGCTTCGCCATTGCGCAGTGCCTGGACGTGCTGGACCAACAGCGGCCAGTCGAACGCCTGCGGGTGATCGTAGTTCTGCTTGCGGCGGACTTCCGGCGTGAGGTCGGACTGGTCGCGGTAGTAATCGTCCTGCATCACGACCGAGACCATCTCGGTGCCGAACGACGCCAGCACCTGCTGGGTCACCGTCGACTTGCCGCTGCCGCTGCCGCCGGCGACGCCAATGACGAACGGTAAGTAAGGAATCGCTTTCATCCACGCATGATACCGGAGCGGCGGCGGGACTGACAGGGCCGGTTCGACCTGGAGCGACCTTGTCTCCCAACACCCGGACCATCATTGTATTGACAATCGCTCATTTCTGTTGCAACGCCGCAACCGTTACAAAATGATCTGACGGGAAACTACACTCTGCGCGAAAATCTCTAGACCGTTAAACGAATCTCAGACATGATTAACATTATGTAGGATTGATCCTACGTTGAATAAATGTCAAGCAGATCTGGGGCGAGAGAAACATGGCGAATATCCAAAGCACGTCGGCGGCCGGCTCCGACCTCGTCAGGCGACCGAGCTGGGTCGTACCGGTCCGTGGCGATTGGCAGGGTGTATCCGCCTGCGCGATCGTGCTTGCCGAGGACACCGGACGCGTGCTCGTCAAGCAATGCGTCCCTGCGGACAGCGACGGGCCCGAGTGGGGCACCTGGACCGCGGACGTGCTCGCCGGGCAGTCGCCGCTGCAGGTCGCGATCAACGCGATCGCCGGGCGCTGCGCGTATGAAGGCGATCTCGCGCTGAGCCGGTTGACGCCGTTTTCCGATGCGCGATTCTGCGTGCAGCACAACTACGTCGCTGTCGTACCGCAGGAGTTCGAACCGCGCCTGGGCGATGCCTGCCTGGGGCATCAATGGTGCGAGCTGGACCGGTTGCCGCAGCCGTTGTCGCCGGCGCTGGCGCACCTGCTCGACAGGGCGGGCAGCGATGTGCGCGCCATGGCCGATCTGTACAAGGGCATGCACGGCCTGTCCGACATGTTTGACCCGTTGCGGTTCGAGGACTGAGCGATTCGCTGTCCCGGCGACGCAGATCGTAATCTGCTTGGGGCGGGACTTCCATCCCGACGAGCCTTGAGGGTGCCGGGTTCGCTCTGCAAAAGGCGTCAATGGGCACGCAGGTGTTCCACGTTGTCGGGCCAAAGGCAAAACTGCGGCGTTTCGCGGGCGGCGTCCGCCCCCGTCGGGCCGAACCGGAGTGCGCCGCCCTGGATCGTCCCGGCGGCGGCGACGACCCGGCCCTCCCATGCCTTGCGCTGTGCTGCCTGTCCGGGCGTATCGGGGAGGGGATTGTCCGATCCCGACGCGGGCCGGATCACGACCAGGTCGCCGGGCCGGATGGGTTTGCCCAGCGCATCCACGGGGGGAATGATCTTGCCGAAGCGCCAGCATGGCTCATGCGGCGCCGCGAAGGATCGTGCGGGCGGCGGGGACGGCGCGAGCGCCAGTTCGATCAGGCCGAGCAGGATGGTGCCGACGCAGTTCAGGACGATCAGGACCGGATACGCCTCGGCCCAGCGGGCACACCTGGACGCACCGGAATGTGCTATCGGCGCCAGCACGAGGAAAACGAAGGACGTTAGCGCCGACACCCCGAGGATGTCCAGGATGCGCTCCAGTGTCGGCCAGTTGTCGGGCCTCGGGCTGCCCGCTTGCCCCGCGATGATGCCCCACATGATGAACAGTGCGGGGAACCACGCGAGTTGGAGCGTGATCGCCCATTTGAATCTGCCCGGCGCGGACATCAGCGGGTGATGGCAGCGACAAGGCGGTTCGCGCGTTGAGCCGATTGCGCATCCGCTGCCGGAAAGTGCAGCCCGAGCCACAGGACCCGTGGCGGCTTGTCGTCCGCCGTGAGATCGACTTCGTAATACACGGGCTTGCCGTCTCTGGCTGTGGAGGCGTACCGGAACTGGGCGGACTTCTGGACGCCGAACAGGACGTTTTTACGCGGCGGCACTTGCAGCCGGATGGTTTTTCCTTCCAGCCTCTGTGCCATTTGCTGCATCGTCGAGAATCCGCCGACAGTGTCATCGATCCGCTTCAGGGTCTGCGCGGTCGCCACGGTATCCTTCGTCACTTCCGGTGAGAACAGGACGGCGGCCTCCTGGAAGCGCTGATGCTGGAGCGCGGCGACCAATTGGCCTGCGACCGCGGCGCGGCTTGCGTCATCGGTCGCATTTGCGTGGGAAGCCAGTGAGGCGCAGAGCGCGATGGCGCCGAAGGTCACTGAACGGAATCGCATGGTCGGGGCGTGTCGTTGACGAGCATGCAGGATACCGGTTTGCACCCGCAAAAATTCCTCACAATCTCACCGGAATGTCTCTTCTCAGTCCCCCAGCACCGTGACGACCACTTGCGCCGGTGCTCCGCCACCCGGTGCTCCCACAAATAAAACCCCTGCCACGTCCCGAGCATCAGCCGCCCGTCGCCGACAGGCACCGTCACGAACGTGGACGTCAGCATCGTCCGCGCATGCGCCGCCATGTCGTCCGGCCCCTCGGTATCGTGGCGGTAGGCGGGATCGCCGTCGGGCACGAGCCGCCGGATGATGGTCTCCAGGTCGTGCCGCACGTCCGGATCGGCGTTTTCCGTGATCAGCAGGGAACAGCTCGTGTGCTGGACGAATACGTGCGCGAGGCCGAAGCGGATGCCCGAGCGGGCGACGACGTCGGCGACGGCCGCGGTGATGTCGCGGCTGCCACGGCCGAACGTGTTGAATTCGAGGGTGGTTTGATGCGGCATGGTCGGCTCCTTGCAGGTCCGACCATGCTACACGATCGTTCAGGGCTCGGCGGAGAACGAGTCGTGTGACGGGAAACGCACCGTCATCCATTCGCGCGACAGGCGCAGCGTGTCGACCACTTCGGCCGGCAGGGTGTCGAGGATCGCGGGGTCGTCGCTGGGCGTGTCGGCCAGCAGGCTGGCCAGGTGAATGATGCCGCCCAGCTGGCAGAACGGGTGCGCGGCCATCGGGTCGGATGAGTTTTCCAGCGCGCGCACGATCTTGTCGGGGAAGTTCCAGCGGCGGCCCAGTTCCGCCGTGATCTGGCCTTCCGACAGGCCCAGCAGGCGCTGCTCGCGTTCCCAGCGGCCGCCCGGCAGGTGCGGCAACTGCTCGATCTCGGCAAAGGTCGTCGGGTCCACCTGGTAGATCAGCAGTTCGCCCAGGCGCAGCATCATGCCGGCCAGCCAGGCTTCGCTGCCGTCGAGGCCGATGCCGCCCGCCAGCCATTTCGCGTAGCCGGCGCAGGCCATGCTGCTTTTCCAGAACTCGTCGGAGTCCAGGCCGGGCAGGGCAGGGAAGGCGTCGGAGAAGCACGTGGCCAGCGCCAGCGTGCGGATGTGGGCCATGCCCGCGAGGGAGATCGCGTCGTCGAGCGAGCTGACGCCGCGGCGCGAACCGAAGCGGGCGCTGTTCGCCAGGCGCATCAGCTTGGCCGTCAGGGCCGGGTCGCGCGCGATGATCGCGGCCACCTTCTTGGCGGACGCGTCGTCCTCGTCGAGCGTTTCAATCAGGGCGTGCGCCACGGCGGAAATCGTGGGCAGTTTGACGTCTTCAAAAAAATTCGTGAGGCTGATCATGGGCATCTTTCGTCATCCGGCGTCGTCGATCCGACGCGATCGATTCAGTGTACGCCGCGATGCTATTGCCCTAGCGAATTATTTCGTCTTTACGCGCGATGTGTTGCTGATGCGCCTGCTCAGAACAGCAACCTTGAATTTGTAACAAAGAAAAACAAATGTAAAGGCAAGCCAGGCATGTACATGGGGTAAGGTTGCAGGTTCTTCTAATAACGAGAGACACCATGAATCTGAAGCCTGCCTTTGCCTGCACCGCCATCCTTGCCGCCGTCCTCAGCCTCGCCGGTTGCGGCGGCGGTGGCGGCGGGTCGTCGTCCAGCACCCCCGTCGTCGCCAATCCGTCCCAGTTCAGCGCGACGGACGTCGTGCTGGGCACCGGCACCGAAGCCACCGCCGGCAAGACCGTGACCGTGACCTACACGGGCTGGCTGTACAGCGACACGGCGGCGGACCACAAGGGCACGCAGTTCGACGCCGGCACGTTCTCGTTCATGCTGGGGGCGAACCAGGTGATCGCCGGCTTCGACCAGGGCGTGACGGGCATGAAGGTGGGCGGCAAGCGCACGTTGCTGATTCCGTCCAGCCTGGGCTATGGCTCGAGCGCGAACGGCGCGATCCCCGCGAATTCCGGGCTCGTGTTCGATGTGTCGCTGACGGCGGTGCAGTAAAAAAAAGGCCGCTCGAAGCGGCCTTTCCTGATCACGCCGTCGGCTTCAGGTAGCCATGCATCCCCAGCCAGCGCGCGAACGCATCGAACCACCCGGTGCTGGTGGTCGTCTTCTGGTACATGCCGAAGCCGTGTCCGCCCTGTTCGAACAGGTGGAACTCGACGGGCCGCTTGGCCGCGCGCCAACTGTCGACGAGCCCGAAGCCGCCGTTGCCGAACAACGGATCGTCCGCCGCCAGCCCGACGAACAGCGGCGGCGCGTCGGCCGGCACCTTGACGGCGGCGAGCGGTCCGTAGATGTCGCCGATGAACGCCGGCTTCGCGTCCTGGCCGTACAAGGTCGTGGCCATCGTCAGCATCGCGCCGGCGGAAAAGCCCAGCATGCCGATGCGGTCCGGATCCACGTGCCACGTGCCCGCCCGTGCACGCACGAGCGCGAACGCGGCGCGCGCGTCGGCGATCTGCGGCGCCAAGGTCACGGCCGGGTTGTCCGTCGGCGGGCGGTTCGCGCGAGAAGCGCCCGAGAACATTTTCGCCATCTCGCCCGCGAACGCATCCATGTCCTGCGGCGTCTGGTTCAGGCGGTACTTCAGCACGAACGCGGCGACGCCCTTGTCGGCCAGCGCCTTCGCCACGTCCCAGCCCTCGTTGTTCATCGACAGCGTCCGGAAACCGCCGCCCGGCGCGACGATCACGGCGGCACCCGTCGCCTTGGCCGGGTCGGGCAGGAACGGCGTCAGGGTCGCGACCGTGACGTTGCGCGCGAAGACGCTGCCGTACTGGCTGTGCCAGCTCTCCTGCGCCTTCGCGCCCGGCAGAGGGCCGGTGTTCAGCACGATGGCGTCCGGTTGCGCGGGCGTCGCGATGGGCGTCATCTTGTCGTTCTGCGCGTGGATCGGTGCGGCGAGTGCGTACGCGAGTACGCCGGCAATCAACAGTTTGTGGTTCATGTAGTCTCCTTTGTTGTGGTTATTGCGCCAGCACGACGGCCTGTTTCAAGGTCAGCGTGCCGTCCTGCTGCGCCACGCCGGTGCCCGGCTGGCCCGAGCCGACGCTCAGCTTGTACTGGCCCGGCGTGAGTTGGCGGACGCCGTCGCGCGTGACGAAACTGAGGTCGCGCGGCGACAGCGTGAAGCTGACCTGTTTGCGTTCGCCGGCCTTCAGCGACACGCGCTGGAACCCGCGCAGCGCCAGGCGCGGTGCGCCGTCGAACGCGGGCGGCGTCAGGTACAGCTGCGCCACCTCGTCGCCGTCGCGCTGGCCCGTGTTGGCGACGTCGGTCGTCACGACGATGCCGTTCTCCGGCGCGCCGCCCACCGGTTCGATGCGCAGCGGCGTATAGCTGAACGTCGTGTACGACAGGCCCGCGCCGAACGGATACACGGGCGTGCCCGCGTAGTAGCGGTAGGTGCGGCCCTGCATCGAGTAGTCGTCGAACGGGGGCAGGTCGGCAAGGCTGCGGTAGAAGGTGAGGGGCAGGCGTCCGCCCGGATCGGTGCGGCCCGTCAGCACGTCGGCGATGGCGGCGCCGCCGGACTGGCCCGGATACCACGCTTCCAGGATCGCGGCCGCATTGTCCTTGGCCCACGACAGGTCGATGGCGCTGCCGTTCATGACCACGACGACGAGCGGCTTGCCCAGCGCCTTGGCCTGTGCCAGCAGGGCGCGCTGCTCGGCCGGCAGGTCCAGCGACGTCTTGTCGCCGCCGGCGAAGCCCTCGACCTTGATGGCCATCTCTTCGCCTTCCAGGTCCGACGTCAGGCCGACGACGGCGACGATCACGTCGGCGTCCGCCGTGCCGGCCTTCAGGTCCTGCCCGGGCGCCGTCGAGACGCGTTTCCAGAACAGGCCGGGCACGCCGGTGGATCCCGTCTCGGCCTGGAAGCGCAGCGGATAGCGCCGGCCCTTTTCGAGACGCACGTCGACGAGCTTCAGCGGCTCGCCCCATTGCGAATAGGCCGACGCCTGCACGGCGGGCTTGCCGCCGACCGTCAGCTCGCCCTTCACGCCCGTCACGCCGAGACGGTACGTGCCCGATTCAGGCGCGACGAGCGCGCCGGTCCACACGACCTTGTGCTTGTCCGCGACGTCCTTGAACTGGAGCGCGTGCGATTCCAGGCCCGGTTCCGTGCGGACCAGGACCGGCTTATTGTCGCTGTCGTTTCCACTCCTGTTGATGTACTCGGCGCGCAGGCCCGGCTTGCCGTCCGGCGTGCGCAGCGCGCTGGCCGGGACCGGGTCGCCGTCCGTGATCGACGCGGCGCCCGGCACGAGCGTCACGCGCGCCTGCGGCAGCACGCGGCGCAGGCCGTCGACGACGGAGACCGGTGGCGCGGACTGCGTCGACGAATAATTCCCGCGCAGGACGCGCGTCGCGTCGGCCAGCGGGCCGATCACGGCGACCTTCACGCCGGCCTTGAGCGGCAGCGTGCCGTCGTTCTTCAGCAGCACGAGGCTCTTGCCGGCCGCCTGCAGGGCGAGGTCGCGGTGCGCGGGCGTGTCGATCGCGGAGACCGGCGTTTGGTTCGGCTTGCGCTGCGCGAGGCCCGCCAGGTCGCCGTTGCGGTAGCGCGCGGAGAACAGGCGGACGAGCGCCGTGTCGATGTCGTTCATGGAGATCAGGCCGCGCCGCCACGCTTCGCGGTAGCGCACGCCCAGATCCTTCGCATCGCCGAGGGTCTTCGTGTTGCACTCGTTGTCCGTGCCGGCCTTCAGCGCGACGGCCGCCGCCGCGGCGGGATCGGGCGCGTACTTGTGGTGCTCGTCGATGTCGGTGACGGCGTCGCAGTCCGAGACGACATAGCCCTTGAAGCCCCACGCGCCGCGCAGGTGCTCCTTCAGCAGCAGGTCGCTGCCGCAGGCCGGCTGGCCGTTGATGCGGTTGTAGGCGCACATGATCGACCCGGCCTTCGCATCGACGATGGCGGCGCGGAAGGCGGGCAGGTACGTGTCCTCGAGGTCGTGGCGCGACACGAACACGTCGGCCACGTGGCGCGTCGATTCCGGGCCGCTGTGCACGGCGAAATGCTTCGGCGTGGCGACGACGTCCGGCAGGTCCGGGTTCGGTCCCTGGATGCCCCGGATGAACGCGACGCCCAGCTGCGCCGTCAAGTACGGGTCTTCGCCATAGGTCTCCTGGCCGCGGCCCCAGCGCGGGTCGCGGAAGATGTTGATGTTCGGCGACCAGGTGTCGAGGCCCGTGCCGATCCTGCCCAGGTGGCCCGTCTGGCGGCCCAGCGTGTGCAGCGCACGCACTTCCGTGCTGATCGCGGAGGCGACCTTGTGCACGAGCGGGGCGTCGAACGTCGCGGCGAGGCCGATGGGTTCGGGGAAATTCGTGGTGGGCAGCGGTCCCAGCGCGCCGTGCAGCGACTCGGTCCACCAGTTATAGGCGGGAATGCCGAGGCGGGGCAGGGCGGGTGCGACGTTGAGCAGCTGGTCGATCTTCTCGTCCAGCGTCATTTGCGTGACCAGGGTGCGTGCGCGGGCGTCGGCGTCCGCGCGCGCGTCGGGCGACGTGGTGGTGGTCTGTGCCGCGGCCGGCAGCGCCGCTGCGAGCATCAGGGCGCTGCACAAGGCGGTGCGCTTGATGCCTCTCGATAAGTCTCCTGCTTGACCAATTCGTTTGGTCTTATCTTTTTGCATAGGGGTACCTTAAAAGGTCATGCCATCGGAAGGGCTCCGTACATGATAGTCGAGTAAAAAATGATTGCGATAACAGAACGCCCGGCCCCAGCGGCGTGGCCGAGCGAGGATCAATGTAGTGCACGAATTATTCAGAAGCCAATAACTTTTTGGTGTGGATCGATACCGGAATGGATATCGGTAGCGCATGGCGTTCCGATGTTACGTAACATGAATGTTATACGCGAACATTTTGGTAATGTTGCGCTCACGCATCGTCAAGATTGTTTCATTGAGGAAAGTCAAAGTTGAGTCCATAATGGCTCCAATAGACGCATTGACTTCCAGCCGGCGCATCGTCATGTCTTCCCCTTACCGCCTCCTCTCCCTCCTGCTCGCCGCCGCCATGGCGTGGGGGGGCGCCGCGGCGGCCCGCCCCCCCCCCCCCCCCGTGCCCGCCGGAGGGGGGACCCACCCGGGCCCACCGCCAGGCCCCCCCCCCCCGCGCCCCCCCCCCGGGGCCGGCCCCG
>CBIHRX010000178.1:0-13721 GCA_966212555.1 uncultured Massilia sp.
ATCGCACGCCCGACCGACATGCGACGACCGACCACTCTTCCGACCAACCTGCGCAGCCGCCTGGCCGGTGCCGTCGGCGTGCTCGTGCTGGGCGCCACCATGCTGGCCGGCCCGCTGGCCGTGGACGTGGCCGAGCACGACCTGCGCGCCGTGCTGGGCGCGCAGCAGTATGCGGCGCTGTCCGGCGCCGCCGCCTTCCTCGACGACCTGCTGGAAGCGCGCCTGCGCCAGATGGCCGCGCTGGCCGCGGCCATGCCGCCCGACGCCCGCCAGGACCCGCGCCGCCTGCAGGCCTGGCTCGCGGGCCGCACGGCCGACGTGGGCGACGAGTTCGTCAACATCGCCGCGTTTGCCCGCAACGGCGAACTGGTGGCGTCGGGCGCGTCCATGCCGACCGCGCAACCGCTGACGGCCACCGGCCGCCCGTATTTCGAAGAAACGCTGCTGCGCGGCCGCGGCATCGTGTCCGACCCGCTCCAGAGCCGCCTGTCGGGCGCCAACGTGGTGCTGGTGACGGCGCCCGTGTTCGACGACCACGGCGAGATCGTCTACGTGCTCGCCGGCCGCATCGACCTGCAGCATGCGCGCTTCCTGCGCCAGGTCGACGCCCTGCGGCCGGGCAGCACCGGCTATCTGTTCCTGATGTCGGCCGACGGCACGTTGATCGATTCGCCCGCGAAAGAGCGCCAGGCGGCGCCGCGTGCCGACCAGCCCGGCCTCGCGCGCGCCCTGCACGGCTTCGAGGGCTGGCTGATCGGCGGCGACCGCGAAGGGGGCGCCATCGTCGCCTATAAACGCCTGGCGACGACCGGCTGGATCCTCGGCGCGCGTTATCCGGAAGCGGAGGCGTTCGCGCCGCTTGCCCGGGTGCGGCGCACGGTGCTGGTGGTGGCGGGCATTCTCGCCCTGGTCGCGGGCAGCCTGGCGTGGTGGCTCGTGCGCCGCGGCCTGCGCCCGCTGGACGTGCTGCGCCGCAACGTGGCCGCCGTGCGCCACGAAGGCGCCGACAGCGAGGTCCTGGCGCTCGCCCGCAACGACGAGGTCGGCGAACTGGGCCGCGCCTTCCACGATCTCGTGCAGGCGCGCGGCCGCGCGGCCGCCCGCATGCGCGCGATCGCCGACAATGTCCCGGCCGTGATCGCCCATGTCGACCGCGACGAACGCTTCGAATTCACGAACGCGGGCTTCGACCGCATGATCGGATCCCGGCCGGACGCGTTCATCGGGCGCACGGTGCGCGAAGCGCTGGGCGAGGCCGGCTATGCCCGGCTGGAGCCGCTGATCCGCGCCGCGCTGCGCGGCGAGCACGGCCACGTGGAAGACGTGCGCAGCGACGATGCCACGCGCCACCAGATGATCGACACGATGCCCGACATCGATGCCGACGGCCAGGTCGTCGGGTTCTTCGTGATGGCGATGGACATCAGCGAGCGCAAGGAAGCGGAACTGGCGCAGGCTGCGAGCGAACAGCGCCTGCGCCTGATCGCCGACAACCTGCCGGTGCTGATCTGCTACATCGACCGCAACCACCGCATGGGTTTCGGCAATGCGACCTTCCAGTCGTGGCTGGGCCTGGACCCGGTCCGCCTGCCCGGCATGCATTTGCAGGAAGTGCTGGGCAAGCCCGCCTACGACGCGGCCCGGCCGCGCCTGAAGCAGGCGTTCGAAGGCGTCGGCGCCACGTTCGAGTTGCCGCTGCAGGCGCAGGGCCGGCACCGCATCCTGGAATGGACCTACGTGCCCGACGTACAGGCCCAGGGACGGGTGAACGTCGCCGTCGCGGGCGTGTACGCCCTCGCGCACGACATGACGCGCGTGAAGGAGGCGGAAAGCCGGCTCGTGCAGATGGCCCGCTTCGACAGCCTGACCGGCATCGCCAACCGGAGGCTGTTCGGCGAGTTGCTGGGCCAGGCGCTGGAACGCGTGCGCCGCCAGCGCCAGGTGATGGGCCTGGCCTACCTGGACATCGACCACTTCAAGGCCATCAACGACACGTGGGGCCACGGCGTCGGCGACGAGGTGTTGAAGGAATTCGCCCAGCGCCTGGCCGGCTGCGTGCGCGTCACCGACACGCCGGCGCGGCTGGCGGGCGACGAATTCGTCGTCCTGCTGGAAGACGTCAAGGGCGCGGAAGAAGCGGAACGGATCGGCGCCAAGATCGTGGACGCCATCCGCAAGCCGTTCGCGACGGGCGCCGGTCCGCTGGACGTCACGGCCAGCGTGGGCATCGCGCTCGTCCATGGCACGGACGGCCCGCTGCCCACGCAGGACCAGGTGCTGGGCTGGGCCGACACGGCGCTGTATGCCGCCAAGCATGGCGGCCGCAACCGCTGCGTGGTGCGCATGGCGGAAGAGGCGGCCGGTGTGCCGGCCACCGGTGTGCCGGCCCAGTGATTACTGCGGTGCCGGCTGCGTGGCCACCAGCGTGCGCTGCACCCAGCCGCCCGAGACGTTCTCGCCGTCGATCTTGACGAAGCCGTCGCGCTCCTCGCCGGTGGCAATGGCTTCCTCCGACCGCTTCAGCGTCCCCATCACCTTGCTGCCGGCGCGCGGTTCCGTGTACACCTTGACGGTCGCCAGGCGCGCGTACACGCTGGCGCCGGCCGTCACGGGCACGCCTTCGCGGGTGGACGCCTGGGCGTTGACCTTGCTGGCCGCGCTGCTGGTGCGCACGAGGCTGGGCTCGTTGCGGATCCGCGCCACGATGCGGTTGTAGTTGTCGAGCAGGCTGGCCGCGACCATCTTGCCTTCCGGCGTGTTCGTATAGCCGCCCAGGCGCGAGTAATCGCCGCCGCCCCAGCTCCAGCCGGAAATGCCGAAGTCCGTCTTCGTCGCGACGCCTTCTTCCGCCGCCACCTGGATGCCGGACCGGACGTCCGCGATCAGGAGGCTCGTCTGCGCTTCCTTGAACTTGAGGTTGCCCGCGATGCCGCCCGCGATCCGGCCCAGGCCGCCCAGCAGGCGGCCGCCGTAATCCGAGATCGCGCCGCCGATGCCACCCGTATTGGCGGCGGCGAACTGCACGTTCGGCGTCATCACGAAGTCGGCCGCCTGCAGCTGGCCCTTGCCGACGTTGCTGCCGCCCAGTGTCTCGCCATTCGCGGCCAGCGCCCGTTCCTGCTGCAGATTGGCCATCGCCGCGCCCCGTTCGACGACCTGGAAGCAGTTCGATTGCTGGATCATGATGCGCAGTAGCGCGACCGGCGAACCGAGCCCGTAGCTCTGCAGCGCATGCGCGCTCTCGCTCTGGGCTTCCGTGACGGCGATGGTGCCGAGCGGGCGGTCGCAACGCTCGACCTTGGATGTGGTTTCCTGGGCATGCAGGGAGGTGGCGCCCGCGAGCAGGGCGGCAATGATCGAAATCCGGATTGGCTTCATGACCCTTGTAAGTGAACAATGAGAAGGAAGGCACACGGAGCGTGCCTAAGACCTTTGTTCATTTTACAAGTATGCACCGGGTTGCAATCTCGCCAATTTTCACACTTCCCGATTTTTCAGACGCCGCAGTCGCGGTTCAAATCCCGGTGGGGTAGGTTTCGGGTGGTTCCTCCGCATGCCAGCCGCCGCCCGGATCGAGCGGATGCACGGCCGTCGTGTGGTCGATGTGGATCACGGCGTCGAACTGGCGCGCCATGCGGGCGGCAAAATAATGGCTGTGGCGTTCCGTGCGGGGCAGGTAGATGACGCCGATGGCCCGTTCCAGCCGCCGTTCTTCCATCGTGGCGCGGACGTCCTGGTCGACGCCCTTGTCGACACCATCCTGCAGCGGCAGCAGGAAGCGGGGAATGCCGACTTCATGCAGCAATTCCTCGTAGCTGCCCGCCATGCCCGGCCGGACGCGCTTGTGCTCGGCCGGCGCATCCCATTCCGACGCGGCCGTGACGAACCCGTCGTACGTGGAAAAGCCGATCAGCCGGGTCTCGCCATCGTATTCCTTGCGCGCAAGTTCGCCGACGTTCCACTCGCCCATTTCGCCCATTTCCGTCGCACGCGCGTCGCCGATGTGGGAGTTGTGTTCCCAGACGACGATCTTGGACGGCTCGCCATCCCTGGACAGGTGGTGGGCGAGCGCGTCCAGCGTCTCTGCCATGTGGCTGTCGCGCAGGTTCCACGACGACACGCGCCCCCGGAACATCGTCCGGTAGTATTCCTCGGCATTCTTGACGAGGCGCGCGTTCTGCTGGGCATAGAAAAACGCTTCCTCGTCGCCGTCCCGGTGCATGTAGTCGCTGGCCCGTTGCTGTAGCTGGCGCAATTGCTCGAGGACGCCTTGCTCGCACGACGCGGACAGGTCGAGGCTCGCCGTGTAGCCGTAGTGCTGGCTGTCCTCGTGGTAATGGTCGAAGCAGGCGTAGCGCTCGCGCGCCTGGCGCGCCGCGTTCGGGTCGACCTGGTCGAGGTAGCGCAGCACTTCCTCGATCGACGTGAACATGCTGTACAGGTCGAGGCCGTAGAAGCCGGCCTGCGGCCCGGCCGTCTGCGCGTTGTGGTGCCGCAGCCATTGGACGAACGCGGCGACGTCCGTGTTCCGCCACATCCAGTTCGGAAAGCGCTGGAAGCCGGACAGGGCTTCGTCGGCATTGCGGTCGGCGCCGCGACCGCGCACGTAGCGGTTGACGCGGTAGGCATCCGGCCAGTCGGCCTCGACGGCCACGGCATGGAAACCCTTGTCCTCGATCAGGCGGCGCGTGATGCGCGCGCGTTCCTCGTAGAACTCGTGGGTGCCGTGCGTCGCTTCGCCCAGCAGGACGAAGCGGGCGTCGCCCACGAGGTCGAGCAGGGCGTCGTAGTCGCGGTCGCCGCCCGTCAGCGGGCGGGCGGCGTTGCGGAGCGCGGAGACGGTGTGCGGCGTCGCCATGACCGCCTCAGTGCAGCCAGCGGCTGCTGGTGCGCGGGCGCGCGGCGTCGCGCGGCACGGCGCCCCGTTCGATGAACGCCTTCATGCGCGCCAGGTCGTCGTCCATCTGCGACTTCGGATCGGAGCCGAGCAGCGTGGCGAGACCGTGGCCGACGGCGCCCGCCGGCGGGGTATAGGACATGCGCACGGTGACGCGCGTGCCGCCGCGATGCGGTTCGAACTGGATCGAGCCGCTTTGCGGGATCTCGGCGCCGGCTTCGCTGCGCCACGCCATGCGGTGCGGGCGGGTCTGCTCGGTGAGCACGGCATTCCATTCGAATTCGCTGCCGCCGGGGCCGCGCACGACCCAGTGCGAGCGGCCGCGGCCCAGGTCGCGCACTTCGACGACGTGCGACATGAAGTGCGGGAAATTCTCGTAATGGGTCCACACGTCGTACACGTCGTCGGGCGCGGCGTCGATGTGGATGGACTTGCTGAAGTCGATGGTCTGGTCCATGCCCATGCCGCGGCCGCGCAGCATGGGCAGCAGGGGCTGGTTGGCGGCGCCGCGGGCCAGCAGCGCGGCACCGGCCAGGCCCAGCATCCATGCGAGCGGCGAGCGCCGGCTCAGGGCATACAGGGCCAGCAGGCCGCCGCCGGCCAGGGCGGAATTGCGCGCGGCCGGCGTCCATTCGCCGCCCGGACCCGCGTGCAGGGCGTCGCGCACGCGCGTTCGCGCTTCATGCGCCAGTTCGCGCGTCCTGTCCATCCCGTCGCCGATGCGGCCGCCGCCTTCGTCGGCCGCGCTGCCCAGCGCATGCCGCGCCTTTTCCATGCCGCTGCCGACGGCATCGCCCGCGCGGGCCAGCGTGTCCTTCGCCTTGCCGAGGCCGGCGTCGAGCGCTTCGCTGGCGGCATGGCCCATGCGTTCCAGCGCCGAACCCGACCTGGCGGCGCCGTCCGGCCGCACGCCGCGCGCCACGTCGGCCGCGTGCTCGCTCAGCTCGTCGCCGGCGGCGCCGAGGCGTTCGCCCGCGCCGTGCCACACGTTCCCGAGCGCGCTGGACGTGCGCGCGCCCGCGTTGCGCACGGCCGCGGCCGATTGCGCGCGCCGCGCGCTCCCGCGGTCCGGGTCGAGCATGTACATCAGCAGGGCGCCGGCGGCGGCACCGCCCAGCCACTTCGCGATTTCATAGCCTGTGTCGGTCGTGTTTTTCATGATTGGCTCCTCCGGTTGGTCTGGCCCCGGCCGCCGCCTCGTCATGCCAGGCGGTGGCCAGCAAATCCTGCACTTCCTCGTCGCTGGTCTGTTCGAACGCGTCGTACCACTGGCCCACCGCGCGGAAGTGGGGCGGGGTCGACAGGCACACGAGTTCGTCGACGCGGGGCGCGAGCGCGGCCGCCGTGTCCGGCGGCGCCACGGGAATCGCCAGCACCAGCTCGCGGGGACCCAGCCGGCGCGCCACTTCGATCGCGGCCTGCATCGTGGAGCCCGTGGCGACGCCGTCGTCGACGAGGATCGCGCTGCGTCCGGCGAGGTCGAGCGGCGGCCGGCCGCCGCGGTAGGCACGTTCGCGCCGCTGCAGTTCGGCCAGCTCGCGTGCCGTCACCGCTTCCACGTCCTGCGCCGTGACGCCCATCAGGCCGGGGACGCCGGGCTGGAGCACGCGGACGCCGCCGCTGCCCACGGCGCCCATCGCGAATTCCTCGTGGCGCGGCATGCCGAGCTTGCGCACGAGCAGCACGTCGAGGGCGATGCCGAGCCGCTGCGCGATGGCGAACCCGACCGGTACGCCGCCGCGCGGGAGTGCGAGCACGATGGCCTCGGGATGCCGGGCGTAGGCGGCGAGCCGCTGCGCCAGCAGCCGGCCCGCTTCGGTGCGATTCTTGAAATGACGGATGTCGGCCATGATGCGCACTATTCTTCAGAGTTTCCGTGATCGCGGCATAGGGGCGCCATTGGCGCGGACGCGGGCGGCCCGCAGGCCGTCCGCCCGCTGCCGCGCCATGCGCTTGTTGGATCCATTTTCGGATCCTTACTGGATCGTCAGCTGGCGCGCCGTGCCGCCCGCTTTCTTGGGCAGCGAGAGCATCAGGACGCCGTCCTCGAGCCGCGCCTGCGCGCCGGCATCGTCGACCTCGGAGGGCAGCGTGAAGCTGCGCTGGTACTTGCGCGTCGAGCGCTCAGAATACACCACCTGTTCGCCCTGGCGCTGTTCGTTTGCCTGCTGACACTCGCCCTCGATCGTGACACGCTGGCCGTCGATCGACACGTGCACGTCCTCCTTCTTGACGCCCGGCAGCTCGGCCTTCACCTCGAACGTCTTCTCCGTCTCGCTGACGTCCAGGCGCGGCATGCCGACGTCTTCGCCGGCCCAGCGGCCCTGGGCCAGCGGCGCGAAAAAGTCCTGGAACATGTTCTCGACCATGCGGCCGAACTGGTCTTCCATGGCGCCGGGACGGAACGTGGACAGCGGCGTCGTGCCTCTTCTGATCAGGTTCATGACAGACCTCCCTTTTAAGAATGATGTCGGCGGCGCGCGGGGCGCCGCCAATCCCATTTATAGGGCGGTCGACATGCGTTTGCAAGGGGCGATCCGATTCGTGCGCGGGGCGCCGGGCGGACGTTTGACAAAGGACAGCAGGCGAACGAAAGCGGAGAATTTTTGCGGATCGCCCCGGTCCATGACAGTGTACGGATCGGGGCAGGGCGCAGGCCTCAGCCGAGGTTGCGCCGGTGAAAGCGCAGGTGGTCTTCGACGAAGGTCGAGATGAAGTAATAGCCGTGGTCGTAGCCCGGATGGCGGCGCAGTTCGAGCGGCTGGCCGACGGCGCGGCAGGCTTCCTCGAACGCGCCCGGGTACAGTTGCTCGGCCAGGAATTTGTCGGCCAGGCCCTGGTCGATCAGGATGCCCTTGGGGAAGGGCGGGGCGTCGGCGCACGCCATCAGTTCGGTCGCATCATGGACGCGCCACGCGTCGCGGTCCGGGCCGAGGTAGCCACCGAACGCCTTCTCGCCCCACGGGCAGCGCGACGGCGCGGCGATGGGGGCGAAGGCCGACACGGAGCGGAACAGGCCGGGGTTGCGCAGCGCCAGCATCAACGCGCCGTGGCCGCCCATGGAGTGGCCGAAGATGCCCACGCGCGCCGGGTCGGCCGGCAGCGTGGCCAGCACGAGGTCGCGCAGTTCCAGGATGTGGCTGTACATGCGGTAGTGCGTCGACCACGGCTCGCGCGTGGCGTCCACGTAGAAGCCGGCGCCGGCGCCGAAGTCCCAGTCGTCCGCCTCGCCGGGCACGCCGGCGCCGCGCGGGCTCGTGTCGGGCGCAACGAGGATCAGGCCTTCCTGCGCCGCCACGCGCTGGGCGCCGGCCTTGATCATGAAGGTCTCTTCGGTGCAGGTCAGGCCGGCGAGGTAGAACAACACGGGCAGGCGCTTGCCTTGCGCGCCGGGCGGGAGGTACACGGAAAAACGCATCGGCAGGCCGATGGCGGCGGAATCGAATTTGTAGAAGCGCTGGACGCCGTCGAAACAAACGTGTTCGCTGAGGAGTTCGGGCATGGCTCGGTCCATCGGTATGGTTGGCTGATCGAAAGCGCAAGTATGCCCGGTCCGGTGGCGGGCCGCCATTGCGCGTCAGATCAGGCCGAGCGCCCCCAGCACGGCGCCGGCCGCGAGCAGCCACAGCAGGTGGATGCGCGTGCGCCAGATGATCAGGCCGCTGACCACCGCCGTGAGCCACAGGGGCCAGTTCGCCAGGACGGCGGGCGCGATCGGGGCATCGGCGCCCGCACCGGCACCGGCACCGGCGCCGGCGCCGGCGGAACTGGCCATGATCCAGGCCGTGGACAGCAGCAGCGCGATCACGATGGGCGCCATGCCCTGCTTGAAGGCCCGGACGGCGCGCAGGTCGCGGTTGCGGTGGCCCCAGCGGGCGGCCGTGTACGTGATGATCGTGGAGGGCGTCATGATGCCGACCATCGTGACGAGCACGCCGAACAGCGCGGCCGCCGTGCTGCCGGCATTCATGCCGACGTGCCACCCCATCAGGGCGACGAACAGGACGTTCGGCCCCGGTGCGGCCTGGGCCAGCGCGATGGACTGGTTGAACTGTTCCTGGGTCAGCCAGTGGTGCTGTTCGACGAGGAAGCGGTGCATCTCGGACGACGTCGAGATGGCGCCGCCGACCGACATCAGCGACATCAGGAGGAAATGGCCGAACAGGCTGAGCCAGTCGGCCCAGTCCAGCGCGAGGTGCAGGGGCGCGGTCATGATGCGAGGCGGCGCCAGGTAAGTACGCAGGCCAGGCCGCCGAGGCCGAACAGCACCCAGGGGAGGGGGCACTTGAGGAACGCGACGAGGATGAAGCCGGCCGCGCTGATGGCCAGGCACCAGGACAGGGGCATCGGGCTCTTCTTCAGCGCCCCCGCCAGGCGCAGGCCGGCCGCGCCGATCAGGCCCGCGCAGACGGCGGCCATGCCGTGCAGCGCGCCGGCCACGACGGGGCTGTCGGCGAAGCGGTCGTGCAGCACGGCCAGCCCGATGACGAGGACCAGGGGCACGGTCAGCAAGCCGGCCAGTGCGGCGAGGGCGCCGGCGACGCCGAAATGGCGACCGCCGATCATCAGCGACAGGTTGACGACGTTCGGCCCGGGCATGATCTGGGCGACGGCCCAGTCTTCGATGAATTCTTCCTGGGTCAGCCAGCGCTTGCGGTCGACGATTTCGCGCTGGACGATGGCCAGCACGCCGCCGAAGCCCTGCAGGGCCAGCAAGGTGAAGGAAATGAACAGGTCGGCGAGGGAGCGGGGGCGGTTGGCGGTGGCTGGGGTCTCGGACTGCGGGGAGCTGGGCGTGGCATTCATCCTCCGATTATCGCGCCGCGCCCGGCATCCTGTCCATGTGGCGGTCAGCCGCCGCCGATGCCCCGCATCACGCGTCCCGTGCCTTCGCATTCGGGACAGGTCTTGCCGTCGGCCAGCTTGCCGCTGCCGCCGCAGGTTTCGCACAGGTCTTCGCCGGCGCCTGGCGTGCCGGGTTCGGCTTCATCGCCGGGTTTCAGGTCGGGGTCGGGCATTGCGCTCATGTCGTCCTCGTGATGGTTGAATGACGAATGCATTCTAGGCGCAGCGAAAAGGGCGCGGCGCGCGCATGCCGTACGGGTTTGTCATGAGGAATTCACAAACGCGTGCCACATTAATTGAAAAATAATCTTGACTTTGGCCAAAGGTGGGAAATACTCGTTAGGCAGCAATCCCTTCAATCCATCAAAGTCAGGAACTGCGATGAACCAAGACACCCTCGAGCTTGAAGACGGTCAGGTGACCGTTCCCTACCAGCGGCGCGATACGCACCAGAAGGATATCGTCGACCTGGGTATTGCACTCCAGCAGCGCAGCAATACGATGTCCGCCGTGGAATACATGCGTTCCCAGAACGTCGGGAACGACGTCATCGAGCGCGTGCTGACGGAGCCGGGGCGCAGGCGTTCGTGGTGCAGATAAGGGAGCCAATAAGCGACAAGCTCGACGGTTGTGCACAATCTTGCTCGATTGCATCTTGCATATTTTTTCGATTCGTGCGTCACTTGACTTGGTAACTCATTGATTTTGTGAAGGTTGAGTTTTGCCCACGCAACGGGCAAATTGTTGAAACCCGCATTCCTGCTTGGTTTTGGCATGTCAAGAGGGTGTTTTTCCACAAACTTATACACAGTTTTTGTGGATATCTGAACAAGCCTTGTTGAAGAGGCAAGCGGAGCGGACGGGGTCATGAGCGGCCGTGTCCGTTGACGCTGTTTTGCGACGTCGACATCCGTGCTTGCATAAAGATACTGGACAAATGTACAGTTGAGCATCTATCCTCGACCGCCATGTCCGCCGCCACCGCCACCCCCGTTTCCCGACCCGCCGCGCCCGCCGATCCGTTCGCCGGCCTGAATGCCGAGCAACGCGCCGCCGTCGAGCACGACGTGGGCGCGGGGATGGTCCGGCCGCTGCTGGTGGTCGCGGGTGCCGGCTCGGGCAAGACGAATACGCTGGCGCACCGCGTGGCGAAGCTGATCCTGGCAGGCGGCGATCCGCAGCGCATCCTGCTGCTGACGTTTTCGCGCCGCGCGGCCAATGAGATGGGCCAGCGCGCCGCCGGCGTGTTGCAGCGCGTGCTGGGCACGGCGTCGACGGCCGCGGGCAGCCTGCCGTGGGCCGGTACGTTCCACAGCATCGGTGCGCGCCTGCTGCGCGAATACGCGGGCCGCATCGGGCTCGAAGCGTCGTTCACGATCCACGACCGCGCCGATTCCGAAGACCTGATGGGACTCGTGCGCCAGGACGTCGGCCTGGGCGCATCGACGGGCCAGAAACGCTTTCCGCTGAAAGGCACGTGCCTCGCGATCTACTCGCGCGCCGTCAACAGCCGCGAGCCGCTGGCCGACGTGCTGCAGTCGACCTTCCCGTGGTGCAGCGAGTGGGAAGAACAGCTCAAGCGCCTGTTCGGCGCCTACGTGGACGCCAAGCAGGAACAGAACGTGCTCGACTACGACGACCTGCTGCTGTTCTGGGCCGAGATGGCATCCGATCCGGAACTCGGGCCGGAACTGGGCGCGCTGTTCGACCACGTGCTCGTCGACGAATACCAGGACACGAACCGTCTGCAGGCCGCGATCCTGCAAGGCATGAAGCCGGACGGACGGGGCGTGATGGTCGTCGGCGACGATGCGCAATCGATCTATTCGTTCCGCGGCGCGACCGTGCGCAACATCCTCGACTTCCCGAAGCAGTTCGGCGAGCACACGCGCCTGATCACGCTGGACCGCAACTACCGTTCGACGCAGCCCATCCTCGACGCGTCGAACGCCGTCATCGCCGCAGCGCTGGAGCGCCACGCGAAGACCTTGTGGACGGATAAGGCTGCCACCGGCAAGCCGCAACTCGTGCTGATCCCGGACGAGGCCGAACAGGCCCGCTGGGTGTGCAACCGCGTGCTGGAACAGCGCGAGGCGGGCATCGGCCTGAAGCAGCAGGCCGTGCTGTTCCGCGCCGCCAGCCACAGCGCGGCGCTGGAGCTGGAACTCGTGCGGCGGAACATCCCGTTCGTCAAGTTCGGCGGCCTCAAGTTCCTGGAAGCGGCGCACATCAAGGACGTGCTCGCCATGCTGCGCTTCGCCCAGAATCCGGCGGGTCGCGTGGCCGGTTTCCGCGTCGTGCAACTGATTCCCGGCATAGGCCCGGCGACGGCCGCCCGTCTGCTCGATGCGGTGGCGGAGGCGGCGGATCCCGTCGCGGCCATCGAAGCGTTTTCCGCGCCGCCGCGCGCGCAAGGGGAGTGGGAGCAATTTACCGCGCTGTTCCGCACCTTGCGCACGACGGGCCTGCGCTGGCCGCTGGAGATCGAACTCGTCCGGGACTGGTATCTGCCGCATCTCGAGCGCCTGCACGACGACGCGCCCGTGCGCGCCGCCGACCTCGACCAGCTGGTGGCGCTGGCCGGGGGCTATGGCTCGCGCGAGAACTTCCTCACCGAGCTGACGCTCGATCCGCCCGAAGCGACGAGCGACCGCGCCGGCCCGCCGCTGCTGGACGAGGATTACCTGATCCTGTCGACGATCCACTCGGCCAAGGGCCAGGAGTGGAAGGCCGTGCACGTGCTGAACGTGGTCGACGGGTGCATCCCGTCCGACATGGCGACGGGGAGCGCCGACGATATCGAAGAAGAACGCCGCCTGCTGTACGTGGCCATGACGCGCGCGAAGGAACACCTGCACCTCATCGTCCCGAACCGCTTCTTCATCAAGCAGCAGGCGCAGATGGGCGACCGCCACGTGTACGCGCAGCGCACGCGCTTCGTCACGCCCGTGATGCTCAAGCATTTCGAGGAATGCGTGTGGACGACTGCCGAAACGTTGCAGGTGCGCAAGCCAATGCCGGACAGCGTGCGGATGATGGTGCGCGAACGGGCGCGTAACGCGTGGAAGTGAAAATGACGGCAAGATGACGGCAAAAGTGGGCAGAATCGGAACAGCGTGACAAAGTTATCCCCGCTGGGTCGATTTTGTAGGAATTTGCCTAAGCTCCAGTGCTTGCTTAAAACGCGGGCAACGATAACTCCTTGATTTTATTGGATTTCGATTTTGCCCGTTCAATGGGCAGTTTGTTGAAACCCGCATCAATACTGGGCTTCCGGCTTGTCAAGAGGCGCTTGTCCACACAGTTATCCACATTTCTTGTGGATATTAAAATTAATCCCGTCGAATCAATGCCTTAGGTCTCGGACTTGATCCATCATCGAGATTTTTCCGGGGATCGGGCGGCGTCAATCCAGCAATGCATGGAGGGTAGTGAGCGCGTCCAGCGCGCCCATCGCCACGCCGACGCCCCGGCCGGGACGGACATCCGGCTCGCGCGGATTGACGCGCACGAGCGGCGCCCCCTGCGCTTCGCACATGCGCCGTACGGAAGGCACGTCCGTGCCGGCGCCCAGTTCGATGACGACGAGGTTTGCGACCTGCGCGCGCCAGCGGCCGAAGCGGGCGTACTGCGCTTCCGTGCGCGCGTCCAGCCAGCGGCCGTCGCCGAACATCAGGATGTTCGGCCGCGCCAGGGCGCCGCAGTGCGGACAGCGGGGCAGCGGCGGCGCCATCAGGCAGGTCGCGGGATCGATGTCGGGCGCGACGGCAGCGGCAGGCCAGATGGCATCGCCGCACGGGCGTGTGCATTGCAGGTGGTGGATGGAGCCGTGGCATTCGACGAGGCGGTCGTCGGGAAAACCGGCGCGCTGGAACTGGCCGTCCACGTTACTCGTGAAGACGAACGCGCCGTGCTTCAGGCGTTCCGTTCTCCGAGACTTACGCAAAGCTAACCATAGTTAACTTTTGCCGCTGGGTTC